>CAJTYD010000015.1 GCA_910583775.1 uncultured Muribaculaceae bacterium | reverse complement strand
TGGCTTGGCGGTGGATGCCGCTTAGCCTATGAATAAATTTTTAACGAACTATTGAATTTATTTAAACGATGAAAAAACTTTTTTACTTTCTTCCACTTTTCCTCATTGCAGTGATGGGAATGGCTGTAACGGCATGTGGCGATGATGACAAGATGATCAGCGAGAACGAATTGCCCGCCGTTTCAAAATCATTCATCTCGACTTATTTCCCGACTGCCCGTGTCGTTACCGTCGAGAAAGACAGAAATGAATATGAAATCATCCTCTCCGACGGCACCAAAATCGATTTCAACAAATCCGGAGAATGGACGGATGTGGACGCTCCCATGGGCAAGGTTGTTCCCACAGGATTCTACCCTGCTCCGATCGACATATACGTCAGTACGAATTTCACAGGAATCGGCATCAATGAGATTTCCAAAGACAGAAGAGGCTACGAAGTCGAGCTTGTAAACGGAATCGACCTTCTATTCAACGAACAAGGCAATTTCATCAACTACGACATGGATTGACATTCCCTTCAGGCGGGATACCGCCGGAAAGACATAGAACTGCTGCAGGCATCGGGTCTTTTAGCCCGGTGCCTGTTTTTTTATAAAATTAAACAAATTTTCACCATTGTTGTCACAAGAATAACGATAATCGGTTTATGAGTTATACAAGGATTTTAGAAACTGTTTAAATTTATTTTCAAATGAATTTAAAACAGTTTCTTAGACCGGGAATGTCGCTGTCCTTCAGAATGCCATAAATTATAGATGATTTTATATGAACTCAAGATTATCAATCATTTCATCCATTTTGCTTGCTGCCGCAGGCCTTTTCCCCGCCTATGGCCAGACCGAAAAGCAAGACACGGTGAAAAGCCGTGACCTCAATGAAGTGGTCGTTGAAGGGAAGCAGGTGCAGCTGAATGCCGAATCTATGGCATACGTTCCGACATCGCGTCAGAAAAGAGCGTCGCAGAATGCCATCGACCTTCTCAACCGTCTGTCGATATCAACCATCCAGGTAGATGTCTTCCAGAATAAAGTGGAGACTCACGACCGCAAGCCAGTGGCGATCTTCATCGACTACGTTCCGGCATCCGACAGCGACCTCAAGGCCATGCGGATGGCAGACGTAAAGAAAGTTGAATACTTCGACTATCCATCCGACCCGCGGCTGCAGGGAAACCCGCATGTGGTTAACTTCATTATGGTCAAATATGAATATGGCGGCTATGTGAAGCTCTCCGGCGACGAAGGCTTTGTCTCAAACAGAGGTTCTCTTCAGGCCAACGCCAGGCTGCAATACAAGAAGATGACATACGACATAATGGGATTCGGCTCCTATTCAAGCAACAACCATACCGGCAACCAGGATCTCGAGACATTCCGCCTCCCCCAGGCCGACGGATCGCTCAAAGTCTTCGACCGATATTCGGAGGTAGCCGGCTCGAAAAACCGCACACAGCAGTATATGGCGTCATTTCGCGCCGCATACTCTTCCGACAAGGTATACGCCGCGAGTCTGTTCCTGGCCGGCCTCACCCCGCAGCCGCATCTCGACCAGAACGGAAAGGTGATATACACTCCCCAGGATTTCCCCTCTTCGGAATATACCCTTACAAACTCCAACCATTCAAAATTCCTTCGGTTTAACGGGAACTATTACCTCTACCTCCCGAAAGGAAACCAGATCCTGTTCACTCCCAACTACACATATTCCCACACAAGTCAGAACTCGGTCTACACCGAGACCGGCCTCTCGCCGATAGCCAACGGAGCCTACGACAACACCAACGTCGTTGACGCCAGCCTGAAATATTCGCATAATTTTGAGAACTGGGGCTCCTTCACAGCCTACGTGCAGGAAAACTACACCCATTCCCGCACGCAATATACCGGAAGCGCCGTTTCGCTTGAAAGGAATATGTCGTCGACATTCGATGCCGGCATAAACTATTCTCTCTCGAAAGGGAAATTCTACGGCCAGATAGGATTCGGGTGGACCTGGTCTTATCTGAAGATGAACGGAGAGAAAAACCACACCAACTCGCCGTCGGCAGAAATCTCCCTCTCCTTCTCCCCCACTGACAAACACCGCATCCGGGCAAGCTACAGCTACTCCGTATGGGCACCTTCACCAAACTTCAAGAGCGAAAATGTGATAATAGCCTCCCCTCTGATGCGATACACCGGAAACCCCAACCTCGTGCCGATGCGCAGCAACTCCCTCTCGGCAAGCTATTCGTTCGTTCCGAGCAACCGCTTCTTCACTACCGTCTACGGATCGAGCTGGATTGTCGGCAACCGTTATGTCTACGACTATGAGGCCGATGCCAACGGCATCCTGCGCACAATCAAACAGCCGATGGGACACTATGCAATAGCGAATTACGGAGTCTCGGCTACCTGGTGGATCAAAAAAAGCGTCCTGGCGGTCCAGGGATCCGTAGGGCAGAGCCTGGCCCGCAACGGCAAGCCCTACGATATGAACAGGTCGTTCATCAACTACCGTATCTCCGCATTCTATTATCTGAAGGATTTCAGCTTCGTGGCCTCCTATTCCTCGCCGAGCGCCTGGAGCGACGGCAGCATGGTAGGCGGATGGGTCAATAGCAAAGACAATTATTACTTAATCGCTTCCTGGTCGAACGGAAATGTAAACATCCGTCTCTCGGCCCAGAATTTTTTCCGCTGGAATTACCGCGCCAACAAGATGACCACCCGCAGCCGCTACTACGACTACGTGCGCCAGTATATCGACACTTACAGCCATGCCAACTTCGGGCTTTCAGTCACCTACACGTTCGGCTACGGCAAGAAAGTGAAACAAGGCGACGAACTCAGAGCCACCGATGCCTCCTCATCCGGTATTCTCAAATAACTGCCGCTACGAATTTTCTAAGAGTGTGTTCACTTTTAACATTGGTTCACATAAATGATATTTTTAAGGGATTTTATTAAGTTGAAGAAGGAGCATAGCGGGCTATGCGACTGATGAGACTTGGATAAAATCACCAAAAAGATCATTTATGTGGGCCAATAGAATTTGCAAATACACTCAAACTTTAAATTCGTGTTAAAAGTAAACACACTCTTAATAAATTGCCCGCATGCCGAGGTTAAACGTTCCCTACGGCATGCGGGCAAATTACTACACTTGTCCATTATATCCGGTAAACCCGGAAAATTTTTATTCCATAAACATCTTCACTCGGTTCCATCTGCCGTCGAGAGCGTCCGGAACAAAATCCACGCTCTCAGGCTGCTTGAATGCAGCGAACTGCGACTTGCTCCAGATGAACGGCAGATGGCGCACATGAGCCGTTCCGAACTTCATCCAGAACGAGGTCTTTGAGCCGTTGATCGAAGGCTTGCGCGAAAGATTTGAAAGAACCTCCTTTATAAGGTCGGTAGAGAAAGCCTTGGCGTCGATCGAGCCGTCGGGACGTGTGCGGTGCATCTCGGTCGTGCCGTATCCCAGATCCCATCTTCCATAGATCGAAAGAGGTTCGCGGTCCTCGGTATAGGTGATAAGCGCCTTGGCGCTTTCGATGTCCTTCACACCGCCGATACCGTCCCAGAGCTGGTTCCGACGCATGGGGCGCAGGTTCATGCTCTCCAGTTCATAACCGACATACCAGTAGATCGGCTGGTTCACGCCGAAGATATGTGTCGGGGTAATAAGGTGGTGGTCATAATCGAGGAAATTAGGCTTATAGCCCGTAGAATCGAGCATTGTAACCTGTTTGCCGTCGCATTTGAAAAGCACGAAACGGTTATAGCTCATCTCCACGAGGCCGATTTCACCGGTCTTGGCGTCGACAAGATGATATCCGTTAAGATATGTGCCGGTATTGTCAAGAGAGCAATACTCGTAGAATTCATCTATAGTGCGAGAGAACTGCTCGGCAGCCGCCGAACGGTAAGTGAGCCATACTCCGAGAATCTTCGGCTCGTCATACAGATCCACATGCGTCGTCTCGTTGAAACCGATTCCGTTGCCGTTGAAGCCGAAGTCCGTGTTCGACCCGAACTGCCCCTGGCAATTGGCGTTCTGCGTTACGAAATCATCACCGATGCAATATGTCACGGCGCATGACTGAGCCCAGAAGCAGCACCAGGAATTATGGGTCCAGAACACATTCTTATCAGGCATCATTTTGGTAAAGGCCGTGCAATGGTCAGGCTTCTCTCTGCCCTCGTTGGCAGTTCCGGCCCCTTTGCCCTTCTTCGCGGTTCCGTATCCCATCACCAGACCGATCTTGTCGCCGATGCAGTCAAAGAGGTCATACTGCGAGTTGATGAATATCACGTCGAGGAATGTCAGAGGCTGATCGTCAATACCGAGCACGCTCTGCCCGGCGGGGAAAGATGAAAGCGCCAGGTCGCTAAACTGCACGTCCTTGCGCGGAATGGCGCCGACAGCTCCTTCGTAGATTCCGAGCTGACGGAACATCAGACGGATTATCTTCTCGACTTTCACGTCGTTCTTACGCTGGCTCACCCAGTCGATCAGATAGTTATAGTTTTCTATAATTGCAGAGGCAGAGGCCGTGAGATATTCCGGTCTCACATCGACATTCAGGTTCTCCTGAGGCGTAGATCCGATAAGGAAATTCTTCCATGAGTTATTACGTGTGGCCTTGATGACATCGCCGGTCTGCACCTTGCCCTGCACATATCCGGCGTTATATTCATTCTGGAAGATGCTCACGTCGGGATTCTGGGCATAGATGGCATAGTTCCAGTTGTTGTCGACACACTGCGCGAAGCCGCATGTATACTCATCGAGAACGAACTGCGTCGGCTCCGTATTTTTGAAATTTGGTGTATATTTAGCCATTTTATTAGGATTTTAAACATTATATAGTTCTTAAACAGTATGTTTCATAGACAGTATGTCATTCCATAAACATCCTGACACGGTTCCACTGGCCGTCGATCGCATCCGGAATGCAGTCAACTTCCTCGGGATCCTTGAAAGAGGCCCAGATCGAGTCGCTCCAGATGAAAGGAGTGCCGTCGATGTAGGGGCTTCCGAATTTCATCCAGAAAGAGGTCTTCTCACCGTTGATCGAAGGTTTCATTGAAAGGTTCGAGAGCACGGCCTTGATCTCCTCCGTACCGAAAGCCTTGGCGTCGATCGATCCGTGAGGCTGATAGCGGATGAACTCGGATGTTCCGTAATTCTTGTCCCATCTTCCGGCAATCGAGATCGGCTCGAGGCTCTCATTGTAGGTCACCAGAGCCTTCGCGTCGTCCATTGTCCTTACATTCGGCATGTTGCGGTAAAGCTGATAACGGCGTTTGGGGGCACCGTCGATGGTTTCGAGCTCCCTCCAGATCCGCTTGTAGCTCGGGTCGTTGCAGCCGAGTATATGTCTGGGATCAACCATGTGGTGGTCATAATCGAGGAAATTGGGCTCATAGCCGGTCGAATCCTTTACAGAGACCTTCTCTCCGTCACATTTGAAGAGGGCGAAACGGTGATAGCTCATGTCGACCATTCCGAACTCTCCCCTGTAGGCGTCAACAACCATATAGGCGCTCAGATAAGTGCCCGTATTGTCGAGCGAAAGGTAATCGTAGAAATCATCGATCGATTTGGCAAACATCTCGGCAGCCGCCGCGCGCCATGTGAGCCATATTCCGAGAGTCTTGGGCTCGGTATAGAAATAGGTCTCTGTCGTCTCGTTGAAACCGATGCCGTGGCCGTTGAAGCCAAAATCGGTATTTGACCCGAACTGCCCGGGACAGAATGAATTCTGAGTCAGGAAATCCTCCCCTATCACATAAGTGACGGCGCAAGACTGAGCCATGAAGCAGCACCAGCTTGTATGGGTCCAGAGCATCTCGCCGTTGTCGAGATATTTTACGAATCCGGAGCATCTGCCCGGTTTTATCCGCAGGTCTTCCTGACTTTCGACTTTTTCAGCCTCCTTATCGTCGGGAAGAGTGTGTTCGGCGTCATCCTTGGCCATCTTGTTCATTGCCACTCCAAGAGGTTTGCCGATGGCATCCCATATATCCATCTGTCCGTTGATGAAATAGACATCGATGAATGTCAGAGGCTCGTCGCCTGTATGCATCTCGGAATCCGAAGGATCCATATTGGATAGCTTAAGACATTCGGGAGTGACGTTTTTCCGTGGAGTCTTGTCGGCGGCGCCTTCATAGATACCGAGCATACGGAACATCAGCCTCATGATATTGCGGGCCTTAGTGTCACTTTCATTCTTTTCAACCCAGTCGGTAAGGAAATTGTAATTATCGACCAACGCCTTCTGCGCAAGCTCCACTCCGCCGGGAGGGATCTGGGTTGAGTCGGCGCCCGGACCCTCGTCCAGCACATACCATTTCCAGGTGTTGTTGCGGGTTGCCTTTATTGTGAAACCGGTCTGGATCTTTCCCTGGACATATCCGGCATTGTATTCATTCTGGAAAATGCTCACGGAAGGATCCTGGGCATAGATGGCATAGTTCCAGTTGTTGTCGATACACTGGGCGAAGCCACGCGTGTATTCGTTAAGCACGAACTCAGTCGGCTTTGTGTTTTTAAAGTTTGGCTTATACATGTCAAAAAACAGTTTTAATAATACGCCCTGAACCGGGCAGATTACGATAATATCTTGCATTTAAAATCCTTTTCCCATACCCGAATCAATCATTTGGATGAGGGAGTCTGATTCTGGGAAGAAGATGTATGAGCGGGGTTTCCGTTTGCCTTCGGCGCCGCGGAAGCCGCAGGGGCGGAATCCACCCCCACCGGGATTGGAGCCTGAGAAGCAGCGGTTGTAACAGTCACGCCCTTATCGTCGATGGCATTGTGGGCCTTGACGACTATCTTACGGATTATCACCACTACCAGGCCGGCGATGCTGAGGATAGCGCAGATCTTGAAAGCAACGTCCGGATGAGCGGAGGTAGAGGTATGGAACAGTTTGGCTATTCCGTCGATTACCGGAGCCGCGAGCACGTTTCCGATAGAATCCATCGAGGCGAACCAGGCCAGAGTCAGTGTCAATGCTATACGGCTTGAAGCGAGCGACAGCCGGTCGTAGTAATAAGGCTGTGCAACACCATAGAAATAGGTAGCGATCAGAATTCCGACGCCTACTATGAAGACATTGCTGGTTATCGAGATAAGAACGAATCCGATGGCGATCGCAAGGATAGACCAGATGGCGACTCCTTTCTTAAGCACTTTCAGAGCCCAGTTCAGGGTATAACCGGAAGCCATGATTCCGAAGAAAAGAATCGAGGTCAGATCGCCTGCGATTCCGGAATTGGTATAACGGAACGGGATGTAAAGACTGATCGCCGCAATCACGAAAGTGATGACGAAATAGTAAATACAATAACGGACAAGCATCCCCATATTCACCTCCTTGCTGAATTTATAATGCACTTTCTTGGCATTCAGCGCCGCGGCATCGGATTTTCTTATCTGCGTCGGATCGGTGATATATTTCTTGAATCCTTTAGCAAAGAAAAGAGGTATGATGGGGAGCAGATAGATCAGGAACGGCAGACGCCAGCTGATCTTCGCAAGATAACCGGTGGCGATCACACAGCCCATCAGCACCAGATTAAGAGTGGCTGAAGTGTAGCCGTATTGTGCGGTGCGCTGCTTGCCGGAGAACATATCGGCGATAAATGCTGTCGACAGCGGACTCAGTATACCGGCGAAAATACCGATAAGGAAGCTGAGGATGATCAGACTCACCATATTCGGCACAAAGAAGAAGAGCACGCCGCAGATGCCGTAGAGAAGGCAGGTCCAGGTTGTCAGCTTGTTGTTGTTGAACTTCGTGCCTATCCATCCTCCCAGGAACACAAACGGGATAGCCGCGATGTTCGGGCCGATCTCAAGAAGCTGCGACTCGAAGGAAGTTGTGCCGGGGAATATACGGGTCAGATCGCCCATTATCGGCGAGATGGCAAGACCCGGGATAGAGGTACAGATAAAAATCACATAAAGGTTGAACACGGCCCACAAAGGTAAAGTCGAGGTGCCGTAACCTGATTTAATTCCTTTCATAACACTAAAATTTTTCTGACGATAAATCAATTATTTTAAATTCCGCCCGGGTTGCGTCAGAATGTGAAGGCAAGCTGGGTCTGGATGCGGCTGTCGTGAGCTCCTCCGATATTCCAGGTCTGGCGGTGTCCCCAGACGTATTCGATTCCCCACTGGAGGAATGAATTGATGTTATAGAAGCAGTTTACGGCGCCGTAAAGCGCGTATTTATAGTTCTGGCTCTCGTCGAGAGCGTTGCAATAGTCGGCCACATTCCAGATTCTCGACTCCGAGAACATTGCATTAAACTGCAGTTTGGAAGTGGGACTGTATGATATTCCGAAATTCAGACCCATCATCGGAGAGGCAGAAACCCGCCCCGGACGGTCGTTGTCGGGCACGAATGAGATAGGCTTGCCGGCGATATCCTGCAGATAGGCTCCGATTCCGTGGCCGTAGGCAAACTGATAATAAAGGATAACCGGTTTGGCAGGCTGGATATTGCCCGAGAGCATGGCGCCCCAGCCGACGGTGTGACGCGTCTTCGAACTTACAAGATCACGATATGCGTAATTGCGGAGAAGACCGGAGATCCTGATGCGGTTCCACTGCGAGAAAGAATATTCCACCCATACCGGGATATCCGGAACAAACTGTTCGGCCTCGCCTATCACCTGCTTGCCGTCGAATTCGACGTTCAGGGGATAATCCTTTCCGCGATATTTTCCATTCGACGAATAGAAAGAGGGCATATCGAGAGCCGCCGCAAAACGGAATCCGTTATAACTCTTGGATTTATAGCCTATTTCGTAGGCCACGTTGCTGACGCATCCCGACGGTCCTTCGGGATCGATTGTTGGAGGCTGGCATGCGTAGTCGTCCTGCATGGTGGTAAGTTTCATACCGGCTGTAAAACCGCGCCATGAAACATAAGCCCTCTGCAATACGATGCTTGAATTGATACCGTTGGTTCCGACCTTTATATATCCCGAGATCTCATTCGGGGTGTTGGCCAGGCCGACAACCTGAAGGTCTACCGAGCCATTGATGGGATTGATGAAGAAATCTCCCTTTTTCCCGGCCTGGGCCGGCACGGGAATGGCTGATGTAACGAAACTTATGCCCGCGTCGCTCTGTTTGTAAAGATTGTTTCCTATATCATATCCGAGGATGGGGTTTATCATGCCTCCGATTGTGAGAAGGAAATTGTTGTTGGCCGATTTGACCACAAATTTAGGCATCGGAATCGAGCCGCTTTCCACCGGTCGTGTTTTCTCAAGAATCCTGGCGGCTTCAGGCGTCATGCGCCTTACTTCAAGCCGCGATCCTTTTTCCGGCTGTTCCGCCACGGTGTCGGGAACACCTTCCAAAGCAAAACCTGTCGAAGCCCCTTCTGCTGCAAACAGGCACGCGACAAGCAGGAATTTAGTTTGTGTTTTCATAATACTATAGTAGATTAAATGATTTATGTCTTAGGGCATTATTTTGACACTCATAAAACAATACAAAATATGTTTTAGTTCATGAATTTTAATTATAAATCTATTGATTCCCATATTTTTAAGATCAAAAAAAATTGTTTCTTATTCGAACCGCCGCTTTTCCCCTTTGTTATAAAGATATATCATGTTCAACTGATGATTCCGCATTATTTTGATTTCGCCTCACATCGTCATTATCATGCAGATTTATGACACTCTGAGGCAGCCTGTAACAAAATATAAATTAATATGCTATGAAATATGTTAATTCCGGATTTGGCAAAGTGCCGCTAATGTCGCTCATTGCCATTCTATCCATTTCGCTTGTGGTGAATTTGCCGGGCCTTGCCATTTCACCGATCATGGGAAAGCTCAATCAGGTTTTCTCCCATGTCACCGAACTTGAGATCCAGCTTCTCACCGTGCTTCCCAATTTGGTCACAATTCCTTTTATCCTTTGTTCAGGAAAGATATGTACCCAAAAGAACCAGATGTATATATTAGGAATCGGGCTTGGACTCTATGCAATCACCGGGGTGCTTTACTTCTTCGCGGATTCCATGATCGAGCTTATTCTTCTGAGTTGCCTGCTTGGAGTGGGATGCGGCCTTGTCATTCCTCTTGCCGCGAGTCTGATCTCTCAGAATTTTGTCGGAAAGGCGCGCACCCGCGAGCTGGGAATGAAGTCCTCGCTCTCTAACTTCACCGTTATCTTCGCTACCCTCTTTGTCGGCTGGATCGCGGAGTTCAACTGGCACCTCGCCTTTATCGTCTACATGATCCCCATCATTCCGCTTTGCCTGATTCCATTCATGACAAGCGCATATATCGACAGGCATAAGATTCCCAATCCGGCTCCGCCATACGAACCTCTCAAAGAACCAGCCACCACAGATGACGATGAGAAAAAAGCCGAAAGCACCCATAAACCGGTCAGCGTCAATTTCCATTTCAAAGGCAACATGGGAGTCAAGCTTCTCGTTGGTGTAATGGCACTCTATTTTATAATCACCTACGCAACCGAAGTTGTCTCATATTATCTGCCCTTCTCGATGGAGCATTACAAGCTCTCGACCGGAGATGTAGGCGTTGCTACCGCAATGTTCTTCGCCTCGGCGACGCTCTCGGGCTTCTTCCTGACAAAAGTGATCACTCTTTTGCGCGAAAAGACGATGCAGATAGCGATAATATTCTGTGGAATAGGTCTGTTTATCGTAGGTTTCGTCCACGCTTACTGGGCCTACATCTTAGGAGTCTTCATAATGGGACTCGGTTATGGAGTCGTGCAGCCCGTGATCTACGACAAGACATCATACGTGGCGCCTACAGCCGCAAAGTCAACAGCTTATTTTTCATATCTTCTGACATGCAATTACATCGGCATCTCGGCAGTGCCTTTCATAGTCGGAGCCATGAAGCGGCTGTTCGATGCACAGAGCGACATCAACTTCTCGTTTGTCTTCAACGGTTTCGTCGTGGTGGCAGTACTTGCCGTCGCAATTATCATGCGCCGTTCGTTTGTATTCAATGTCGATCCCGACAGCTATGAAAAACCTGCCGCCCCCGCTCCCGCATCCCCGTCTGCGCCATCAGCAGTCGCAGCGAAGACCGGTTCCGATAAATAATGATTCCGTATAACGGCCGACAGGATTGTTTCCTTTATCGACAGGAAGTCAATATATAATATACGAAGAGTGTGGAGCGTTTGCGCCACACTCTTATCTTTTTTATTTCTCTCTCCCGTAATCTTTTATACTCTCTTTCCCGCCTTATTCATCAAGAAGCTGAAGTGCCTTATCGAGCATCACGCCGCAGGCGTCCTCGAGAAGGTTAAGCACAAGCTCGAAGCCGGCGGCTCCTTCATAATAAGGGTCAGGGACACAGTCCGAATCGGGATGATTGACCGCGAAATCGCTCATCCTCACAATCTTCTCCTCCTCTTCCAAAGTTGGAGCTGCCCGGCGAAGATCAGAGATATTACGGTCGTCCATACCGACAAACAGGTCGAAATAGCCGAAATCCGTTGGACGCACGGTCCGGCTTCTGTGATCGAGACGCAGTCCGCGTGCGAAAGCAGCCTGACGCATCCGCATATCCGGCAGATCGCCCGCATGACCGCCATAGAATCCGGCGGAATCGAGTTCGAACCTGTCTTCAATGCCTCTGTCACTCGCCATCTGGCGCAGCATTCCCTCAGCAGCCGGACTCCGGCAGATATTGCCAAGACATACAAAAAGAATTCTGACAGGGCGTTTTTCCTCACGGGAAGCCGCCACTGCTTTTTTCAAGGCCTCCACGGCCTGAACGGATGGTTTACTTTCAGTATATTCTTTCATTTCAGATTCAAATAATTAACTTGGAGAACAAACGATGTGATGGATCAGATTACCGTCAAACTACTAAAAAACGTTATTATATCCTTATTTATTTTGAATTAACTTTATTTGTAACTATATTTGTAACATAAAGAAGCGGATTAACCGACCGCTTCAATTCGGCTTGACAAATAATAACCCCAAATATCCTTTAGGAATCATAGTTATGAAATTAAGAAATCTAAGAAAAGCTATGTGCTTGTTCGTCAGCGCGCTTCTATCGCTGCCTATGGCCATAGACGCGCAAAGCAGTTATGACGCTCTGTTTCTGAGCTATCCTGTCTACAATGGCGACGATCTTGAGCTCAAGGTCGACGCTACCGGCACGCACTTCCGCCTCTGGAGTCCCAAAGCTCAGGATGTCCGGGTCAACCTCTATGACAACGGGCATACCGGCACAGCATACAAGACTCTCCCGATGAAACTCGATGCCGCCAACGGCACCTGGACGGCTTCCGTTCCCGAAAAACTTTATGGCAAGTTCTATACTTTCCAGATCAAATGGGACGGCAAATGGAAAGACGAGACCCCGGGAGTCTGGGCCAAGGCGGTAGGAGTTAACGGAATGAGAGCAGCTATCGTAAACCTCGCCGAGACGGATCCAGAAGGATGGCAGAACGACAAAGGGCCAAAGACCGACAACTTCTCCGACGTGATCCTCTATGAGATGCACCACCGCGATATGTCGATGCATTCCTCTTCGGGAATCGCAAACAAAGGAAAATTCCTTGCAATGACCGAGCCCGGAACAACTACACCCGAAGGAGAAAAGACCGGAATCGACCATCTCAAGGAGCTTGGCGTCACTCACGTCCACATCCTTCCCTCCTACGATTACAATTCGGTCGATGAGACCAATCTTCAGAAGAATACCTACAACTGGGGATACGACCCCCAGAACTATAACGTTCCGGAAGGCTCTTACTCCACCAATCCCTCCGACCCGGAGACGCGCATCCGCGAGATGAAGCAGATGGTAAAGGCCCTTCATGACGCAGGCATCGGAGTGGTGATGGACGTTGTCTATAACCACACCGCGCAGAACGATGAATCGAACTTCGAGCTTACAGCCCCCGGCTACTACCACCGCCACTGGGACGACGGCCGATATTCCGACGCCTCCGGCTGCGGCAACGAAACAGCTTCCGACCGGCAGCAGATGCGCGACTACATCTTGAACTCCACCAAATACTGGGCAAAAGAATTCCATATCGACGGTTTCCGTTTCGACCTTATGGCAATCCACGATACAGAGACGATGGACAGCGTTGCCGCCGAACTAAAGAAAATCAATCCGTCGATCTTCGTTTACGGCGAAGGCTGGACAGCCGGCGACTCCCCTCTCGCCAAAGAACGCCGCGCCTTGAAAGAGAATGTCTCGAAAATGAAGGACATCGCAGTCTTCTCTGATGACCTCCGCGATGCGGTGAAGGGCCACTACACCGATGCTTCCGACCGTGGCTTCGCCACCGGCAAGCCGGGACTCGAGGAAACCGTCAAGATCGGCATCGTAGCCGCCACTCCTCATCCCCAGGTGGATTATTCAAAGGGCAACAACTCCAAGTTCCCATACGCCAAGTCTCCCGAGATGATCGTGAACTATGTGTCATGCCATGACGACCTCACCCTCACCGACAAGCTCCGCAAGTCGATGGCCGGCGAACCGGAGAAAAACATGCTCGATGCCGCCAAGCTCGCCCAGACGATAGTCTTCACCTCGCAGGGCACTCCCTTCATGTTTGCCGGCGAAGAGGTGTTCCGCGACAAGAAAGGAGTTCACAATTCATACAAGAGTCCGGACTCGATCAACGCCATCGACTGGAGCAACAAGCATAAATACCGCGACCAGTTCGACTATTACAAAGGTCTCGTCGCCCTGCGCAAGGCCCATCCCGCCTTCCGTATGACCTCCGCGGCCGACATCGCGAAGAATCTTGTGTTCGACAGAATTGATTCATCGAAGACTCCCAACCTCATCTCCTATTCGCTGAAGAACCACGCAAACGGCGACAAATGGGAAGAAATAAAGGTAGCCTTCAACGGAGCCTCAAAACCCCAGACCATAAGGATCAGGAAAGGTAACTGGAAAATCGTCGCCATGGACGGTAAGATCTCCCCTGAAGGCGATCTCGGCGTCTCCAGCGGAGGGACGATCACACTGGCTCCCTATTCCGCGCTCATTCTCGCAAAGGAATAGAAATTGTAAAAGCCCTTTGATGGCGGAGAATCCTACCGACGGATTTTCCGCCATCACTCTTTTATATCCCTTTTTACTCCTGCAACCACGATATTTTGCAAATAATTATTGAAAAATATTGTGGAAATACTAATTTTGCTTAACTTTGTGAATGGAAGAGAGTGTTTTCGCCAAACACTCAATGACAATCTTTTTTCCTTAATTATATGAAACACTTTTTGATCCTCTCTCTCTTTCTTTTATTTCCATTAAGTCTGTTTTCAGCCGAAATAAACCAGAAGGAATTGCTCGCAAAACAGAAAAATGAACTCTCCAAAGCCGGCAACGCCTCCGATTCAATCAAAATTCTATATAATATTTTCGATTTATCGTCGGTTAAAGAGCGCCCTGAAATTGGAAGGAAAATCTTCGACGTCGCCCTTAAGAAAGGCGACAAGGCGACCATGTTCGACATTGCCCGGCTTATTTCGCTGAGTTACACCGATGAACCCTCGCTCAACAAGATTATCAATGGGGTAAGCAAGATTTCGGTAAAAGGAGACTCTCCCAAGACCGTCAAGGAGAAAAAGGAGACTATTCTTTTCCTCAAGTTGCGCAATATCGCCTTCAAATCGAGATATCAGAGTGAGGAAAACAAGATAAAGGCCATTTCCGAGATTCTTGCCAAAGATGACTTCGAGCAACTTTCGGAACACGGAAAGATCGAGCGTCTCTACACGATCTGCCAGTATCTCAGCACTTACGTGAAAAGCGGAATGCTCGTCGGATATGTCGATGCGCTCAATAAACTGATCTCCAACTCCGACATAGACCTTTACAGTATCTACAACCAGTTCTACACCTCTACGGCCAATATGTACACCTCCACAGGCAACTACCGACAGGCTATCGAGGCCGACCGCAAGCTTCTGGAAATCATCGACAACCTGGAGAGCAAATATGCATCTCAAGGACGTGAGTTCAGAAACTACGACGCCAACCGCTATATCGTCTACCGCAGGATGCTTACCAACTACGAAGGCCTGACCCTCGAGGAGGTAAACGACATCTATGGCAAGATCCTCGAGCTCGCCAGACGCGACGAAGAGGTAAGGGAAGACTTGAACAACAACAAACGCGCCACAATCTTCTATCTTGTCGACAACGGAAGATACCGCGAGGCGATCCCTCTTATCAAGCAGCAGCTCAGGCGCGACAACCTTCTCCCCATAAAGCGCAAGATCACCGAGACTTACATCACCGCGGCTAAAAAGACCGGCAATAAGGATGATCTGATAAACGCCCTCGAGCTTTACACCGATGTTCTTAACGAGAGCAGCGATATGCGTATGGCGGCGAAATACAGCGAGCTCCGCATCCGATATGATGTCAACAGGCTCCAGTCGGAAAATTCCCATCTCGAGCTCAAGCAGAAGAAACTTGAAGTGGAGGAAACCCGCAAGATGATGACTTTCATGATGGTAGGATGGCTTATCTTCGCCATCCTGCTCGTGATTCTACTTTTCTACTGGAGCCGCTACCGCCGTTCGGCCTATAGCCTCGGCAAACTTCTCGATTCGCTCGCCAAAGAGCGCGACCTGCTCAAGGACCGACTCTATCACGATGCCGGGCGTACGCACGAGAAAAATATTCCCGTTTCCGGATCCTCTCCCTCATGGAGCGCGCCTAACGCTAAATCACTCAAGGAACTCACGCAATATATCCTCAACGATCTGATGTATATCGCTTCGATAGGCAGCGACAATTCCGCTAAATTCGTCAAGGACATTAATATAGACAATTTCCTGAACGAAGAGAGCGACAGAATAAAATCAACGCTCGGGCCCGATGTGGAATTCGAGACTGTCTTGCCACAGGAAAATTTCTCCCTGAAGACAGACAAAGAGTGCCTCACCTACGTGTTGAGACATATCATGGGCGTCGCCGCAGACCTCGTTCCCGCCGGGGGAGGGAAGATGGGACTCAGATGCGTCAGAGACGAGGCTCATGGCGTCGTGCGTTTTGAATTCACCCATACCGGAGCTGCATTGCCTCACGGCGAGGAGGAGAAAATATTAATGAACTTCCTCGATATCAACGAAGTGTTCAAACAGGAAGGGGCCGCTCTCTTCATCTGCCGCATGACAACCTTCCTGATTAATTCGAGTCTTAAATCCGACCGGAACTATGCCGAAGGCGGAAAAATGATCCTCACTATTCCGCTTCACAACAAATAAAACCCAACAAACCGAAAGAGTGTTTGGATTTAAATGAAATTAATACAGATAGAGATTTTTGAGGGATTTAAGCAAGTTGAGAAAGGAGAAACCTCTCGGTTTCGACTGCCGAAACTTGGCTTAAATCACCAAAAAGATCATCTGTAGTGATTTCAAGATTTTCCATTACATTCTCTATAAGTTAAAATCGGTTTAAATTCAAACACACTCTAAAATGAAAAAACTTTTTTTACTTTCGGCCATGGCGCTTTCCCTCTCATTCGGAGCCGGCGCCCAGAGTCACTGCTGCCATGACGGCGGCCATTGCTATGATGACAGATATGGTCGCCGACTCGTCTGGAGCGAAGAATTCGACAAAGACGGCAAGCCCGACCCTAAAGTATGGAACTTTGAAAACGGATTCGTCAGAAACCATGAAGACCAGTGGTATCAGCCTGACAACGCCCGCATCAGCGACGGCCGTCTGATAATAGAAGCACGCAACATCAAATCGGAAAAACGCAGGAATCCACGCTTCGATTCGTCGAAACCCGAGAAATGGCCAAACAAAAAGTTTATCGACTATACTTCGTCTTGTCTCATAACCCGCGACAATTTCGATTTCCAGTATGGCACAGTTGAGGTCCGCGCGAAAATTCCGACTGCCGGAGGAGCATGGCCGGCGATCTGGCTTCTCGGCAACGGCCCTTGGCCCGAGAACGGAGAAATCGACATGATGGAATATTACCGCATCAACGGAGTGCCTCATATCCTTGCCAATGCCTGCTGGGGTTCCGACACACCTTATAACGCCGTCTGGGACAGCGCCAAGATTCCGTTCTCGCATTTCACTGAGAAGGATCCCGACTGGGCATCGAAATTCCATATCTGGAGAATGGACTGGGACGAGAAAGCCATAAAGCTCTATCTCGATGGAGAGCTGCTCAACGAGATTCCTCTTTCCGACACCGTAAACGGCAAGATCGGCAAAGGCTCGAACGCGATGAAAAACCGCAAATACCTTCTGGTCAACCTCGCAATCGGAGGCGACAACGGCGGCAAGATCGATGATTCGGCATTTCCGATGCCATACGAGATCGACTACATCCGCGTCTATCAATAAATGCATAATGTAGAATGCATAATGTAGAATTAAGGCGGCCGAAATCCTTGAATAAGGATTTCGGCCGCCTGTCATATATGATTATTGTAGCCGGGGATACTATCCGGTGTTTCGGTCAGGCGGGATAATTGAGGTTTTCAGGACGAGGATCCGAAAGAGTGTCGAGATAACGGCGCGCCGCTGTCCGTGCGCCCTCAAGATCCATGAAGGAGTAATTCCCGCAATCCCTGGGAGTAGCGCCGGGAATATCACCTTCGAACGAAACTACAAACTCCATTGCCCGCTTCATCAGATCTATGATCTCCTCACTTTTAAGATCGCCAGACAGAATGAGATAATTGCCGGTGCAGCAGCCCATAGGCCCCCAGTAGATCACTCTCGACTTCCATTCCACATCGTTTCTGAGAAAAGTGGCGACAAGATGCTCCATGGCATGCAGGGCTTTCGGAGCAAGAGCCTCCTCACGGTTTGGCCGCGTCATCCGGATATCGAATGTGGTCAATACATCTCCCGAAGGAGTGGTGTCCTTGCGCGAGACGAATATACCCGGTTCAAGACGGGTATGGTCTATTGTGAAACTCGGTATCTTTTCCATAATTATTACTTCTCCACAATTCTCTTAATTACTTTCTTTGTCTGCTTGAACATATTCTCCCTGTTAGATCGTGTAAGGTTTTCCACTTCTCCGGTCTTGACGTTCAGATCGAATGAATCGAAATATTCGAACCTGCATTTGTTGTTGCCGAAGCTTATCGGGAACATAATGGTCTTCGACTCAGGAAGATCCGGATCCATCCAGCGATCGCCCACATAAAGATAGACCGTTCCCTTTGTTCCCTCTATTTTCAGTATAGATGCCGCCTGGGTGTCGAAGGCGATGTCGTCGCCTATCTGTTCGAGCGGCGACCATCCCTCCGTGAGGCTCTTGGAATAAGACATCATGCAGGGATTCGGGTCCCATCCCGTGCATGCCGACGAAAGCATATAGTATGTGCCGTCGACCTTGACGATCGCCGGAGCCTCACGGCTCATGCCCCTGAAAAGCTCGGTATACTCCACAGCCTCCAGATAGTCGTCGGAGAGTTTGAAGAGACCGAGATGCTGGTTCTCCTCGATTGTCGAGATAAAATATGCGGTTCCGTCATCATCCACAAAGACATTGCAGTCGCGGCTCTTCACCCCGAGAGGACGGCTGCCGGAATGGAACTTATATTCACCGTTCACGGTATCACTCACGAACACTCCGGCCTCCGAAGCGCTGTAGTCGCTTGCCTCCCAATGGCACCATACCACATACTTGCCGGTCTTGGGGCAATAGAGCAGCTTGGGGCGTTCAATCATTCGTTTATCGCCTAAATCGGGATGTGTCTTTCCGTTCTTGATTATCTTACGCTCGAATTTCCAATTTTTCAGATCTTTTGATGAATACATATTCACGTCGGGACGCCATTTGTTCGAGCGGTCCTCCCCTATCATATACCACGTGTCTCCGACCTTGAGGAAACCGGCGCCATGCGCCTGCACATCCTTTCCGTCAAGATCCTTCCACATCTTTCCGTTCTGTATCGTAACCCAGTCGTTTTCCGGGTTCTCCGCCTCAACGTTCATTCCTCCGGCGAGGAGTGCGAACGCGACAGCGGCAATTTTAAGGTATTTCATAATTTAATTCTAAAAATTTTCAAAATATCGGACATCCAACTTCAATGGCTGACGAAGAGTTTACGGTCCTTAAGTGCAAAATTACATTAAAAAACAGAGATTATTGTCAGTCACAGGCAAAATTAGATTAAAATCAGCGGAATTTTTTGTAATTTTGTAAAGTGTGGGCAATTATGGACTCCCTTGTTGAAAGCTTCATATTTGTCCTCCTTCAGCAAGCTGAAAAAAACTTACCGAATAATGAGCGACGATATATTCGAACAGAACGAACAAGATAACAACGACACGGAATTCACCGCGGAAGCAGAGCGAATCATTCCCTCCGATCCGGGCAGTTACAACGACGAGGCTATCCAGACCCTTAAATGGAACGAGCATATTCGCCGCCGTCCCGGCATGTATATCGGAAAGCTTGGCGACGGCAGCCACGCTGAAGACGGCATCTACGTGCTGATCAAGGAGGTTGTCGACAACTCCATCGATGAATTCAACATGGGAGCGGGTAAACGCATCGACATCACCCTCACCGAAGAGGGACAGGTGACGGTGCGCGACTATGGCCGCGGAATTCCTTTAGGCAAGGTAAAGGAAGTTGCCTCCGACATAAACACCGGCGGCAAATTCGACGACAAGAATTTCAAGAAATCGGTCGGTCTGAACGGCGTCGGTCTCAAGGCGGTGAACGCGCTGTCGGTGAGTTGCACCGTCTCGAGCGTGCGCGACGGCAGGATGGTCACCGTGGATTTCGAAAAAGGCGACCTCATAAGGCAGACGGAGAGCGACACCGACCAGCCAAACGGAACGATGGTCCGTTTCCGCCCCGATCCGGAGCTTTTCCGCGACTATCGGTTCAACCAGGAATTCGTGGAGACGATGGTCAACAACTACACCTATCTGAACACGGGTCTCCAGCTTTTCTACAACGGACGCAAATACCTCTCGCGCCACGGTCTGCTCGATCTTCTGAAGGAAAACATGACCACCGAGCCCCTTTACCCCATCATACATCTTCAGGGAGACGACATCGAAATCGTCATGACCCATACCGACCAGTATGGCGAGGAATATTACTCGTTCGTCAACGGACAGCATACCACTCAGGGAGGCACGCACCTCACGGCGTTCCGCGAACACGTAAGCCGCACCATCAAGGAATTCTCCGGCAAAGGATATGAGTATTCCGATATCCGCAACGGGCTTGTGGCGGCGGTCAGCGTCAGAGTGCAGGAGCCGGTATTCGAGAGCCAGACGAAGACCAAGCTTGGAAGCAAGTTCGTCGCTCCCGAGACCAAGGACGAACCGGCTCCGCTCACCATCAACAAGTTTATCGGCGATTTCATCAAGAAAGAGCTCGACGACTACCTCCACAAACACCTCGACATTGCCGACGTGATGCTCCGCAAGATCGCCTCGAGCGAGAAGGAGCGCAAGGCTATGGCCGGAGTGGCGAAGCTCGCCCGAGAGAAATCGAAGAAAGTGAATCTTCATAACCGCAAGCTCCGCGATTGCCACATCCACTACAACGACCCGATGAAAAAAGACAAGAAGGCCGTCGACCGCCGCGAGGATTCGGCGATATTCATCACCGAGGGCGATTCGGCGTCGGGAACCATCACGAAGGTGCGCAACGCCGAGACTCAGGCGGTTTTCTCCCTCCGTGGCAAGCCGCTCAACTCTTTCGGCATGACCCAGGAAGTGGTCTACAAAAACGATGAGTTCAACCTTCTCCAGGCCGCGCTCAACATCGAAGAGGGCATCGAGGGGCTGAGATACAACAAAGTGATAATCGCCACGGATGCCGATGTCGACGGCATGCACATCCGGTTGCTGATAATCACCTTCTTCCTCATGTTCTTCCCCGACATGGTGAAGAAAGGTCACGTCTATATCCTCCAGACGCCGCTCTTCCGCGTGCGCGACAAAAACTCCGTGAGACGCTCTAAGAAGAAAGGCCGCAAGAAGGATGAAAAGCCGGAAGAGCGCGACACATATTATTGCTACACCGACGAAGAGCGCGAGGCGGCTGTGGCGAAATTCGGCTCTAACGCAGAAATCACGCGATTCAAGGGACTCGGCGAGATCAACGACGTGGAGTTTGCCGAATTCATAGGCCCCGACATGCGGCTCGACCAGGTGAAGCTCAAACGCGACGACACCGTCGACAAACTTCTGGAATTCTACATGGGCAAGAACACCATGGAGCGCCAGAACTTCATCATAAACAATCTTGTGATCGAGGACGACTCCGAAATCTGATTTCCAAGGTCAAATTCTGAAAGCGTATCATGGAGAGAGAAATAAGGACGGCTGTATTCCCGGGGAGCTTCAATCCCTTCACCATTGGCCACAAATCAATCGTGGAGCGTGGGCTGGCGCTCTTCGACCGTGTGATAATCGCCGTCGGCTATAACGAGCACAAGGCGCCCGGCAGCGACATCAAGGCGCGCGTCAGAGAAATCGGCAGAGTTTTCGAGGGGAATCCCGCGGTGTCGGTAGAGGCATACAGGGGTCTCACGGTAGACTTCATGAAGGAGAAAGGGGCGACCGCAATCCTTCGCGGAGTGAGAAACATCACGGATTTCGAATACGAGCGCAATCTCGCCGACATTAACCGTGAGATCGCCGGCGCCGAAACCGTGATACTTATCGCCGATCCCGGCTACGGATTCGTTTCGAGCTCGATGGTGAGGGAACTCGAAAGTTTCGGATACGATACCACAAGGTTCAGGCCCTGACAAGCAAAGACACCGCCGCGCACTGCCAACGTAAGGAGAGCGACGTGCGGATAAAGTGAAAGAAGAAAATGAAAAAAATAAATAGACTGATTTTTGCCGGTGCGGTTTTAGGAGCCGCAGCAGGCATAGTTTCAATGAAAGCGCAGATCCCCGCCAACCAGAAGCTCAGGATGGCGGAGGCGGTAGTGGCGCAGTTTTATGTAGACACGGTAAACGAAGACAAGCTCGTAGAAAAGGCCATCATAAGCATGCTCGAGAGCCTTGACCCCCATTCGGCCTACAGCAACCCCGAGGAGACACGTGAGCTCAACGAGCCTCTCGCGGGCAATTTCAGCGGCATCGGCATCTCGTTCAACATGAACCAGGATACCCTTTACATCATCTCGACCGTGCCGGGCGGTCCGTCGGAGCGTGTCGGCATCCTTGCCGGCGACCGCATCCTGAAAGTAAACGACACCGTGATCGCCGGCGTGAAGATGAGAAACACCGACATCATGAAGCGTCTGCGCGGCCCCAAGGGCACGAAAGTGGACGTCAAGGTTCTTCGGCGTTCGGCCGGGAAGTCGGACACCATCAACTTCCGCATAACCCGCGACGACATTCCCATCTATAGCGTCGACGCATCCTATATGGTCGATCCCAAGACAGGCTACATACGCATAAGCCGCTTCTCGGCCGAAACGCGCAATGAAGTGGAGAAAGCGCTAAAAGACCTTAAGAAACAGGGCATGTCGCAGCTTATCCTTGACCTCGTCGATAATGGCGGAGGCTATCTCCAGCCTGCCGTCGACCTCCTCGGCGAATTTATCGATCCGGGCAGTCTGCTTGTCTACACAGAGGGCAAGAACTCACCCCGCTACAACCACAATGCCTCTCCCCACGGGCTTAAGCCCCTCTTCAAGGACGGACGTGTCGTGGTCATGGTCAACCAGTATACGGCTTCGGCTTCGGAGATTACCGCAGGTGCCCTCCAGGACTGGGACCGCGGCGTCGTTGTCGGCCGTCGCACATACGGTAAAGGTCTGGTTCAGCGGCCATTCCCTTTCCCCGACGGTTCCATGATGCGTCTCACCGTGGCCCACTATTACACCCCCACCGGGCGCGACATCCAGAAGCCATACCGCAAAGGCGACATGCGGGCATACGCCATGGACATCATCGACCGTTTCAACAGCGGAGAGCTCATGCACGCCGATTCGATCAAATATATCGACTCGCTCAAAGTCAACACGCTTAAACTAAAACGCCCTATCTACGGAGGAGGCGGTATCAGTCCCGACGTGTTCGTTCCGCTCGACACCGTCGATTTCACCAACTACTATCGCGATGTAATGGCGAAAGGCGTGATCAACCAATATGCCATCAAATACGTGGATCAGCACCGCAAGGAGATCAAGGCCCGGTTCAAGACCGACGACGACTATCTCCGCGGCTTCAAGGTTGACGACTCCATGCTCGAGACCCTTTTCTCAATGGCGGAAAAGGAGGGCGTGAAAAGGAACGAGGAGCAGGCGAAGCTCAGCGAACCTCTCTTCAGGATGATTCTCAAGGGACTGATCGGACGTGACGTCTACGACCAGCCGACCTATTTCAAGGTCTACAACGAATACGACCCGATATTCCGCGAGGCGCTTCGAATCATCAATTCCGAAGAATACGACAGGATTCTCGCATCTCCGGCATCATGACCGGAGAGGAGAGCTCCAGGTATGATCCCCGATATCTGAAACGACATCAACATATAATCCGATTTAGAAACTAACTTGAAAATCCTAAAGCTCATGAAACATATAACCGCGAAAAGTGTGACGCTGATACTTCTGATGACGTCAGGTTTTGCCGCCACCGTAACGGCACAGAGCACCACGCCGCGCTTCCGGCATGTCACCACCGAACAGTCGCGTGCCGCAGAACGCGAGCTCGCCAGCAAACGTCTTGCCGGCATAAAGGCCGCGGTGGCCAAAGGCGACACCATAACCGCCGATACGATCGAGGTGAGGACCGCGAGTCAGATAATTTTCGACACCGAGGTCTCTCCCGACATCCCGACATTCAACCGACTCGCCGCCCCGTGGGTGTTTTCACAATATCGCGACCTGGCACCCAAAGAGCTTTTCAGGATTCCGACTTACGAAGAGATTGCCGAAGAGCTTTGGCGCAACACTCCCGTGATGTTTGACGACGAACAGGATCTTTCATTTCTGTTCGACACAGACCCGGCGACTGAACGGAAACGCGCGCATGATGTCTTGCGCGGCATAAACAGCGCCGCCGATACGATAGGATTCCGCGACGACTTCATATCCATCGACGAGCCCGACATCCCGTCGATAATGGGCAACGCCCGCCCCGCATGGCTGCAGAATGCCGCCGACGCCTGGAACATGCAGGAAGACATGATGTACCGCATGATGGTCGACCACCCTCAGTATATAGAATATGCCTACTGGCGCCTGCCCATCCCCCCGCGTCTTCCCGACGAGGACAAGAGCGTGAAAGGAATGCTCAACAGAGTTCACAAAGCGGATGTAAATGTGAGCGATGCCGTTATCTCGGAATATGAGATCGGCAAGAAACACTGGCTCCACGTCCTTAACGGGGGGCTCCAGTTCTCACAGGCATATCTGTCGGAAAACTGGTATCAGGGAGGCAACAACTACCTCGCCCTGCTGATCAACTTCCTCTGGGACGTGCAGCTCAACAACGTGTATCATCCGAAGCTCCTTTTCCAGAGCACGGTCTCATACAAACTGGGTCTTAACTCCGTCGAAGACGATCAATACCATAAATATTCGATCTCTCAAGACCTCTTCCAGTACAACATGAAGTTCGGTTACAAGGCCGCAAGCAACTGGTATTATTCTCTCACGGCCCAGTTCAAGACCCAGCTTCTTAACAACTATACGAAGAACACTCAGACGAGAATAGCCTCTTTCCTGACGCCGGGCGACCTCACCGTCGGTCTCGGTATGACCTACAGCAAGCATAACAAGAAGAAGACATTCCAGTTCAACGCTTCTATCTCGCCGCTTTCCTATAACCTGAAGACGGCGATCGACGACAAGGTGAAACACTCCACTTTCGGAATGGGGGAGACTCAGAAATGCAAGAGCGAGTTCGGTAGCAACGCCGAGGTGACCTTGAACTGGCAGCCGGTCAAGAACATCTCCTACCGCACCAGACTCTTTGCCTTCACCGACTATAAAAAAGGACTGGGCGACTGGGAGAACACAATCAACTTCCAGTTCAACAAATACTTCTCCACGCAGCTCTATGTCAATATGCGTTATGATTCATCGGCCCCTCCGGTCTATATCAAGCTCAAGGACAAAGACGGCAATGTCATGAAGGATGAAAACGGAAACGAGATGACGAAGAAGAGCAAATGGACCAAGTTCATGCTTAAGGAGATCCTGAGCGTCGGTCTCTCCTATACTTTCTCCACTAAGTAGAGCTCTAAATAAAATCATGTCTCTCTCTGAATACATCTCAAAAGGTCCGCGGGTTACAGTTATCTGTATCCTCGCGGCCTTTATGGTTGTATGGGGCTGCGACGTGTACGCCGATCGGAAGATCCGCGACATGGAGGGCGCCCGCGATTATTGCGACCGCGAGGAGCTTGACAGGGTGGAAGGAATATGGGAATTTCCGGAAGACGAGACCATAGTGCTCATCCGCAAGTCTGCCATGAAAGAGGGCGCTTACTGGCTCGTAGTGATCTCAAGTCCCGACTGCAGGCTCAAGCCCGGTGAGATTCTCGGAAAGATAGAGATGTCGGCCGACGCTGACAAGTATTTCCTGAGTCTTTACAGTAACCGCAAGGCCGGAATTCTTACCGACATGAAAACCTGCCGCGCCGACTTCAACGAAAAGGAGGGCTCGATCTTCATTTTTCCGAAGAAATATAAAATCGGATTAAGGAGTCTATGGCTGCTTCCGAAATTCTGGAGGATGATCCGTATCGGCGTCGACAACCCCGCCGACAAGATTCCCCGCGGACTGATCAGGATCTATCCCGGAGCCGCCACCCGCAATCCGGTCTATCTATGATAATTCATACTGAAAGCAATTCCAGACCTTCGTAAAAGCAAAATCCAATGGGCAACAAAAAAAACAGATTACTGACGCGCGCGATCATGCTGGCGGTATTGGCGTTCTTTGCCGTGAGCTACGCCGGCGCCCAGAAGATAGGCTATAAGATGAAAGTAAAGGAGAAAAAGGAGAAAAACGCTTTGAAAAAAGAGGCCGGAGAAACAACTGATGTCACCGGGGGAGACGCGGAGATGGTAAAGGGAAGCTTCATGGTCGCTTCGCAATGTCCTTCATGCAATAACGGTTACCGTCTTGACCAGGTGGTCTTCACCGGATTTGATAAAAAGCAGAACAATTCGAAAGAGAGCTTCTTCATCATCAACAACACCGACCGTCGGCTAACCGGCGTAGCGCTCTATATCGATTACCGCACCCCCGACGGGCGCCAGCTCAACCGACAGTATCTGAAACTGTCGTGCGACATTCCGGCCGGAGAGACTCGCAAAGTCGACATCAAGTCGTGGGACACACAGCGTTCCTTCTATTATTATAAAAGCACGCCTTCGAAAAACGGAGGCAATCCCTTCGACGTCACCTTCGATCCTATCTGCTATTATCTTGGCTTCTGACGGTTTCGGGAGAAGCGGCGACTGCCGGGGGCGTCTTGTTCCATAGCGCTTCCGACAGGACAACCACCATATAGGAGGCACAGGCGGCGAAAATGAATCCGAGAATATACCGGTAGCTGTCGGAAATCTCCACAGCAATGAAAATAGCCATCAGCGGTGCCTTTATCACCCCTGCCATGACGGCTCCCATCCCTATGAGCGCGAAGTTCGCCACAGGAAGGTCGAGACTGAAAGCCATGTTGAGCACCGTCGCGAAGAGGTAGCCGGCAAGAGCTCCGGCAAAGAGTGTCGGAGCGAATTCACCGGCCACGCCGCCTCCATAGTTCACGGCGCCTACAGCCATTCCCTTGAAAAGCAGCATAGCCGTGACGGCAAGCAGAAGAATCCACGCCTCCGTCTCTCCCGAGAAAAACAGGCTGTCCATCGTCAGCACATTCGCGTTGCCCGAGACAAGTCCGGAAACTACCTTATATCCTTCGCCATACATCGGAGGGAGAAGAAAGACCACCAGCGATACGGCTGCGCCTGCGACAAGAGCCTTCTTCCAGATATTGCGAACTTTCGCGAGCTGACGGATCACCCATTTTTCGGTCTGCCTGTAATATACGGAATAAAAACCGCAGAAAAGGCCAAGCAGCAATATCCAGCCGAGTCTGGAAGGCTCAAACGGAGCATCGGGGATAAAAGAGACATCCCAGGTGAATCCGCTCATCACATATGCAGTGGTGTAAGCCGCCATGCATGAGCACACCAGTGAGATAGAAGCTACAGCCGACATCTCTATCCGCAGAATCTCTATGGTGAAAAGCATTCCTCCGACAGGAGATTTGAATATTCCCGCGATTCCGGCCCCGGCTCCGCAGGCAAGAAGTATCCTCACATAATTGCCCGGAAGCCGGAACCATCCGCCGGCACGGCTCGCTATCGACGCGCCGGAGAGCGCCGCCGGAGACTCCGCGCCCGCCGATGCGCCGAAGCCGACAGTGAGCAGACACCCCAAAACCGGCGTCCACATCATGTTGCGCGGAACGCGGGCCCTATGGTCGCGAAGCCTCCGGGAGATAATATCGGTTCCGTGGGCAAGATTCTCACCTGTTCCTTTCTGATACCACACCGAGAGCAACATGCCGAGTAGAGGAAAAATCAGAAACGATAAATAAGTATGTCCGGAGCCGAAAAGTGTGGTGATATGGAGTCCGAGCCAGTCGACGCCATATTTGAGCAGACATGCCGACACGCCGGCCAGCACCCCCGCGAGAGTGGCGGCGAGCACGAGTCGCCCCGGCTCCGAAAGATAACTCCACGGATATTTATAATTCCTCTCCTTGCCCATTAAGATATGGTTTATGTGTCATCGTTTGTAATAATAACACAGAAATCGGCAATAATATCGTGTGAAGAAACATCCCGTTTCACACTTTACATCCTAATTTGACAAAATATTATCCCTCCGATTGCTCCTCTTTTATTAAATTTGCAGATGAACTAACTCCCATAAAAAACAACCTGCACATACCTGCACATATACGATGAAAGCTCAAATCCTTGGAATAGCGGCCACGATGATGATTCTCGCCTCCACGGCATCTCCGGCGAGGGAAAGAATCAGCCTGAACCGCGACTGGCGATTCGCCCGCGGCGACAACGAGGCCGCGATGAAAATCAGTTTCAACGACAAAGACTGGGAAACCGTCAATGTGCCTCACGACTTCCTGATTTCGCAGCCCTGGGTGGCTCCCGGCGCAGATGAAAAAGCCGATCTCACAAATCCTGTGGCCAACGTGAAAAGCCGCCTCAGCGCCAGAGGATTCAAGGAGATGGGAAAAGGATGGTATCGAAAAAGCTTCACCCCTCCGGCTTCCTGGAAGGGTAAAAGAATCCTTCTTGATTTCGAGGGAATAATGCTTGTAGGAGACGTATATCTTAACGGAGAGAGAGTCGGAGGAACCGACTACGGCTATCTCGGTTTTGAGGCAGACGTCACCGACAGGATCCGCCCCGGCGAGGAGAATATTATCGCAGTGCTTGCCGACACCGGCAAGCCGGAAAACTCCAGATGGTATACCGGCGCCGGACTTTTCCGCGATGTCACAGCCGTAGCCACAGATCCCGACATCTTCTTCACACGCCATCCTTTCCGGATTCTGACTCCGGAAGTCGGGAAAGACAGAGCCGTCGTCAGGATCGGGGCCGAGATCAGCGCGAAAAAATTCGACGGAAGGGAATTGAAGGCGAAAGTAAAAGTCACGGCTCCCGACGGAAGTGTTGTCAGCGACCGCACCGTCTCCGTTCCCTTCGACCGCCGCATGAAGGTTCGCGAATATCTTCTCGACAGTATCGTGGTGGAAAGACCTGAATTATGGAGCCCGGAGAATCCCGCAAGATACATGGTGGAAGCCACTTTGCTCAGTGCTGAGAACAATGATGCAGACAGAGTCTCCACAAAATTCGGATTGCGCAGGATCGAATTCTCCCCCGAGTTCGGACTGAAGGTGAACGGAAAGAAAACCCTGCTGAAAGGGATCGCCAACCACCACACTCTCGGAGCTCTCGGAGCCGCGGCCTATCCCCGTGCAATGGAAAAACGGCTGGAGCTTCTGAAGGATTTCGGATTCAACCATGTGCGCACCTCCCATAATCCCTACAGCGAATCGTTCCTGAATCTTTGCGACAGCCTGGGAATTCTGGTTGTCGACGAACTCTACGACAAATGGCTCACCCAATATGCCGGGGGACGCCGCGAATGGACGGAACTCTGGCAGCACGACGTTCCGGAATTCGTAAAACGCGACAGAAACCACCCGTCGGTGGTGATGTGGAGCCTCGGCAACGAGCTCCAGACCCTCTGGGAGATACCGTATGCCGACTGGGGCGTGACCCCCTACCGGATGCAGCGCGAGCTTCTGAAGCGTTACGACGACACGCGTCCTGTCACCGTCGGCATGCATCCCCGCGGACGCAATCTCGCAACAGACTCCCTTCCGGCTCCACTCGCGCTCGAGACCGACGTGGCCTCATATAATTACCGATATATGTATTTCCCCGGAGATTCGCGCCGTTTCCCATGGATGATGTTCTATCAGAGCGAGGCAAACACCTCCAACATGGGTCCCAATTATTTCGACATGAATCTCGACAAAGTGATCGGCCTGGCCTACTGGGGGATGATCGACTACCTCGGGGAGTCACTCGGCTGGCCCTCCAAAGGATGGACGCAGGGTGTTTTCGACATATCGCTCGAACCCAAGCCGATGGCATATTTCCTCCGCAGCATCTTCAAGGAGGATGAGCCGATAGTCCATGTCGCCGTTGCCGGCAAGGACGACAACACGCTCTGGAACGACGTCAAGGTCGGCACGCGTGAGTTCAACGACCACTGGAATTATGAAAAAGGAGATACCGTTCCCCTCTTCACATTCACCAACGCCGACGAGGTCGAGCTTGTCGTGAACGGCAAAAGCTATGGAAAAAAGAGCAACGACCGTGCGCATTCCTCGAAACGCAATCGTATTTTCTGGGAAAATGTGGTCTATGCTCCCGGCTATGTCGAGGCTCGCGCATATAAAACCGGCAGCCCCAAACCGGTAGCCGTACATCGCGTCGAGACAGCCGGGAAACCGGTGAGACTGAGGCTAAGCGCTGACAATGCGTCGTGGAAACCCGATGGGGTCGACCTCCAGCATATCAGGGTCGAGGCAGTGGATTCAAAGGGAAGAAGAGTGCCGGAGGCTGCCGACGAGCTGACATTCACGGTCGAAGGGCCGGCTGAGATAGCCGGAGTTATCAATGGAGACCTCTCCAGCGATGAACCGATGACCGGAAACCGCCACAGCCTCCACAAGGGAACTGCTTCAGTGATTCTTCGAGCCGGAGAGAAGAAAGGCAAAGTGCGGCTGAAAGTGTCGAGCCCCCGTTTCAGGGATGCGTATATCGATATGAACTTGTCGGAACAGTGACGTAATTTCCTTTCCGGATTATCACGGGGAAACCATAAAGGCCCTTCTCGATGTCAATTCGAAGTGTGTCGCCCTTTCTTGTCCGGTTATATTGCTTCAGGGGAATCTCGAGAGATTTTTTAGATCCGTTTTCGAAACGGATATCCACATAATATTTTTTATATGGCTCTCCGCGGCCGTATGTACGTCTTGAAATTCGCCGTGTGCGGTAATGCGTCTTCGAATAGACTCTTTCCGCCACGGCTTTTTCTTCATGGTTTGTGGATTTGTCTGAAAAAATGCTGTTGGGAATGTAAAAGAGAAGAAGAAAGAAAGCGCATGCTACAACAACCTGCATGATGTAGTTTATCCAGACCTTTCCGGTGCCCGTCACTTTTGGCCATAAGCGCCACAACGTCACTCCCGACACTAACGCAAGGGCAAGACACCCCGAAATCACGATCCATCCGTTGACCACGGTATTCGCATGAATCACAGACGCCAATGCGTATGCCACTACAGTTATGAATAAAATGATGCCTAATAAAACTTTTGAAATCTTTGACGACATGACCGATTTTTTATAAATTTGTATTTAGTTTGGGTTTGTTCTTTAACCCGAATTGGAATCACACTCAAAATTACAAAATCGTAAGTTTATATCAAATTAAATAAGAATCAAAACCGATGAAAATTCTTAATTTTATCGTAGCTGCTCTTATGTTGGGTTCCGCTACCCCGGCAGCAGCACAGTTTAACCTGAAGAAAGCGATCAGCGGCGCTGCCAAGGCCGCCAAAGCCGTCACTCTCACCGACGCTCAGATGGCTTCATACGTTAAGGAATCTGTCGACTGGATGGACAAGCACAATCCTGTTCCAGGTGCCGACAGCCCGTATACACAGCGGCTGAACAGGCTCACTGCCGGAATCACCGATGCCGATGGCATTCCATTGAATTTCAAAGTCTACGATGTGATCGATGTCAACGCTTTCGCCTGCCCCGACGGCAGCGTGCGCGTATTCTCCTCGCTTATGGACATCATGAGCGACGACGAACTGCTCGGCGTGATCGGACATGAGATCGGACACGTGCTCAAACATCATTCAAAGAACGCGTTCCGCACGCAGCTCCTCACTGGCGCCGCCAAGGATGTGGTTTCATCGGCCGGAGGGGTCGCAGCGGCTCTCACCGACTCGCAGTTAGGCTCTCTCGGAGAATCGCTTATCAACGCAAAATATTCTCAGAAGCAGGAGAACGAGGCCGACGACTGCGGATATGATTTCCTTGTCTCCAAGGGCAGAAACCCCTGGGGAATGGCGATGGCTTTCGAAAAGCTTCAGAATCTTGAGGGAGGCGCCCAGAAACAGAGCTATGTGCAGAAAATGTTCTCTTCTCACCCTGAGACCCAGGCCCGCATCAAGCACATCACCAAACGCTGCGAGAAGGACGGTTATCAGCGCCCTGCCGAGACAGCTGCTGAAACTAAATAAACAGACAACATATTAAGAAACTGTTTAAATTTCTTTTCAAAGGATTTTGAGAAGATTTTTGAGATGTTTTCGCAAGTTGAGAAAGGAGAAACCTTTCGGTTTCGACTGCCGAAACTTGGCGGAAACAGCCAAAAAGATTCTTAAAAGCCTCGAAAGAAATACTATAATAAATTTTTCCAAAGAAATTTAAACAGTTTCTAAGTTTTCATAAGCGGAACCGCGACGGAAACCGGATAATCCGGAATCCGCCGCGGTTTAAATTGTCTGCCGGGGAAAGATCTCATCTCCCGTTATTCCCCTTATTTTATTGCCTCCGTTTTTTTGAAAGAAGTATTGATACCGCCACCGTTCCGGCAAGGATAAAAGGATAATAGAGATAAGGAAACGGCGCGGCCGGGGAGACGCCTCCGAGAGAGGTGGCGAGCAGGGTCTGCGCTCCGTAGGGGATCAGACATTGCACCACGCAGCTGCAGGTGTCGAGAAGCGAGGCGCTGCGCTGGGGAGTTATCCCGAACTTCTGCGCTATCTCCTTCGCCAGACTGCCGACTGTAATAATTGCCACCGTATTATTGGCCGTGCAGATGTTTACGAGACTGACAAGAAGAGCGATGCAGACCTGGCCGCCGCGCGTGCCGCTGACGTATGCCGTCAGCACCTGCAGCAGCCATTTGATGCCTCCGCAGCGCTTGATCACCTCGAGCATCCCGGCCGCAAGCAAAGTGATGATGATCAGATTGCCCATCGAATCGATGCCGGAGCCTATATGGCCGGCCATGTCGAAAATGCCGTTGCCGAAAATAAGTCCGAGCCCAAGCGAGACCAATATCCCGAGCGTCAGCACAATCGTGACGTTCATGCGCAGAAGCGCAGTGAGAATCACCACTATATAAGGGAGCACCAGCCAGGGAGAGCGTGTGCTCTCGGGAATGGCGATGTCGACGTCGCTGCCGAGAAAGGCATAGAGGATGACAGTGACGATGGCAGCCGGGAGGACAATCCTGAAATTAGCCTTGAATTTGTCGGCCATCTCGCAGCCCTGTGAACGCGTGGCGGCGATGGTGGTGTCGGAGATGAAAGAGAGGTTGTCACCGAAAAAAGAGCCGCCGAGCACCACAGCCACAAAAAAGGCCACTTCTCCACCGTCGCCGGCCATCGCCACGGCAAGAGGCGTGATCGCAACGACTGTCCCTACGGAAGTTCCCACCGCCATCGAGATGAAGCAGGCCGCCATGAAGAGTCCGGGAACGATAAACGATCGCGGCACAATGCGCAGCGTCAGGTCGACTGTAGCCTCGACCGCTCCGATCTCCTTAGCCAGGCTTGCGAAACCGCCCGCAAGGATGAATATCCATATCATATAAATGATGTTCTCCTGAGCGGCTCCTTTTGAAAAGGCCGTGAGGCGGTCGATCAGCGGACGTCCGCGGTAGATCGCCACAGCCCAAATCGAGGCGGCGACGAGTGCCACCGAAATAGGCATCTTGTAGAAATCGCCTATCACGGCCGACACCACCACATAGAGCAACAGGAAGAAAACTATCGGAGAGAGAGCAAGCAAACCTTTCGAGGCCGGAATCCTTTCGCCGGATTCCCCCGCAGGATTAATTTCCAATTCATTCTGTTTCATGCTGCAAAATTAGCTAAAATATGGGATAACCCGGCAATTTTACACGATACCTTTCCAAACCTAACCATTTATTCTGACATAACAAGGACATATTAAGCAATATAATGAGATCACCCAATTATCCCCAATTTTTAAGGAACTTCTAAAAAATAACTTACGAATTGCTCTTAATTTTGTAAAATTAACAATTTGTATTACATTTGTAATGTGTTCCGGCCAGGACTTTTACAAGCACTCATTCATCTCAGTATAAATCCCGAAATCTGTTAAACAAAGATGGGCAATATCATAAAACTCACAGATGTTGAATCGGTAATAATCGAGCTGCGTGGACAGCGCGTGATTCTTGATGTAGATGTTGCGGCTCTTTATGGAGTCGAGACAAAACGAGTGAACTAGGCTGTAAGGAACAACCCCGATAAGTTCCCAGAAGGATATATCTTAAATATAGATTCTAAAGAACTTGCGATTTTGCGGTCGAAAAATTCGACCACAAATTTATCTTCCAAGTCTCGTGTTCAACCCAAAGCATTCACGGATAAGGGTCTTTATATGCTTGCCACAATATTAAAAAGTCCGACTGCTACTCAGACAACCATTTCAATCGTGGAGACCTTTGCAAAAATGCGTAACCTGTCAAGAACTTTGGGAGAGATTGCCAACTCCAGTGATGAATATCGCCAGAGACTGTTGATGCAACAAAGCGGAGAAATACTTGATGACCTACTTGATGACGGTATGCAGACGACTGACACCGAAACCACCATAGAACTGAATTTCGCTGTTCTTAAACTCAAACATACTGTAAAACGCAAGAAAGACCGGCAATAAATGCCTTCTTCCTGCAAAATTAGCGATTTTCAAACAGACTCTAAAGCGGAAGCATGAAAAAAGGGAATGAGGAGGCTCATTCCCTTTTGCATTATATGATTAGTTATGTTTTAGAAACTGTTTCTTTAAGAAATCCGATACCCTGGAATCCTACTTACAGCGAATCTGCCGGAGCCTCGGGCTGAGGTGCATCCGGAACATCAGCACTCACCGGCATCTGGGATGACATCGTCATCTTTATAACCTGCATGGTGAGGTCCTCGAGCTTTTTCTTGTTGGCGTCGTCGAGGTCTTTCTCATCGGGCATATTGTCCATAAAGAGCTCCAGATGTGTATATTTTTTCTCCAGTTCTTCGGCCTTTTTCTTCATTTCTGCCGGGTTGCCCTTTGTTTCTTCAAGAGCTTTAGACACAGCATCAAACGCATCGGCAGCGTAATCAATCATAACGGTGTAATCTTTCTGATCGAGTGTCTTCTTTTCCTCGATTTTCTTGGCAACGGAATCGGCGTCGCTCCCGGCCCCTCCGCATGAAGGGAGAAGGACGAATAGTGCAAAAAGCACTGCGGATAAAATTTTCTTCATATTATTCAGTTTTATTATATGGACATTACACAGGGAGTATCTTCTGAAAATGACACGTCCTATTTATATAACGTAAAAAAACAGGAATCGTATATATGCATGCCACATTGGCGTTTGTAAAAGAAAAATATTCACGCTTTAACCGAGAGATCTTCGAAGGGACGCTTCCGGAAGTCCCGTTGCGCATAAGCCGCTCCACCCGCACTCTCGGCACGCTCCGCTACAAAGTTTTCAGAACCGGAGGCACAAAACGGCTGTCAGACTTCTCGATCTGGATCAGCGCCTGCTTCGACCTTCCCGAAAATGAAATCGAAGACACGATTATCCACGAGATGATCCATCTCTATATCTGCTGGAACGGGCTTGAGGACACCTCTTCGCATGGCCGCATATTCCGCACTATGATGAACACCATCAACCGCCGTCATAACCGCGCGATAACGATTTCCCATCGCGGCGCCCACGAACGCGAGACCTCGGTGAAGCGCCACTACATCTGTGTGAGCACCTTCATGAACGGCGACCGCGCGATCACCCTATGCGCCACGACGCGCATCTTCGAATTTCACCGTCAGCTCAGCCGCATGGCAGGCCGCGAGATCAACACCTGGCAATGGTATTACAGCACCGACTCCTACTTCAACCGCTATCCCCGCTCCCGCACCCTCAAGTTCTACCGTCTCGACGACGAAGCCCTAACCCGTCTCTCCTCCGCCCGCAAATGCCTCTGCGACGGCCGCACCTTCCGTCCCGATCGATAGTAATCGTCGAAAAAAACACCGTAAAAGCGGGTTAAATCGCTGAAAGTTGCAGAATAAGAAAAAAAGCATTATATTTGCACCCGCTTGCGCGACGATTGCGCAAGGAGAGAATTATTAACTTTATTTATTAACTTTTTTAATGACTGAAACTAAAATTCAGAGCCCGATCGAGAATTTCGATTGGGATGCCTATGAAAATGGCGAAACGGCTGGTTCGAAGAGCCGTCAGGAGCTGACAAACACTTATGACGAGTCTCTTAAGACAGCCAAAGAAAACGAAATCGTGACCGGTACCGTTAAATCGATCAGCAAACGTGAGGTTCGCGTGGATATCGGCATGAAATCAGACGCAATCATCCCCGTAAGCGAGTTCCGTTACAATCCCGACCTGAAAGTCGGCGACGAGGTGGAGGTATTCATCGAATCGCTCGAGGACAAGAACGGCCAGCTCCGTCTTTCCCACAAGAAAGCCTGCCAGACCCGCAGCTGGGATCGCGTCAATGAAGCTCTTCAGAACGACGAAATCATCAAGGGTTATGTCAAGAGCCGCACCAAGGGCGGTATGATCGTCGATGTCTTCGGCATCGAGGCGTTCCTCCCCGGCAGCCAGATCGACGTACGTCCGATCCGCGACTACGACGTATTTGTTGACAAGACCATGGAATTCAAGGTTGTCAAGATCAACCAGGAATATAAGAATGTTGTTGTCAGCCACAAAGCTCTCATCGAGGCAGAGCTCGAGCAGCAGAAGAAGGAGATCATCTCCAAGCTCGAGAAGGGCCAGGTGCTCGAAGGCAAAGTCAAGAACATCACTCCTTATGGAGTATTCGTCGACCTCGGCGGTGTTGACGGTCTCGTTCACATCACCGACCTCAGCTGGGGCCGTGTTTCCGATCCCCGCGAGGTTGTCGAGCTCGACCAGGACATCAAGGTCGTTATCATCGACTTCGACGACGAGAAGAAGCGTATCGCCCTCGGTCTCAAGCAGCTCATGCCCCATCCCTGGGATAATCTTGATCCCAACCTCAAGGTCGGCGACCATGTTCACGGCAAAGTTGTCGTTATGGCAGACTACGGTGCGTTCGTAGAGGTACAGCCCGGCGTAGAGGGTCTTATCCACGTAAGCGAGATGAGCTGGAGCCAGCACCTCCGCAGCGCCAACGACTTCCTGAAAGCCGGCGACGAAGTAGAGGCTGTTGTCCTCACTCTCGACCGCGAGGAGCGCAAGATGAGCCTCGGTCTCAAGCAGCTTAAGAAAGATCCCTGGGAGGACATCGAGGAGAAATATGCCATCGGCAGCCGTCACACTGCAAAAGTGCGCAACTTCACCAACTTCGGCGTATTCGTCGAGATCGAAGAGGGCGTAGACGGTCTTATCCACATCTCCGACCTTTCCTGGACAAAGAAAATCAAACACCCCTCCGAGTTCACTCAGGTTGGCAACGACATCGAGGTTCAGGTTCTCGAGATCGACAAGGGCAACCGTCGCCTCAGCCTCGGCCACAAGCAGCTTGAGGAAAACCCCTGGGATGTATTCGAGACCATCTTCACAGTCGGCTCGATCCACGAGGGTACGATCACTGAGGTTATGGACAAGGGCGCTGTCATCTCTCTGCCTTACGGCGTAGAGGGCTTCGCTACTCCCAAGCACCTCGTAAAAGAGGACGGCACACAGGCCAAGCTCGACGAGAAGCTCAACTTCAAGGTTATTGAATTCAACAAAGACAGCAAGCGCATCATCCTCAGCCACAGCCGCATCGCTGAAGATGCAAACAAGGCTGAGCGCCGCGAGAAAGCCGCTCCCAAGAAAGCTGCCAGCAAACCCGCAGCCGAGACAGCAGCCGCTCCCGCTATCGAGAAGACAACTCTCGGTGACCTCGGAGCTCTCCAGGCTCTCAAAGAGCAGATGCAGAAGCAGGAGAAGAAAGGCTGATTGCCCCTTCTCTGAATAATACCGAAGGGTGTGTCGCATGAAATTCATCGACACACCCTTTCTTACTTTTAACACACTCTTTCCTACCTTTAAAAACTCTTATCCGTTGCATCTCGAATCATAACCGGCTAACCTCGTCAGAATCTCATGAAAGCGAAAATCTTCCTCATAACCCTTTTATCAATACTCATATCCTCTTTCTCCAACGTAATGGCCCAGACTGGCGAATCTCCCACCGAAGGAGTCCTCACCCATGATTTTATCGGAGAGAGGGAGATGAAAGCGGGCATCATGCGCATGCTCGCCGATTTCACTCCATATCTTGAGAAGCAATGGATAGCGCTCGACGAAAAAAGCAGCGACGGTCTTCCGCTCGGCGTCTTCAGGGGGGAGAACACAATGGGCAACAACGAACAGGGAGTGAGGCACAACGCCGATTTCTCGATGATATGCGCCTTCCTTGCCAAATACGCGCCCGACTCGCTGCTCACCGCCCCGAGGCTCTCACGCGACCGGCTTCAGGAGATGGCGGAACGTTCGCTGAATTATTCGCTCGCCACCCACAAGGCAAACCGCACATATCCCTGCAAGAACAATTCCTACTGGGGTTCAGTCTCTGTCAACAACCGGCAATGGGAATCATCGCTCTGGGCCATGTCTGACGCCTATTCGGCGTTCTTCCAGTGGGACCGACTTTCGGAGAAGCAGAAAAACGCTCTGCAGAGGCTGCTCGAGGCCGAATGCGACTACGAGCTCGAACGCGATGTGCCGACCGGCTATAACGGCGACACAAAGGCTGAGGAAAACGGCTGGGAAGCCGACGTGCTCGCATCGGTCTTAGGCCTTTTCCCCGACCATCCCAAAGCGGGGCGATGGTTCGCACGGCTGCGCGAGTTCGCTGTCAACAGTTATTCGCATCCGTCGGACGCCTCCGACGTCACCGTCATCGACCCGGAATATGACTCCGTCACTGTCGCGCAGCTTTACAAAGGAGCCAACCTCTTCCCCGACTGGACGCTGCAGAACCACAACCTTTTCCACACCAGCTATCAGAACGTGGTGATGCAGGAGCTCGGAGAGGCAGCTCTGGCGCTCAAGCTCTTCCAGAGAGGCATCCACGGCAAGGAGATATGGAAAACCAATTCGCTGCGCCACAACAACCGCGAGGTGATGGAGAATGTGCTTAACCGCCTCGCTCTCGCCGACGGCGAGCTTGCCATGCCGAACGGCAACGACTGGAGTCTCTTCCTTTTCGACCAGATCACCTCCTATTCCACCATGGCATGCCTTGAGAAAGACCCTGAGGCACTCTTCCTCGAGAACATGGCATACAAGAACATCGAGGCCCGACAGAAAACCACCGGCGACGGTACCTTCCTGCTCCGTCCCGACGTCGGCGCGCGCCGCATGGGCGTCGAGGCCCACCGCCTGATGATGACCTGGCTGATGCATGAACTGTATCCGACATCCTTGGTCTCGCCGGCAAAATGGGAGGATTTCCGCAGCAAATACGGCGACACCTATATTTTCCCCGACCAGAACATCATCCGCGCCTCCTCGCCGTCGCGGTTCGTATGCTTCTCCTGGAGCCCGGGGCTCAAAAGCTACACCGGCTACCTGACCTCCAACAATCCCGACAACAACAAGATGATCGTGCCTTTCCGCGCCAACAACACAGGAAATTTCATCGGCTGGCGAGAAGTGAAGGGAAAACGGACCAACGCCGTGCCGACGGTCAGCGGCAAATATGACTATGGTAAAGAGGGATTCCTGATGAACGGCTCCCTGCTTACAAACGACAGCACGCTCGACCTCCGCTTCACCATATTCGCCACCCCGGGCAACGCCGTGATATATCTCGACCAGGCCAAGGCCCTCGCAGATGTCCGCGTCGATAAAGAGAAAGGAGGGCTGATGGCCGTCTCCACCGATCCATTCACCAAAACGCACAGGACGCTCTATTCATCCGACCGCCCTCAGGGCATCGTCACCTCCGGCGACTCGCTGTGCAGGATCAGTTCCGGCTGGCTCAACATCGACAACGAGCTGGGGTTTGTGACTCCGGGCAGAGAGAGCATGGCTTTCGGAGATGTCAGAAACAACAATTCCATCCTCACCTCCCTGCTCTATACCCATTTCAGCGACACTCCCTCCGATATTCCGGCCGGAGAGATGATCGGCCCGCGTTCCACCGTGTATCTGACATCGGTCGACGCCGACACCACCGCGACAATAGCCGAAGCCACCCGCGACCTCTCGGGGCTGCTTACCGAAGGCTGGGGCGGTGTCTTCACCCGCGATCCCGACGGGCAGTATTATCTGCTTGTCTCCAACTTCTTCGGCAAGGAGAACGGCATGCTGCGCAACCTCTCCGCAGAAGAGAAGTGGATCCCGGTGCTACCGGCTCCGACACGCGTGTCAAGCGGAAGGATAGCCACTCCGCTCACCGTCGCCCAGGGAGAATCAAAGGCATGGATAATAGACGCCTTTGTCAAGGGCAACAACATAACGGTCGAGGCCGACAGATCGAATCCGGGACACGGCACGATATCCAACATAGGCGACAAAACGATAAAAGTCGAGGTCAGAAAACCGGGGCCGGATGGTGTGAAAACAGAAAAATTCAAAATCCGTAAAGGAACTGAAATCAGATTCTGACAGATCGCGGATCAGCCGTGTCGGCACGTAAAGAGATTTTACGCTCTTTTCATTGCCGGAATCAAAAAATGTTTTGTAACTTTACGGAATAAATCCATAATCAGAGCTTCAACGCATACAAAAGGCGTCTGCCGCTCGCTTTACCAAAAAATACATAGCAATGGAAACACCGGACATCAAATGGGGAGAACTTCCCTTCGGTTACATCAAGACCGACTATAACGTGCGCTGCACCTACAAAGACGGCAAATGGGGCGAAATCGAAGTCAGCGATTCAGAATACATTCCCATCCACATCGCCGCTTCATGCCTTCACTACGGTCAGGAGGCTTTCGAAGGCCTCAAGGCATTCCGCGGCAAAGACGGCAAGATCCGCGTCTTCCGCATGGACGAGAACGCCAGGCGTCTTATCCGCAGCGCCGAGGGCATCAAGATGGAGCCGCTTCCCGAAGAGATATTCTGCGAGATGGTCCGCAAGGTTGTCAAGCTCAACGAGCGTTTCGTTCCTCCCTACGGATCGGGCGCATCCCTCTATATCCGTCCCGTCGAGATCGGCGTCTCAGCCCGAGTGGGCGTGAAACCGGCGTCGGAATATACCGTCATCATGCTTGTAACCCCTGTAGGGCCATACTTCAAAACAGGCTTCAAGCCCTGCAAGGTTTGCCTCTCGCGCGAGTATGACCGCGTGGCTCCCAAAGGCACAGGCGCCTTCAAGGTCGGCGGCAACTATGCCGCGTCGCTTGTGGCCGGTGAGAAAGCCCATGACCTCGGGTATGCCGTGATGCTCTATCTCGACCCGAAAGAGAAGAAATATCTCGACGAGTGCGGAGCCGCCAACTTCTTCGGCATCCGCGGCAACAGCTACATCACTCCCGACAGCGAGTCGATCCTCCCGTCGATCACCAACATGAGTCTGCGCACACTCGCCGAAGACCTCGGCTTCACCGTTGAGCGCCGTCATGTTCCCTACGAGGAGCTCGAGACCTTCGAAGAGACTGGAAACTGCGGAACGGCCGCCGTGATCTCACCCATCGGCGAGATCGACGACCTCGACAACGGCCGCAAGTTCGTCTACTGCCCCGACGGCGAGCCGGGACCGAAATCCACACAGCTCTACAACAAGCTCCGCGCCATCCAGCTCGGCGAGGAGGAGGACACTCACGGCTGGTGTGAGGTTATCGAATAATGATTGATGGATCCGATAAAGATCATAGAAAAATACTACAGCCCGGGCTCGAGACTTTATGAAACGCTGATCGTTCACAGCTCCAAAGTGAGAGACAAGGCTCTTGAGTGCATTTGCCGCCGCGGCCTCGAAGTCGACAGAGACTTCGTCGCCGAGGCGGCGATGCTTCATGACATCGGCATTTTCCGCTGCGACGCCCCCGACATCTACTGCACCGGAGACCTCCCCTACATCTGCCACGGCGTGGAAGGCCGCAAGATACTGGACGCCGAAGGCTTGCCGCGTCATGCCCTTGTCTGCGAGCGTCACACCGGCAGCGGGCTATCGACAGAAGATATCGAGCGTCAGAATCTACCCCTCCCCCGTCGCGACATGCTTCCCCTCTCGCTCGAAGAGAAACTGATCTGCTACGCCGACAAATTCTTCTCCAAATCCGGCGACATCCGCGAAGAGAAAAGCCTCGACCGCGTTCTCCGCTCCATGGAGCGCCACGGCGCCGACACCCTCTCCCGCTTCCTCCTCCTCCACCGCCTCTTCGGCTAAAAAAAGATTTCTTTCGGTAATTATTGTTTACTCAAGTTTCGCGAGTTTATAATAATTTAAATCTCCCGCAGAGTAAGTAGCCAGATTGACATCCCTTCCTTAAATGTAAGAGAACAGGTAAATTCGGATTGGTAGTTGCCATCGGATGGGGAATAACCCCGCAGAGCCGCAGAGGACTCGCGGAGGATGTTTTAGCGAGTTTTTGAGGGTAGGATTGCCTGCAATTTGGAGATTGCTACTTTATCTAGACTGTAAAAAGGGAATCATCCCGCAAAGAGGCAAAAGGGCCCGCAGAGGGTTCCCGCAAAGACTTTTGTTTATGGTTTGTCTCAATTTAGAGGTGCGCCTTCGGCTTTTAGAGTGCGCAGAGGGCTGACGCGCGGTGGATTCCGTAATGTTATTCGGCATCGTTTTCGCGGCTGACTCTGCGAGCTCTAAAAGTCGAAGACGCAATCTCCTCATCTGAAGCATCTTAAGAGAATCTCCCTACAATAGATAACGCTTTGCGTAAAAACCCTTTGCGGGCCCTCTGCATCTCTGCGGGAGGTTTAAAATTAAGATAACTAAATATTTATCGATTTGTTTGACTAAGATGTAGCTAAATCGGGGATCGACTCCAAAAACATTTTCAAC
>CAJTYD010000014.1 GCA_910583775.1 uncultured Muribaculaceae bacterium | reverse complement strand
AATTACTTCGGTTACGCTGCTTGTCTTGGTAGCATTATGTCATTGTTCGTTGCATTCGGAATCGCGTCTAATCCATATTTTAAATTTATGTTTTAAAACATCGTTTTCCCGTTTGCGGTTGCAAAGTTATATCAAAAATTCACGCTGTGCAAATATTTTCGCAACTTTTTTTGCTAATAAATTTTAAATTTTCGTCAAGTCGTTGAATATCCGCTAATTTTGGAAAATAAAAAAATGTAAAAATTACACTCTTTTCATAAAATGGCGATTCGATAGCCCACTTCCGCCTTATCAGCTTCCGGAAAATCTATAAGGTCAGAACTGGAAATAAATGAAGGGAGACACCTCTTCCGACATAAACTCTATCACCAGCTGCACCACCACAATAAAAGCAACGATCTTCACCACCCATGGAGACCTTACAAATAGATCCTGGCACCGGTCAGCAAATTTCTGCGGTATGAAATGGAAAATAATAAGAGTGAACATCATTATACACCAGACCATTCTTGCCTCGAAAAACTGAGGAATCTGATTCCAGTGAAAATCCACAAAAATATTGCTAATGATCAAGACGGAATCCTCAAAAGATGCAGCCCTGAAAAACACCCAGAGCAAAGAGACATAAATGAATGTCACGATCCAAGAAATAAATACAGTAATGAAATTATCGGGCACTCTCTTCAGCCAGGGCTTGCATGCCTTATGGACAGCGAGCCCCGCTCCATGCATGGCGCCCCAGAACACGAACTTCCAAGCCGCACCATGCCACAATCCTCCGATAAGCATTGTCAGAAAATTGTTCACGTATGTCCTGACGGTTCCTTTCCTGTTTCCTCCGAGCGGAATATAGACATAATCCCTGAGCCAGGAAGAGAGAGAGATGTGCCAGCGCCGCCAGAATTCCGTCAGATTACGGCTCTGATAGGGCGAATCAAAATTGATACCGAGCTTAAAGCCCATAATGAGAGCTATACCGATGGCCATGTCGGAATATCCGGAGAAGTCACAATAGATCTGCATAGTATACCCGAGCACACCCATCAGGGTCTGCACTCCGGTGTAGAGAGAGGGATCATTAAAGATGAGGTCATTATACTGGGCGATATAATCGGCTATAAGAGCTTTCTTGATTATACCCACCATTATCAGCCATAGGCCGCCATATATATTTGCGTATGACGCCCTTTCATTCTTTTCAAGCTGAGGCAGGAAATAATCAGCCCTGACAATCGGGCCGGCGACAAGAGCCGGAAAGAAACTCAGAAAAAAGAGATATTCAAGCCATGTCTTCGTAGGAGCGATCTTTCCTTTGTAGACATCTACTATATAACTGATCGACTGGAAAGTATAGAAGGATATGCCGACAGGCAGGATAATGTCGAGAGGCTGAAAATTTCCCTCCACCATCTGGTTCCAGTTCCATAAGAAGAAATTGGCATATTTGAAATAACCGAGTATGGAAAGAGAGATTACTATCGATGTCCACATCAAGGTTTTCTTTCCGGCCTTCGATTTAACCCGGAATATCATTTTCGAAATAATCCAGTCGACAGCGGAAGTTGCGATAAGCATCAGAAAGAAAATACCGCTTGACTTATAATAGAAATAAAGGGAAAAAGCAACGACAAAGACAACCATCTTCACCTTGCTGTCTTTGAGCAAAGCATAGACGGGAATGAAGAGTATGAAAAGGATCCAGAACAATCCGCTGGAAAACAACATAGGGGCCTCGGGATCGTATGCAAACAATCCGATAAGGTTCTGAGCCATCAGCTGAAGCTGCCCCATAAATGAATCCCACATAATAAAACTATTTGTTTAAAGCCTTAAGAAATATGATATTGGGATTGCACTTCCCTATTGAATCAACCGGAACCTCGACAACAAAAGGATGAGAGGATTTAGGAATCCACCGCATGATGCTGTCGACCCAGAGCGCGGAACTCTGTCGCGTGGGATGGATATGGTCGGCCTTGCGTTTAAAATCCATACCTTCCGACCTGAAGAAGCTACCCTTCTTGCAAATCCGCTGCAGCATATCGTTTATACCGGTATCCTCCTTCCAGTTGGGAGGGCCGATCCAGACGTATGGAATGGTGTCGATGACTTCAAGTATCTTTTTGACGTATGGCGCGCGGGTCTCGGGATTTTTGAAATACATTTCATTGCTTCCCAAAGATATGAAAATCTGGGTAGGATGAAATTTTTCTATATAGTATTGCAGCGTGTCGTGATCAGCCCAGATCTTGGTATTGCTCGAATCCCAGTTAACCGAATGAATCTTATGTCCGTTCTGCCTGGCATATTGCGCCATCCGCAATGCGAGATTGAACGTCATCGAGTCTCCGAAAATAAATATGGACTGAGGCAGGGAGTCTGTCTTTATAACGACAGGGGCCGCTATATTTTCAACAGAATCTTCCTCCGGCAATCCGGCGGCGATGCTGTCTGAGTCAGTGGCAAGAAGTGTTTCCGCGATAGGAGATTTCTTCACTTTCCAGGGCCCTATCTGCAGGTCATCGTAAAATGAAACAAAGATTATTATTGCAAGGGAAACTGCCAGAAGTAGCCATAATCCCACATATCCATTTCTTTTCATTGATTTAATTCCTTGATATCAACTTTCCGGTCATGACTGATTCATCGGAATCAGAGTTGCCGCAAAAGGGAAAGTCTATTCGGACTGCAAAATTAGCACTTCCCACTGAGTAAGCAAAAATTATTTGCAAAAAATTAGAGCCATTTTAAGTGACAAACTCTTACTCCAGATCAACGACAGTAATCCCGGCTCCTCCAAACCTTACGTCTTCATCCTCGAAATGACGGACGGCGTTATTCGAACGCAGCTGTTCGCGGATCAAAGTCTTGAGGATACCGTGTCCGGTGCCGTGAAGGATACGGACTCTCGATGAACCGAACTGCAAGGCGTCGTCAAGGAAATATGTCACTGCCTGAAGGGCTTCGTCGGCACGCATCCCCCTCACGTCAATCTCGTTCTTGAAATTCAGCTGGCGGCTCCGGCTGTCGCTGATCGTAGAGCTCGACAAAGTCGATGCGGAAGACAACGCAGACTGCTTCGGCTTAGAAGCCGCATCAAGTTTTGAAACAGCCACTATGGTGCGGAGGGCACCGAAAGCCACCTCGGCATTTTTACCGTCGACCGAAAGTATCCGGCCTACGGTGTTGCCGTCTTTCATCTTTACATAATCCCCTTTTTTCAACTCCTTGGGTGCGACAGCGACTTTCTTCTCTACAGGCTTCTCTTTAGATTTTCGAGACTTATGCCTAAGAGGTTTGAGGAGATCATTCTGCTTTTTATCAGAATCGGTATCCGGATTCTCGAGATCTTTCTTAAACTCGTCAAGCTCCTTGCGCAATTGTTTGGTTTTCTCTTTCTCGGCTTCAGCCTTGCGGATTTCAAGAATTGTCCTCTCGATCTTGGCGTTGGCGGTTGCAAGAATCTCCTTGGCCTCCTTTTTAGCCTCGTTTAGAATGGTTTTCCTCTGGGTCTTGAGATCTCCGGCGGTCTCCTCATATTTTGAAAGGAGGTTGTCGAGTTTAGCCTCCTTTTCACGGATATTCTGACGCTTATTCGCCCAATATCTCCGGTCTCTCTGAATCTCGGAAAGATATTTGTCAAGGCTGACATAATCGCTTCCGACAATTTCCTTGGCTTCCTCTATCACATCCTTCGGGAGGCCGATCTTAGAAGCGATATCGATTGCGAACGAACTTCCCGGTGTACCTATTGAAAGCTGAAAGGTTGGCTGAAGATGCTCCCTGTCGTAGAGCATGGCTCCGTTCACGAACCCGGGCTCCTGATCCGCGAAGGTCTTCAGATTCTGATAATGCGTCGTGACAACACCGCGACAGCCCCTGCTGCCGAGCGACTTAAGGATAGCCTGAGCCAATGCCCCTCCGATCTGAGGCTCGGTTCCGGATCCCATTTCGTCAGCGAGAAAAAGAGTCCTCTTATCCGTATTGGTCAGGAAAAACTTCATATTCTTCAGATGAGAGGAATATGTGCTCAAATCATTCTCAAACGACTGCTCGTCGCCGATATCGATCAATAAGTTTCTGAAGACTCCAAGATGGGAATTATAGTGAACCGTGGGCATCACCCCACACTGCATCATATACTGTATAATTGCCACGGTCTTAAGGCATACCGACTTTCCGCCGGCATTAGGTCCTGAGATAATCAGAATTCTGTTTTCGGAAGAAAGCGTAAGATATAACGGAACCACGTTTCTGTTCTGCGAACGTAATGCGAGAAGCAGTCCGGGGTGAACAGCGTGATACCATTCGATAAGCGGTTCCTTCTCAACAACAGGCATCTGGGCATCTACCTCTATTGCAAACTCAGCCTTAGCCCTTACGAAATCGAATTCTCCCAATACCCTTATGGAGGAAGCGAGTTCATCTATACATGGACGGATGCCGTCTGAAATAGTCCGGAGGATAGTCACGATCTCACGTCTCTCATCCATTTCAAGCTGACGCAGTCTGTTGCCGGCTTCCACCACTTCGGACGGTTCTATGAAAACAGTCTTTCCCGTCGCGCTCTCATCATGAAGGATTCCGGGGATGCCGCGCTTATTAGCGGCAGAGACGGGAATAACAAGACGCCCGTCACGCACTGAAGGAGTTACATCCTTGTCAATCAAGCCTTTCGACATCGCATTATCAAGAACTCTACGCATCGCCCTCTGCATGGAGCCCGAAGCTCCACGCATCGCCTTACGTATTTCGGCAAGCTCCGGAGAAGCAGAATCCTTTACCTCCCCGAACTTATTAATACATCTTTCAATATCCGACGAAAGGAGCGGGAATAAACCTATTCCCGACGTTAGTTCCTTCAGGAAAGGGAAGCGGTTTCCTTCGGCATCTTCATCTTCCTCCCCTTTGCTGAAAAAATCTTTCACCTCTTTCATAAGGGAAAGCATTCCGTTTAATTTAAAAAGCCGCTCAGCCGACATGAAAGCCCCGGCAGCCCTTATCTCGTTAAGCCAGGGGATCGCGTCATGAATCGGATCGAGCACAAGCGAAAGATTGCTTTTGATTATTGCCATCATCTCCTCTACCCTCCTTAAGCGAGAGAGGATCTCATCGTAATAAGTTGAAAAAGTCATTTCGGAGGCCAGCTCGCGTCCCATTGCGCAACGGCACTTCTCACTTATATATATGCGTATGGAATCGAATCCAATTTTTGACTCAAAATCAGAAGGATATATCATAAAAATAATATGTATCTGAAACTCTAAGAAACTGTTTAAATTTCTTTCGAAAATTTTATTATAGTATTTCTTTCAAGGCTTTTAAGAATCTTTTTGGCTGTTTTCGCCAAGTTTCGGCAGTCGAAACCGAGAGGTTTCTCCTTTCTCAACTTGCGTAAATCCCTCAAAAATCTCTATCTGTATTAATTTCATTTAAATCCAAACACACTCTAAACGGGGATAGCGAGCATAGGCATATCCCGTTCGAACAAAAATTTATGAGCTATCGTGGGCCGGAATATACGGCTGAAGATATTTGTCTTTTTATTCGGAACGATCAACAAATCTATTTTCTTCCCGACTATGATTTTGTCGATCTCTTCTCGAAATTTCTTAAAATCGGGAATTTCGACCGTAAAAGATGATAAAGGATAATTAGCGGTAAAAAACTCCTTGAGGGCGAAAAGCTTCTCCTTCACTCCCGAAAGACTTCTTTCTGCCGCAGGGACAAGAATGATATCCCATTTTGGATAGTCGAACATCCTCATCAGCAAATCGATGCTTATGATGTCGTGCTGGTCCATATTGCAGAAAAGAACAAGACGTCTCGGCTCGTTCCATTCCTTGTTTAATTTATGATTTTCAGGAACCGTGAATACGGGGACCCTGCAGGAATCGAGCACTTCGGCAGTGACGCTTCCTATCAGTTCCTCCTCTTTTTTGTCGACACCTCTTGTGGCCATTACCACGAGAGCCGGCGGGGTCGACTTGCAATAGTCAAGGATACATTCCTCGGGCACCCCCTCGAGCAGCGAGGTAGAGAATTTGATATCAGGCATAGAGCCATCCTTCTGGCGTTCGAGAATCTCCTTTTTAAATTTATTCAGGCGCTTTGCGGCCTGTTCCCGGATGTTGACGCTCTCCTGGGCAATTTCCACATCATCAAGGCCTACACCTCCTTCGCCGTCAGCCATGGAGGCGTCTGGCGTGAACAATGGAGTAACGAAACAGTGCATCACCACAGGATGCACCCTCATCAACTTCGCAAGAAAGAATCCGACCTGAACCGACATCAGGCTTGAATCAGAAAAATCGACGGGGATGAGCAGATTTCCGCTCATTCCCGCCATTTTCATTTCAACAAGAGCCGGAGACAGAGTCTCTCCGCTCTCCATTATCTTAAGGGCAAGAGGAAGATCACGAGGACAGATCTTTACCCTCTGCGCCACTTTTAAAGGTGATTTAAACGAGACAAAATCCTCAAGCCATACCTTGATATCATGGCTCTCCAGAATGTTTTTCAACAACTGCGCCCGTTCGGAGGTATGGATCACAAGAGTGATTTTATCATCGATATCAATCATCCTGCTATTTACTTATTGTTTTGCTCTTCAAGGATTTTGACAGCCATATCATAGATAGTGGTGTCGTCGAGTACAACTATGCCACCGTCAGGTCCCGGCTCGATATGCATGCCGGCATTCTTTCCGAACTGGTAGTTGACGCCTCCGAAATAGTTGCGTACTGTCTGAACGGTGACATTGAGTTCATCTGCAATGCGATGTGTCGAACCATCGGGCAGACTGTCTTTGAGTCTGCGAAGTTCATTGAAAGTAATCGTTTTGCTCATGGTTTCTTTATTTTATCTGATTATTATTATTGATCAAACTATGTTGATTTTGCTAAATTATGAAATATATTGGATTTTTACAAAGGGATTCTGAAAATATTTAAGTGTTGTATAACATTTTTATTGTGCATCACAATTAAACCTCAACTCACACTTTCAGTTTATCCCCCCTTCTTTTCAACAATATATCCGTGTTAATATATCATAATCAACCATAAATATTTTTATCCCGGGTTTTGGCATAGGAATACGTCTGGAAATACCTGAATCAGATTTTTTCAAATTCAGTAGACGGAATCCATCCAACGTAATCGGAATTCAGCCTTACTTTATACCAGGATGGCTCGTCGGAGCCTCTCCCCTCCTCCATGCCGAGGATATCGAGACGCGTTCCACGCGTTAGGGGAAGCGCGCTCGACTTTGCGGTAGAGAAGGGTTCCGATACAAGAACGACCTTAAAGCCAGTTATGACTCCCGAATCGATATTATCCCTTGCCTTTGCCGACATAAATGAAAAGACAAGCGTAATTATAGAAATCCCGAGAAGAGATATGCCTCCGAAGAATCCTATTTTCCTTAAAAGGACATCCGAGACAAAGACATATAAGGCGACGCATCCACAGAAAAGAATGAATGTCACAGCGGCCCAAACCGCCCATGTATCGGAAGTATGGTCAAAGGCGATCCATCTTTTGACGGAGGTAAAGAACGAGGGGGAGTCGGGACTTACCGATACTTTCTTTCCTCTCGCCTCAGCCTTGTTGTTGTCTTCAATTTTGTTGATTATATAATTAAGATTGTTTTTCACCAGTCTGTCTCCGGGAGAAAGCAAAAGACTCCTCTCATAGCACAGCCTGCCTTTGCCATAGTCTCCGGCTTTCACATACGCATTCCCGAGATCGGCAAGAAGCTCGGAAGAAACGCCTTTCTCTTTCGAGACCTCTTCATAAAGCGCGATGGCACCGGCAAAATTACCTGAAGCATACGCGGCGGCGGCGCTGTCGAGTCTGGCTTCAGACGCCCAGACGTTTAAGGTTGAAAATAAAACAAGTATGACAGATATAATATTACTTTTCATTTTCCTTTGCTTTTTTGAATGAACGTTCCAAAGCGTTTATAATGGATATAGCTGATTCGTAAGCGTTGTTCATACCCTCTTTACCTGAATCAGGCGAATACTTCGCATACTCGCACCTGTCAAGGAGCTCGATCACACCATCTATATCTTCGGCAGGAATAGCCTTTGATTCGAGCACCGACCTGATATTATCCCTCATGAGCTCAGACGTCGGCATCTTGAGTTTGTCTCCCAGATATCCCCACAGAGCGATAAGAAGCTCGTCATAGAATCTATCGACATCACCCTTACGCATATTGACATACGCCTTCTTGAGACGCTTACGTGCAAGTTTATTGGCTCTGCGGCTGTTAAGTGCTACCAGATCGGCGTGCGACTTGACATAGTTTCTATAGACAAAGAAACTAACAATCAGAAGCACAAAGGGGACAATAAACCACAACCAGTAACCGAAACCAGAGATATATGGCGTCCGGACTTTCTTCAGGCTTGAGAAATTCACCTTTTTAAGCTCGGAATCAAATTTATTGATCGACTTGGTCTGTGATTTCGCTGATCCGGAGCCTCTGCCGACTGTGATGTCATAGGCTCTTGCCACAGAGGTCTCATATTTTCCGGTCTGAGGATTAAAGTAAACAAGTCTGACCTCCGGAATATGGAAAGATCCTTCCTCCAGAGGCATGAAGGAGTAGTCGTAAGTCACCGAACCCGACACATTGGATGCCCCGACATTCGCCTTGACATCAGTTGTAGGGGTATAAATCTCGAGTTGGGGCGGATAGAGAGTCGACAGATCAGGAAGCTGGATATACTTCAGGTTTCCCTCACCGGTCACGATATACTCTATCAGTCCGGCCTGGTTAGTCTTGAAATCCTTCGACTTAAGCTGCGACGAGATATTGAATTTACCGACGCCTCCCGAGAAATCTGCCGGTTTGGGCGAAGGCAAAGGCTTGACGTTTATCGCCAGGTCGTTCGGACTGACGTTAAGCTGCAAAGGTTTGCTTACAGCCATATTCCCGAAGAACGGGTCATGGTAATACTCCCTCTGGTCGACAGAAACCGTATAGGTATTCCCGATTATCTTCAGCTGCCCTGTCATCTGGGGGAATATGATATATCTCGCTATTACGGCAGTGGCGTATGACTTACCGTTATAGGTCTCAAAAGTAAGCGAATTGGATATCGCTTTCGATTCCTCTGTCACGAAACCCTCGAATTTCGGGGCTGCCGTAGCGCCTATGAACTTAATGGCATCGTATGTTGTATAGAGTTTTACTGTGTAGACTATAGCCTGCTGCTCGAAGACATTGGTTTCGGAAACAGACGCCCTCATGAAAAGGTTGCCGTCACCCTTGCCGATGAACTTCGGTTTCGAATCGTCGGCGTCATTCTGCTGCGATCCGGCTCTGTTTCCTCCGGGAACCATCTGCTGCTGCGGGGACGCCTTACCGATGGAATATCTGAGGACGTTACTCTTTACCCCTCCTACCGTTACAGGGCCAAAAGAGAATGTACCCTCTTTCAATGCCCTCAGAGTCACGGTATAGGTATTGCTTGAGCTTTGGGTGACCTTTCCGTTTATATTCGACATCCGGGAAGACTGCCCCGTATGGTCGAAATACATCACCTTGGCTCCCGGAACATTCGACGGGACTTCGGGACGCCCGTCAAGGTCAGAGACCTCGATATAGATATAGAAAATGTCGCCGACTTCTATAATCCTTTTCCCTCTCCCGGGGCTTTCGCTCAACCGGATAGAAGCTCCAAAGGAGGGAATAATGACAAACATCAAAAGAAATGCTAAAAGCTTAAGCCTGTCTGACACTTTTTCCATGTTATCAATTCAATTTAAATTATCAGATATCATGTACGCTTCTTTCGACAGAGAGAGATTTGACGCTGACACGGACCGGTTCTGACCGCGCGGTCTCATACTTCTCGGTTTCGGGATTGAAATACCCCAACGAAACGATTCCAATCTCACAATGTTCTTTATCGGTAGGTATAAACTCGCATTCGAGCTCAAGCTCCGACACCACATCCTTGCCATCAAAAAACATTCTTGAATTCTCGGAAACTGACCTCAATTTGGTGCCGTTTCCAAAAGCCTCCCTGTATTCGGGCAGGATGTCGTTTCCGATAAGCCCGTTGCCCCTGACGGTTATAATCACTGTCGAGGGTTCGTTAAGAATGATGTTCCCTTCGGGAATGGAAGTAACTATCTCAAAATTACCCACTGCTCCCGAGAAATTACCGGTTCCCTCGACAACCGGCAGTTCCTTTACGCGGAACTCCGAACTGGGGAGAGAGATACGGAACGATCTTGTCTCGAAACCACGTTGTTCTCCCCACATTTGATCCTGATAAACAACCGGAACATTAATACCCACTTCATAACTGCCGTTCTGGAGTCTGAATTTTCCCGGCTCCTTCATAGTGACAAGATATGTAGAAAGAGGGTATGCATAATAGTCGACACCTTTTACCCTTTCTTTTTTAGGCTGCCTCATATCCTGTACTTTCGATGCATAAGCGAACTTCCCCTTATTGAGTGAGGGAGGCTCAGCCTCGTTTGCGAAAGCGATGTCGGGATTGACAGAATAAAGCCAGAGAGTAATAAAAGTTCCCTCCTGCTCATAGAATTTCTTTTTACTGAATTCGTAATCTATGAATATCTTATCTTTTTTCGACACCGGAGTAAGTACTTGCGCGCGAGAAGCATCTCCGACAATAAAAATCATCAGCAAAACAATCGCGACTGTTTTAAGACAGCAGTTCAGATTCATAATCCGTTTTAAAGAACGCGTTACCATCTCTTTCTGCTGCCTCCCTCGCCTTTGGATTTATCACCCTTGGAAGCCCGGTTCACTCTGGCGCGAGTCTGGTTTTCCTTGTTGTCGACGGCCTGCAGTATCTGGTTGGCAACCTGCGGGCTTATGTTGTTATCCTGTTTCTGGTCCTGCTTCTGGTCCTGATTTTTATTCTGGTCTTTGTTCTGATCTTTATTTTGGTCTTGATTCTGGTCTTTATTATGATCCTTATTCTGATCCTTGTTCTGATCCTGATTCTGATCTTTGTTCTGGTCCTGATTCTGCATCTGCTTCTGAGCGATCCTGAGATTCTTTCGAGCGGAATTGTCGGAAGGATCAATTCTCAAGGCCTGCTTGTAATACTCTATGGCGTTTTTATATTCCTTCTGGTTGTATTCCAGGTTACCGAGATTATAATTGGCCTTGGAGGCAAGTCCCGGTTTCTCCTTTGCCATAGCGGCAACACTCGAAAGATTTTTTCTTGCATTGTCGAGAAGGCTCTTCGACTTCGGGGTAGTGTCCTGAGGATTGGTCACCTGCTTTATCTGGGCGAGACCAAGATTATAATGGCCTACCGCCGACGATGAATTCACTCCGATCGCCGATTCATATTTTTTTGCAGCCTCAGCAAACTTTCTCTCATTATAAAGCTTGTTGCCCTCGTTTATGAGGCGTCGCTCAGCCCGGACGGACTGAGCTACCGCAGAACCACAATCAAGAGCAATCAGCGATAAAAGAGCGATAAAAATATATTTAATTCTGAATGTTCTCATTTCTTTTCTTCCTTTTTAAAGAATGTGAATTTGTCAAGCCAGCCGATCTTTCTGTCAAGGACAAGGATATTAACGATCAGCAAAGCCAATGCGATCCAGGCGAAAATAGGGAATAATTCGTCATGCTGGGAATAAACGCTGCTCTCGAGGGCTGATTTTTTTACCGTATCGAGCTGTTTGCCAAGCTCGCTTAAGGCATCGGCGTTCGAAGCGTTTACATAAATGCCTTTTCCGGCCTTTGCGATATCTGCCGCTATATCCTCGTTAAGGGCTGTCTTTACGACCTCTCCGGTGGAATCGTCGATCATTGGCGAACCGTTCACCATAAGAGGGACCGGGGTTGACGAACCGACCCCGACGACATCAAGCTGAATACCGTTTTTCTCCGCTGTCTTGGCGGCATTGATAACTCCTTCCCGGTCATCAAGTTCCTCGGCATCAGTGATAAGGATCACGGCTTTACCGATATTCCTATTCTCGCTGAAAGAAGCGGTAGCCATCTGGAGCGCGGAAGTGATGTTAGTGCCCTGATCCGATATCTGGCTCGGGTCGATGGAGTTCAGGAACATCTTTGCCGAAACGTAGTCGTTGGTGACAGGAATAAGAGTATAGGAGGAACCTGCGTATACGATAAGGCCGACACGGTCGTTATCAAGCCGGTTTATAAGTTTCTCGAGAACCAGTTTTGCCGTCCGCATCCTCTGAGGGCCATCCGGGTCATCTGTGGCAGAGGCAAGCATTGAATTGGAAGCATCCACTGCTATGATAACCTCTATACCCTCCTTTGTGGTCTTCTCGTCCTTAACACCGCCCCAGGGTCTCGCAAAAGCAATTATAAGTAACGCAAGTGCAGCCATCTCGATAGAAATCTTGATAGGCGGCTTATAAGGCGACACGTCGGGCATCAGCGAGCGTATCACGTCCTTCTTTCCGAATTTATTCAGTTTCCGCTTCCTCGCGTATCTTGCCCATGCATACAGCGCCACGAAGATAGGAATGAGAAGAAGAAGCAATAATATATTTGAATATGCGAAACTAAACATAGTCTTATTTATTTACGTATCAGCATCAAGATTCAGCCTCGTTTAAGGGATTCTCCGAAGCAGAGTGTATCTTATCAGCAAATAAAGGGATAAAGCACATATCGACAACAAGATCCAGGGCATAAAATTTTCCTCGGTCTGTGTATAGTTATTGACGTCGAGAGTGGTTTTCTCAAGTTTGTCGATCTCGTCAAATATATCTCGGAGCATCCTCGAATCGGTAGCTCTGAAATATTTGCCGTTTGTGGATTTGGCAAGACTCTTGAGTGTAGTCTCGTCGATCTTCGTCTCCATGGTAGTCGTCGAAAAGCCGTAAGGATCGGTTATACTGATCGATCCGTTTGTTCCGACACCTATGGTGTAGATCTTTATACCTTTCTGCTTTGCGATCTGAGCGGCCGTCGAAGGAGCCACATCGCCGGCATTGTTGGTGCCGTCGGTCAAAAGAATTACACTCTTTGATTTCGCCTTTCCGGAAATCAGCCGGTTGATGGCGCTTGTCAACCCATCGCCGATAGCAGTTCCGTCGTTAAGCATACCGCTCTTTATGCCGCTGATTGCATTCGTGATGGCGGCGCGGTCATTGGTGAGCGGCATCAGGGAAAGACTTTCGCCCGAAAACACTACGAGACCTATATTGTCGTTGGTTCGTTGACCCACAAACTTCTGGGCCACCTCTTTGGCGGCGTCAAACCTTGTAGGCTGAAGATCCGTTGCAAGCATTGAGCTCGAGACATCGAGAGCGAGCACGATATCCGTCCCCTCCACTCTTGACGTGCTCATGGAGTCGTGAGTCTGCGGACGGCACAACGCGATGATGATTCCACCGATCGCAAGAAGTTCAAGAGCAAAACAGAAATGCATCAGCCATACCTTCCAGGAAGTCTTTACCCCCCTGAAAGCCGATATGGTCGACATCCCCATTGAAGGGCTGGAATTCTTCCATTTCCATAAATACCACACCACAAGAGGGATAAACAATAAAAACAGGAATAAAAAGCCCGGGTATTTCAACATCATGACTTACCTCCCTTCTTGTTAGATCCTATTCTGAATTTCCTGTTTTTTAAGGATTTCTTCACAGGATTAGGCTGTGAGACAGCAGAAGCTCCCTCTTTGGCCTCTTCATCTTCAACAACTACCGGCTTGGTCTGCTCAACGAATTTCAGTGCGTTGTCGTATGCCGCCACGTTATCGTCAGGGAGCGGGCGTACTTTGGCGAACTTCACGAAATCCGCCATTATCAGAATCTGCCTTACATAATCGCGCTTGTCGTGACACTCCTTGTTATTGGCCAGAGCGGCAAGAATCTGACGGGAAGTCATCTCCATGGCGTTAATTCCGAACCGTCCGTAAAGATATGTTCTTAAGATATCTATAAGATCGGTGAAATATTCCTTCTCCATTCCCTGCTCCCAGAGTTTTTTCTCCTTAAGCTGGCGAAGAGACGTGATGGCCACTTCGTATGGAGTGGGCTGAGGCTTTTTGCCTATGAGAGTACCGTCCTTGCGATATTTTCTATAAGCATAGACGGCAGCCGCAATCAGAAGAAGGACAATAAGGATTATCCACCAGTAATTCACGACCCAGTCGGGGAGGGAATCGAATATCGAGGAATTTTCCGGATCGGAAACGTTAGCATAGTCATCGATAGGATCATTCGCCGAAACATTCACGGGCACGACCTTCAACGCGAGCTTATTTGATTTTGCAGTGTCGCTGCCGGAGACATAAATGAACTCCGGAAGCTGGTAATATCCGGAATCAAACGACTGCACGGGGATTCTCATACTGACAGTCATGCGACTGCCGTCGATCACGGTATCGATTTTCACGGGAGCCCTGAATTCAACGCTATCCCCGCAGACAGAAATTATACCGTTTTGTCCTATCTGAGAAAAAATAGGGAATTTACCCTTTATATTCTTGTCTTGCTGAAGAGAAAGATCTATGTGAGTGATCTTTCCCATCAGAAGAACCGTGGAATCGAGCTTTGCCTTTACCAGAGTCCTTCCGGAAGCGGCAACTGCCGCCGTCGTTACCGAAAGCAGCATAAGGCATAATAATATTTTAAACTTTTCTCGCATCTTAAAACTTTGAATAATCATCATGATTCTTCAAAAATCAACAAATGATTTCCAGAAGCAGGTATTCGAATTTGAACACTTACCTTGATTCGATATGGATTATCGGCGGGGAGTGGCGCGACGACGGAACAACCCGAGCAACGCCTTAATGAAATCCTCATTGGTGGCGATAGATGCCATATCGACGCCGCTTCGCGTCATCACCGATGCAAGTTTCTGCTGACGGTCATACCACGCCTTGGCGTATTTCTTTCTTACGGAAGACGAGCTCGTGTCGAACCAGCGGTCCTCTCCCGTCTCCATGTCCCTGACGCGGATAAGGCCGACGTCGGGAAGCTCCGCATCACGGTAATCATAAACCTGAAGAGCGGCGACATCATGCTTCCTGTTTGCAATCGAAAGGCTCTTGAAATAATCATGGTCATCGATAAAATCGCTGATCAGAAAAGCCGAGCAACGCTTTTTAAGCACGTTGGTCATAAACTGGAGCACGATATCGATATTCGTTCCCCGGCTTTCGGGCTCGAAGTTCAGGATTTCCCGGATAATCAGAAGGATCTGCTTCTTGCCTTTCTGCGGAGGAATGAATTTCTCGATCTTGTCGCTGAAGAAGATAACGCCCACCTTATCGTTATTCGTAATCGACGAAAAAGCAAGGGTAGCGGCGATTTCCGCCATCATCTCCTTCTTTTCCTCGCCTACGGCGCCGAAATTACGGCTTCCGCTCACATCGATAAGGAGCATCACCGTCAGCTCACGCTCCTCCTCGTAGACCTTCACGAAAGGCTTGTTCTGACGGGCTGTGACATTCCAGTCAATATCCCTGACGTCATCTCCGGGCTGATAGGGTCTGACCTCCGAGAAGATCATTCCGCGGCCCTTGAATGCTGTATGATATTCTCCCGCGAATATGTTCTGGCTCAATCCGCGGGATTTTATCTCGATCTTCCTTATTTTCTTTATTAAATCGTTGGCATCCATAAATTAAGAGCTTGTTCCTTAAGGAACTACCACCTTATCAAGAATATCTGTAATCACCTCATCGGCGCTGATATTGTTGGCCTCGGCCTCGTAAGAAAGTCCGATGCGGTGACGGAGCACGTCATGACATACCGAACGCACATCCTCGGGAATCACATAGCCTCTTCCCTGAAGGAAAGCGTAGGCGCGCGACGCAAGCGCCAGGCTGATCGAAGCACGCGGAGAGGCTCCGAACGAGATTATGCTCTGAAGGTCGTTCAAGCCGAATTTCGAGGGCTGACGTGTGGCGAACACTATATCGACTATGTAATTCTCGATCTTCTCATCGAGATAGATTTTCTCGACAATCTTCTGAACCTCGAGAATATCGCGGGGATCGATCACCGGAGTGACGGGCGAAAGCTCTCCCTTGATGTTCTGGCGGATGATCTGCTTCTCCTCCTCTTTGTTGGGATAGCCGATGATGACTTTCAAAAGGAAACGGTCCACCTGAGCTTCGGGAAGAGGATACGTTCCCTCCTGCTCGATCGGGTTCTGGGTCGCCATCACGAGGAAAGGCTCCGGAAGCTTGAAGGTCTCGTCGCCGATCGTTACCTGACGCTCCTGCATTGCCTCAAGCAAAGCACTCTGAACTTTTGCCGGAGCGCGGTTGATCTCGTCCGCAAGAACGAAATTAGCAAAAACAGGACCCTTTTTAACTTCAAAAGTCTCTTTCTTTATGCTGTATATCTGTGTTCCGTAAACATCAGCAGGAAGAAGATCCGGCGTAAACTGTATTCTGCTGTATTTGGCATTCACAAGACTTGCAAGAGTCTTTATGGCCAGGGTCTTGGCAAGCCCCGGAACACCTTCGAGAAGAACATGCCCGTTGCAGAGCAACGCTATGAGCAATGAATCGACAAGATGTTTCTGTCCGACGATACGACGATCCATTCCTGTACGGATCATATTAACAAAATTGCTCTTTGACGCAATAAGGTCATTTAGTTCCCTGATATTGATTGTTTCCTCCATATTGTTTATGAGTAGATAAAATTATTCACAATATAATAACAGAAAAATCATCGTTTTCCTGCTTTTGAAATGCAAAAATAATATTTATTAACTTAACGAGGTAATCTTCTCTGTTAAATAATATTTATTGCATCGGTATGAAAACTTAATTTTACTTATAATAAAGTGGATGCAACCATTAAACCGATTGCATCCACCCGTAAATTACAATATATTATAAGCGTCTCCTTCTATAAAACTACAGAGTTCACATATCAGGATTCTGTTTCCGAAGTGAAAGCGTTCCAGCCCTGAGCGCGGATTGGAATCTCGCCGCCGTCGCGGCTCACCATCGCAGCTCCGAGTTCGGGCTTGGTGACATACCCGATCATCGAGACGCCATTCAGTTTCTCTATTTTTTCTTTATCCACAAGCGGGACTGTGAAAAGGAGCTCATAATCCTCTCCGCCGTTCATCGCGGTCATCACCAGATTCATGTTAAGCTCTTCGGCCATTACTGCAGTCTGATAATCGATCGGGATTCTGTCTTCATAGACGCGGCATCCCACTCCTGAATCCTTGCAGATATGCAACAGTTCGGAAGACAGGCCGTCGCTGACATCCATCATCGCGGTAGGCCTGATTCCCTCTTTTGCAAGCATCTGTATTATATCTCTTCTGGCCTCGGGTTTCAGCTGACGCTCGATTATATATTCCTTTCCGGCAAAATCAGGCTGGAAATCCTTATTTCCGCTTTCGGCCGCCACCTTGTTCTCACGCTCGAGTAGCTGCAGCCCCATATAGGCTGCTCCGAGATCTCCACTGACACAGATAAGGTCGGTCGGTTGTGCGCCGCTTCGGAAAACAGCTTTGTCCTTCTCTACGTCGCCGATACAGGTGATGCTGATCACAAGCCCTGTCACCGAAGCCGACGTGTCGCCTCCTACGAGATCGACGCCATAAATCTCACACGCGAGCCTTATTCCCGAATAAAGGGCATCGATATGCTCGACGGTGAAACGGCTCGAGACGCCAAGGCTGACCGTGATCTGACGCGGAGTGCCGTTCATGGCATAGATATCGCTGAAATTCACCACCGCCGCCTTATAGCCAAGATGCTTCAGCGGCACGTATCTCAGATCGAAATGTATCCCCTCAAGCAGAAGATCTGTCGTGACGAGCACGTCCTTATCGCCGTATGAGAGCACTGCAGCATCATCACCGACACCTACCTTTGAAGAATCATTCTTTAGCGGAAAATCCTTCGTCAACCTGTCGATAAGGCCGAACTCTCCCAATGTGGATATTTCTGTCTGATTGTTATCCATAAATATTTATTTAAAGACGGCCGAGCATATCCTTGATTATCTTCGTCATGACAGGCTGAGCCTTTATAGCGGCCTTCTGCACCTCCTCATGCGTCGGGACCTCTTTGATATCCTTACCGCCGAGATCGGTGATGACAGAGACTCCGAAAACCCTCATTCCGGCATGATTAGCCACGATAACTTCCGGAACGGTCGACATTCCCACGGCATCTCCTCCGATAACGCGGAAATACTCATACTCTGCCGGAGTCTCGAATGTCGGGCCCTGGGTTCCCACATATACACCATGCATAAGACGGATGCCGTCCTCACGCGCTATATCATCGGCCATATCGATAAGAGCCTGCGAATATGCCTCCGTCATAGCCGGGAAGCGAGGCCCGAGATCTTCATAATTCTTACCGCGCAAAGGATTTTCCGGGAAAAGATTTATGTGGTCAGTAATAACCATAACGTCTCCTACCTTAAACTCCTTGTTCATGCCGCCGGCGGCATTGCTAACAAAGAGGGTGTCTACCCCGAGTTCCTTCATGACGCGAACAGGGAAAGTGACCTGTTTCATGTCATATCCTTCATAGAAATGGAATCGTCCCTGCATCGCTACCACATATTTGCCACCGAGATTTCCGAAAATCAGCTTTCCGGAATGTCCCTCGACAGTCGATATCGGGAAATTGGGGATATTCTGATATGAAAGCTCATATTTGATATTTATGTGATTCACGAGGTCTCCAAGACCTGTTCCAAGAATGATGCCGATACGGGGAAGTTCTCCTACCGCCTCCTTGATAAAAGAAGCAGTTTCCTTAATTCTCTCAAGGTATGTCTTTTCCATATATTTTGATTTTGGGTTATTTTAGATAACGTGATTCTAAAAGAATGTGGAGGCCGGAAATCCGGAAGGCCACATTTATATAACAATATCCCGCGTCATTTGCTCCCGGCGTCTATGGCTTTTCTCAGATCGCTGATAAAATCAGACTCATTCAATCCGTTTACCATCTTGACAGCAACCGGAATGAAAAAAGTCACCTTCTTGAGATCCGAAGGGTAATAAGGATTATATGCCAGACGAACAGAGTCTTTCTCGGTGGTTATGATGATTTTTCTCGCCCCCGGCAGATTCCTGAACTTCTCATGGATACTGTTTATGTCCTCTCTGGTGAAATTATGATGATCCGGAAAATGATAGACCTTGACTTTGAAAGGATAATCCTTGAAATGACGTACAAAGTCGCGGGGATTGGCGATGCCTGTAAGGAGCATCACCGTATCGTCAGATGTAAGCGACTGCAACGAAACGCTGTAGGGTTCATCGTCTGGGAATACGGAAAGGAGGCCGCCATACATATATCTGGAGAAATAAAGATTCTGATACGGCATCAGGTCAAGTTCCTTTGAGACAAGCCTGTAATTCAAAGGCATGAGCGTGTTCGGGCATTTGGTCACTATCACCATGTCGGCCCGGTTGGTCTGATGCGAACTCTCGCGCAGACGGCCAAGAGGGAGAAGATGATCCTTATAGACAGGTCTGTTATAGTCCATGAGAAGTATCGACACCTTTGGCTTGACGTAACGATGCTGGAAGACGTCGTCCATCACTATCAGCTGAATATCTGGAAATGCCTTCAGCAACTCCTTGATTCCTTTACGCCGGTCCTCGCAAACCGCGACCTTGACCCTTGCTCCGAACTTCTGATATATCTGCATGGGTTCGTCGCCGATACTGTCGGGAGTGCTGTTTGAATTGGCTACCAGAAAACCCTTTGTCTTGCGTTTATATCCCCGGCTGAGAACGGCTATATTATAATTCATCGACAGCATTCCGACAACATACTCCGTGTGGGGGGTCTTCCCGGTACCGCCGACAGTCAGATTCCCGATTCCGACAATCGGAACCTTAAATTCCTCCTGAGGAAGAATCTTATGATCGAAACACCAGTTGCGCACAGACGTTATCCCTCCATAGATCCACGACAATGGAGTGAGAATACATGTCAGTACCTTTTCTTTGGTGCTTCCGTTCATTTTCCTGCGAATTAGTTATTGCACATACAGAATTCGAATTCAGGCATCCTCGCCATAATTCTGGGACGAGCCAAGAGCTTTCTGACTAAAGCAGCAGAAACATTGTCCCAATATTTTGTGTCCGAGAGCCTGATCATCTGAGAGACAGACATATTCTCAAGCGCAATCATGTCCCAGATTGAAGGCTCATACGCCGGATATATAGCTGTCTTGTATTTGTCTTCTATCTTTGCCTTACGGGCTGTCCAGACGATTGCATCATTAAGACTGCCTATAGAGTCTACAAGTCCGATCTCTTTTGCCTTCAAGGCGCTCCAGACTCTTCCTTCGGCGATCTGTCTCACTCTGGCGGGCTGCATTTTTCGTCCTTTGGCAACACGGTTCACAAAGCGGTCGTAACCTCTTTCCACGTATTTCTGCATCTTGCCGAGCTGGGCTTCATCCATGGGCTTAAGAAGTGTCGGGAAATTCGCTGCCGGATTAGTGCTTACAAACTGCGGCGAAACACCCAACTTATCAGCAAGTCCGCTGACGTTAGGGATAAGCCCGAAGATTCCTATAGAGCCGGTGATCGTAAGCGGATCGGCATAAATCCTGTCGGCGCAACAGGATATCCAATAACCTCCCGAAGCGGCATAATCCCCCATAGAGACCGCGAGGGGCTTCCCTTTTTTCATGAAATAATCGAGGGCTTCACCTATCTGATCGCTGCCGTAGGCGGAACCGCCGGGAGAATTGACCCTCAATACCATGCCTTTGATCTTATCATTCTCCGCAAGATCAAGGATTACAGGCACGAGAGTATGGAAGTCAATAGCCTTAGGATTTCCGTCTTCTATCTCTCCCGAAGCATAAAGGACTGCTATCTGGTTGCTTACAGCCGGAGTCATTGAGGAAAGAACCTGAGCGGCGAGTGTGGAGGTACCAATGATGTTAAGGTCTTTTTTATCCACGCCCGCGATCGAGGCAAGCTCATCGTTAACGCTTCTTTCGTAAGCCAAGGAATCTATAACCCTGCACTTCCTGAAATCCTCCGGACTCGAAAACGACATGTTGTTAACTATCGAATCAAATTTCTCAGGAGTAAGCGACGGTCTGCTTTCGGCAATCTTTTCCTTCATGAAGCCCCACATGCTTCCGAAAAGAGTATCGAGCTGTGCCCTTGCCGGTTCGCTCATCTCATTGGAGATATAAGGCTCCACAGCCGACTTGAATGTGCCTACCTTTACGACCTGGAACGACACACCGAGTTTATCAAGAAGCGATTTAAAATAAAGGGAAGTGGTGCCAAGTCCGGATATCATCACCTCTCCGTAGGGATTCAGAAATATCTTATCAGCTACAGAAGCCACATAATATGTTCCGAGAGTATAGTTGGGAGAATAAGCTATAATCTTTTTTCCACTCTTTTTAAACTCTATAACAGCGTTTCTGACAGCGTTCATAGTTGCAGGAGACGCTGATACGATGCCGCATTTAATATACAGAGCCTTGATGTCCTTGTTCTCGGCGCCCGCCTTCAGCCCCTCGACAATGTCGGTAAGAGTCTGTGGTTTCTCTATGTTTCCCTGCAGCAGCTCCACATAGTCGGGCGCCATACGATTCTCCTTTTCTATAATCGTACCGTCAAGGTTAAGACAGAGTATGCTGTTTTTCTTTACGCTTTCCGCTTCCGTCGATCCTGCACTTTTAATCACGAGTCCGAAAATGACCAGAACCGCGACGATTCCCGTAAGAGCCAAAGCAATCCAGGCTCCGACAAAGGATGAAAGTGTGTTTAGAATAAATTTCTTTAACATTCTGTTTATAGTTTAAGAGCTCTTGGCTGTCACCTGCTGACCCGGCAACAGGTTAGGTTTCTCACTCTCTTTGAAACTGTTTAAATTTCTTTCGAAATTTTATTTAAACAGTTTCTTAGTGGATAGATTATTACGGCAATAAACTTTCCGGAATGCAGTTTCCACTGCAAAGAAAGACTATCCCGGAGGAAGTATCTTAAGATATGAATCTGTTGACAACCGCCTTTACGGATTCGGCAAGTTCGTTTGCCTTTTCCATAGTCGCAGCCTCGCTGTAGATTCTGATTATAGGCTCTGTGTTTGACTTGCGAAGATGAACCCAGGAATCGGCGAAATCGATCTTGACGCCGTCGATGTCTGTTATCTCCTCATTCGAATAATGCTTTTTCAAGGCATCCAGAATCAGATCGACGTCAATGTCAGGTGTCAGCTGGATTTTATTCTTTGCTATGGCATACTGAGGAAGGCCGGCTTTAATTTCGGATACTTTCTTGCCTTTCGTTGCCATAAGAGTAAGGAAAAGAGCCACTCCTACCAAAGCGTCACGGCCATAATGGAGCTCCGGATAGATGACTCCGCCGTTGCCCTCGCCGCCGATCACGGCTCCAGTCTCCTTCATCTTGGTCACAACGTTGACCTCTCCTACAGCGGCGGCCGAATATTCACAACCATGCATTCTGGTGACGTCTCTCAGGCCACGCGAGCTGCTCAGATTGGAAACAGTTGATCCCGGAGTTTTCGAAAGCACATAGTCAGCGATCGAAACCAAAGTGTTTTCCTCCACAAACATCTCCCCGTTTTCCATCACTATGGCAAGTCGGTCGACATCGGGATCAACTACAAAACCTACATCCGCGTTGCTGTTTTTCATCAGTTCGGCAATCTGAGTCAGATTCTCAGGAATAGGCTCAGGAGTATGAGCAAAGTTACCGGTGGCCTCACAGTTAAGCTCTATCACGTTCTTCACGCCGAGCTCGCGAAGCAATTTCGGGATAACGACGCCGCCGATAGAATTCACTGCATCCACCGCCACGGTGAAGTCAGCCTTCCTGATAGCATCGCAGTCGACAAGAGCAAGCTCCTTCACCATCTCTATATGGCGAAGAGCCCATGTGTCGTTTTTGTATTCCTTTCCTAAATCAAACACTTCCGAAAAACTGAAATCTTCTTCTTCAGCTCTTCTTATCACCTCCTTGCCCTCCTTGTCGCTCAGGAATTCACCATTGCTGTTGAGAAGTTTCAGAGCGTTCCATTGCACCGGATTATGGCTTGCGGTTATGATGATGCCGCCGGCGGCTTTCTCTCCGACAACGGCAAGCTCGGTTGTAGGAGTTGTCGCCATTCCGATATTCACAACGTCAAATCCCATCGACATAAGGGTTCCGACAACAAGTTTTTCGACCATAGAGCCGGAAAGACGCGCATCCCTGCCGACAACGATTCTGTCAGAGGCTTTCTTATTGCCGTCTTTAATGAAAGAAGCGTATGAGGCAGTGAACTTCACTATGTCCACTGAACTCAGTCCCTCGCCAGGTTTGCCGCCGATCGTTCCGCGGATACCTGAAATTGATTTGATTAATGACATTGTGTATCTCTTTTAATGATTAATACTGCGCCTTGAAATATCTTACATTATAAAGATAAGGCACACATTGGCTTGCATCGGAAGTGAAACCTTCGTTGGATTTGATCACAAGATTCACCTCGCTGTCATATCCCAGATAATCAAGAGGGAGCTGGATTCCCTCGCCAAATTGGGTAGTGGTTGTCAAAACGGTATTACCTAAAATAAAGCTCGTGCTGCTCGAAGTGCCGCCGAAATCTGTGGCATTACCCTCCCAGATTGCAGATCCTGACTCATATAGCGACTTGATATTCTGGCGCATAAAACGGAAATATACTCTATCGCCCTCCTGAGGCTTGTTCTCGAGATCTCCCTTTCTGATAACCTGCATGTATACGAACCCATCGGGATCCATTCGATAGAAAGGAGCATCTTCGCCTATCTGGAAATCGTTGTTTTCCGGGATTTCGAGAGCTACTTTCTTCTGAGCTAAAAACCAGTTGACGGCCTGCTCCTCCTCCTTCAGAAGCTCTGAATAGCTCTTTGTTTTCTCGCATGAAGAAAAGAGAGCGAGCATCACTCCCAAAAATGAAAATATCGATATTTTAGAATTCAATCTCATATTTAAATTATTTACCTGTAATGTTATTAATATCCGCATCAAGTTTTTCGATTCTCTGCGGAATATATTTGTCATAGTCTTTCAGATGTGAAATCAAAAGATTCCTGCATTCATCAAGAGTGCCGTTGAATTCACCCCCGGCGGCCTGAAGATGTCCGCCTCCGTTAAAGAGATCGCCGCAGATTTTCGAAACGGGGAAATTATATCTGCTTCGCGCCGATACCTTTATGCAGTCTGGATCTTCCCTCATGAAAATGGAAAACACCATCCCGCGGATATTTAGCGGCTCATTGACAAGCCCTTCCGAATCCCCCTTTTCATAATGAAACCGATCCAGTTCCTCTCTCGAAAGAGTTATGAGCGCTCCGCGCGACTCGGGAAATATCTCCAGTTTCTCCGCCAAGGCGTATGACCGGAGCTTCAGGCTGTCGTAACTGATGGCCTTCACGGCCTCATCGATGATCTTCTTCTTATCGGCGCCTTTCTCGAGCAATCTGATAAGAATCTCATATATCTCAGGATTCGGACAATTAACGGTGAAATTCTGGGTGTCGGTGATTATTCCTGTAAGCAAAGCCGTGGCGCAGTCCTTGTTGATATTGCCGAACAATCCGCAAGCGGCGATAATCCGGCAGACGAGCTCGCATGTCGACGACATCTCAGGATATGAGAACTCTGCCACACAGTCCATGTCGGGGCCTTCATGATGGTCTATCAACACTTTAGGAGCTTTTGCATTTTCGATTAACGGAGCCAGATGATCCTGTCGAGAGGGCTTGTTGAAATCACAGCAGATTATAAGATCGGAATCTCCTACAAGACGCGAACAATAGGGATCATGGCGCGAATAAGCCGCTATCTCCTTAAATCCGGAAAGAAAGCGAAGCGACCTCGGGGGCATATCGGGCACAACCACGGATGCCTCTTTACCTAAAGAACGCAAAAGATGCCACAGTCCAAGTGTGCTCCCGATGGCATCACCATCCGGATGCACATGACAAGTGAGAACAACTTTGTTGCTCTCATCCAGAAGTGTCTCGAATTTCTTTACGCTTTCAGGATTTAAAATTTTGTTCATACTCACGCTTTTTCAAACGACAAAGATAATAATTTATTACCAATTATTCATTATTCATGCGTGAATTTATAGCGTTTTAAATTCTTAATTCGATTTCTACGACAGAAAACAATGTCACGGAACATCAAAAACCATCTCAATCTCTATCCTCGAACCCGTTATTTCCTCCCCTTTGGAGCCTGCGACCTGCTGCATTTATCCGAAATGGCGCAACCGCAGCAGCCATTGCTTCTCTTTTTTTTGCAAAACAGCTTTATTACAAGCCATGCCCCGGTTGCGAGAAGTATAATCCCGACTATAGTATACTGTATGACTAAATTTCTATCCATTTCCGATCAACTACTACCCAGCCGTAACTCTGTCACCTCCGGTCATTTTCCTTCGCGGCACCTCCCTTGCCGGAGTCTTTTGTTGCATTCTGCTGAACCGCGATCTGACGGTTGGAGTTGTCCTTAAGTACTGATATAACGATTTCTGAAATCATTTGTTTAAGCTGGCCGATAAACTCGGCTGCGTCATACTCGCCCCGTTCGATCTTGCGGAGCCTCCCTTCCCAGATACCCGTCAGCTTTGCGCTTTTCAGCAATTCATTATCAATGGTGGCAATAAGGTCGATACCGGCCTGGGTGGCTCGCAGCGACTTGCGTTCCTTGCGCATATATCCCCGCTTATAGAGAATCTCGATAATAGCAGCGCGGGTTGAAGGGCGTCCTATTCCATTAGCTTTCAAAGCATCACGCAATTCCTCGTCATCGACCGAAGCGCCGGCGGTCTCCATGGCCTTCAGCAACGTTCCCTCGGTATAGTATTTCGGAGGCTGGGTGGTCTTCTTCACGAGCATCGGCCTGTGGGGTCCCGACTCGCCTTTTGTAAAAGCCGGAAGAGTTCCGTCGTCTGAATCGGTTGATTTATCATCCGTCTGATCGTTCTTCTGGTTCTGATATACCATCTTCCACCCAAGATCGAGAATAACTTTCCCGGACGCCTTGAAACCGTATTTCCCGGCCTCTGCCTTAACAGAAGTCTGTTCGAAAGAACAATCGGGATAAAACACGGAAATGAATCTCAACACAACCGTGTCGAGCACACTTTTCTCGTCTGCGCTCAGATTGCCCGGAAAGGGCTGACCCGTAGGGATAATGGCATGGTGGTCTGTAACTTTAGAATTATCGAAAACCTTCTTGCTTTTTCTAAGTTTCGCCCCGCGCAAAGGGTCGAGAAGCGCGGAATAGGGTTTTAGACTGTTCAGGATTCCCTTGCACTTGGGATACATGTCATCGGTGAGGAAGGTTGTGTCGACACGCGGATAGGTGGTTACCTTCTTCTCATAAAGCGACTGAATCGCCTTCAGGGTAGCGTCGGCACTCATGCCGAACTTTCTGTTACACTCCACCTGCAGCGACGTCAGATCGAAAAGCCTCGGAGGAGCTTCTTTGCCGAGCTTTTTCTGGACATCGGTTATCACAAGAGGATATTTCGCGACATCCTCAACCACTTTCTCTCCATCCTCTTTCCTGTCGAATTGCTTCATGGTGGAGACAAACTGGCAGTCGCGATAAACCGTGCGCAGTTCCCATGAGTCCTTAGGCACGAAATTCTCTATCTCCAGCTGGCGGTTTACAACGAGAGCCAGGGTGGGTGTCTGAACTCTTCCTATCGAAAGAACCTGCCGGTCGGCTCCATATTTCAGCGAATAAAGCCGCGTGGCGTTCAGGCCCAGAATCCAGTCGCCGATTGCCCGGCAGAGTCCTGCCGTATATAATGGCTCAAGCTCCTTATGCGGACGCAGTTTCCTGAATCCCTCCTTGATCGATTCGTCTGTAAGCGAGCTTATCCAAAGTCGCTCAACAGGCTTTTTGCACCCTGCTTTCTGCATAACCCATCGCTGTATGAGTTCACCCTCCTGCCCGGCATCGCCGCAATTCACCACCGAATCACACTCTTCGATAAGTTTCTTGATCGTGTTGAACTGGACCTTTATACTGTCCTGGTCTATAAGCTTGATTCCGAAACGCTCCGGTATCATCGGCAGCGAAGACAACGACCATCTTCTCCACGTATCCCTATAATCCGCGGGGTCTTTCAGGCAGCAGAGATGGCCGAACGTCCAGGTGACGCAATAGCCGTTCCCCTCATAATATCCTGTTTTCTGCGTTGTCGCGCCGAGTATGCGGGCAATGTCTCTGCCCACGCTGGGTTTCTCAGTGATGCAAAGTATCAAATCTCCTTACTTTTATTATTTGCTGATATGTTTGGCTTCCTCCCAGATCTCGTCCATCTCCGCGAGAGTCATGTCGCGCAAAAACTTGCCCGTCTCCTTGGCTTTCTTTTCAAGATATTCGAATCTGGAAATAAACTTTCGGTTCGTCCCTTCGAGCGCGTTCTCGGGGTCTACCCCGTACAATCGGGCTGCGTTGATGACCGAGAAAAGAAGATCGCCGAATTCCTCCTCCATCCCCTTCCCCGAATCTTTCTTTATCTCGGCCTCCACTTCCGAGATCTCCTCTTTCACCTTGTCCCATACCTGAGACGGCTCATCCCAGTCGAAACCGACATTTCGAGCTTTCTCCTGGATTCTGCTGGCCTTGATCAAAGCAGGCAATGCCTTGGGAACTCCGCCGAGAACAGTCTTGTTTCCCGACTTTTCCTTCAGTTTTATCTCCTCCCAGTTCTTTGCCACCTGTTCGGCATTATCCGCGGAAATATCGCCATATATATGAGGATGACGGAATTTCAGTTTCTCTACAAGAGAGTCGCATACATCCGCGATATCAAACTGGCCCTTCTCCTCTCCGATTTTAGAATAGAACGCGACATGGAGCAAAACGTCTCCAAGCTCTTTGCGGATGTTGGAAACATCTTCCGAGAACAACGCCTCTGCAAGTTCATAGACTTCCTCGATCGTATTCGGACGCAAAGTTTCATTGGTCTGTTTGGCATCCCACGGACACTTTACCCTCAATGTGTCGAGCACATCGAGGAATGATCCGAAAGAATTGAGTTTCTCCTCTCTTGTATGCATAATATTTAATGATTAGTTGCGGTTAATTCAATTTCCTCCTTTTTCTTCTCATGCCGCTTGGATTTCCTTATAAGCTGCGCGGAGTTGACGATATTCTGCCAGGCGATATAAGAAGCGGGGGCAAGCGACGAGATTGGATTCATATAGGTCATTGCAATCCAGACGGCAAGAACAGTATTTTTTTGCCCGAGGCTTTGGCCGCCCGAAATTTTATCTCCGAATTTCGCTCCGATTTTTCTTCCCAGAAAGAATTGAAGAAGACACACCACAAAAGCGCCCGCCACCATTCCCAGAATCGCCGGCAACTGATTTATATTCCAGTTGTTGATTGTGAAGCTCACACAACTCCCCACGATAATGAACAGAGAAACCGCCCAGAGGTAGAATGAAAGCTGCTGGTGGCCGACAACCTTCGAATGAAGCCTCGGCACGAAATATTTCAGTCCCATCGCCGCCACAAGCGGCAGGATAAGCAACGGGAAAACCTTTTTACAGATTATCAAAGTCGACTGGAGCAATGTCATATCGCTGTTGTCGCCGACTGCGGCGAAAATAAACGGCCCGAACAAGGCCACGAACGCATTGCAGAGCAACGAATATGTAGCTACAAACGATATGCTTCCTCCAAGCATCGACGTGATCACCGGAGCGGCAGTGGCCGTGGGGATGAAGACACAGATAAAAACGCCCTCGGCCACAGTGTGCTCGATCCCGTTCATGGCGAAATAGATAAGAAGAGACAATACGATCTGAACGCCAAGCAGAATCAAATGCTCCTTCGACGGCTTGAAATCTCTGATCTCAAGTTTGCAATACGTGATGAAGAGCATCATGAAAATAAGGAACGGCGACAGAAAGGTGAGATAACCAAGCCATTTGTAGAACACAGCGCCCCCGATCATGGCGATCGGGAGCATCAATGTCTTGATTTTCTCTTTTTTTATTGCGAGTTTCAGATGCATTTCGATTTAGCAAAAATTCAGAAACTGTTTTAATTATTATAATGCCTCGAGAATCCTCTCTATGCAATGGAAAGTCTTTTCCGGGGCATCGTTCCAGAAATTCTTATATTGAGAAATATTCTCTCCCTGCCCCGGCGTATCGCTCATTACGCGGATAACCGCAAACGGGACCCCGTTCATACTGCAGGTCTGGGATATCGCGGCCGACTCCATGTCGACGGCCTTTGCCTCCGAGAAACTCTCCTTGATCGCCCTTACTTCATCGGCCAGATGAATGAACCTGTCGCCGCTGCATATCAGCCCGGTCTTTACATCAGGTTCAGCAGAAAACAGTTTTCCTGCAACCTCAAGCACCTTCGCATCGCATTCGAAAAATTTTCCGAAGCCATCGGCGGCGCCGTATTCCGTACCCGGGCCGCACCATACGTCGTGGTAGGCCACTTTGTCGGCGACAAGAACCGTTCCGACTCCAAGCGAACCGTCGACTCCTCCGGCCACTCCGGAATTTATGACAAGATCCGGTTCAAACTTATTTATTATCTTATAAGCGTTTAAGGCGGCATTGACTTTTCCTATACCACATTTCCCGACAAGAATCTCATGACCGTTTATCTCCCCGGAATAATATGACGTATCGTTTATTCTCAATTCTGTAAGATTCTTCATAAGACGGAGAAGAAGGGAAAGCTCCTTATCCATCGCCACAAGGATGACTATTTTCATTTCAAACTTTGTTTTATTAGACAAAATTAGTTATTTTTGTTCTAACTTTGAAACCGTCTAAATCAATAAAATCAATATATCCTCTTCCTCACTACAATTTTATTGCATTGACAGAGGCAATTAGAACGTTATGAAAATAATTAAAATCTGGAATGACTCTCCTTCCGAACGACAGATAACTGAAATTGCCAGAGATCTCTCTTTAGGCAGCGTGATCGTCATGCCTACCGACACTCTCTATGCGATTTGCTGCGACGCGCTCGACTCCAAAGCCATCGACCGCATCTGCCGACTAAAAAGAATAAATCCTGATAAGACCAATCTGTCGATAATCTGTTCCGACATCTCGATGGCATCCGAATATGCAAGGATCGAAAACAATGCCTTTCAGCTTATCAAGGAGAACACACCGGGAGCATTCACTTTTCTGCTTAAAAGCGCCTCAACCCTTCCAAAGGAATTCAAACGGAGAAAGACCGTAGGAATAAGGATTCCCGCTAACCTCACATGCCGTAAGATCGTGGAAAGTCTCGGACACCCTATACTCACGACTTCCATAGAATTTGACGATGATGATTATGCCATAAATCCCGGACTGATAATGGACAATTACAACGACAAGGCTGATCTTTTCATCGAAGGAGAGGAGGGATCGACAGAACCGTCCACCATTATCGACTGCACCGGCTACCAACCCGAAGTAATCCGTCAGGGAAAAGGGTTACTCGCCTGAGATTTTCCGAAGAATAAATTTTGGATTAAAGAAATATTTCCTTAATTTTGCCAAACATACGATAGAAAATATAATTTCTTTTTATAAATACCTAAAACACAGTAATTATGTCAAAAGTAACAGTTGTAGGCGCAGGCAATGTCGGAGCTACGGCAGCCAACGTAATGGCTCTGCGCGAAATCGCCGATGAGGTAGTGATGATTGATATCAAGGAGGGCGTATCCGAAGGCAAAGCCATGGATATGATGCAGACAGCCAACCTTCTCGACATGAACACCCGCATCAAGGGCGTTACAAATGATTATGAGGCCACGAAAGACAGCGATGTCGTTGTAATCACATCCGGTATTCCCCGTAAGCCCGGCATGACCCGCGAAGAGCTTATCGGCGTCAACGCAGGCATCGTGAAGCAGGTTACCGAAAGCGTTCTCGCCCACAGCCCCAACGCAGTCATCGTCTGCGTTTCCAATCCTATGGACACCATGACCTATCTTATCCATAAGGTTTCAGGTCTCCCCAAAAACAGAATCATCGGTATGGGCGGCGCTCTCGACAGCAGCCGTTTCAAATATTACCTCTCGAAGGCTCTCAACGCAAACCCCAATGAAGTCGAGGGATTTGTTATCGGTGGCCATGGCGACACAACAATGATCCCCTTGAAGAGATTCGCCACGCTCCGCGGTGTGCCCGTTTCCACTCTTCTTCCCGCCGAGACTCTCGACAAGGTAGCTGCCGACACAATGGTAGGAGGCGCTACTCTCACCAAGCTTCTCGGAACTTCCGCATGGTATGCTCCCGGCGCCGCTACAGCTGAAGTTGTAGAGGCAGTCATCCATGATCAGGACGCCATCATTCCCTGCTCCGCGCTTCTTGAGGGTGAATATGGCGAGAGCGACCTTTGCATCGGCGTTCCTTGCGTTCTCGGCAAAGGCGGTATCAAGAAAATCATCGAACTCGACCTCACAGCCGAAGAGAAAGAACTCTTCAAGAAGAGCGCTGAGGCAGTTCACAAAACCAACGCCGCCCTCCCCTGCTGATCTCGAATATTCCAACTTAAAATAAAAAATCCCGGTCCTTCGGAACCGGGATTTTTTATTGCAGGCATCCGGAGGAGAGGCCGGACGCTAAAGCTTGAATATCACTGATTCTACCACATATTCCGCGATAAAAGCCACAATCATCAGAATACCGCATACAAAAGAGATCATCTCAAGCTTTCCGGCGGAAACCTTATTGAATTTCTCGATATAAAGCGATACGAGATGGCAGAACATCATCATGAAGGCGAAAAAGATATCAATAAAAGACCACCAGGCATCCTCTACGATAACGTTCAGGACAAGCACCACCACTATCAACAGCAGCGCGATCCAGGCGACTGTCTTTGATTTGCGTAATTTCATAGCAGTCAAACGGAATATCTTGATTTTCTGATTTACTCCTCAGCTGCCATAACCTCCGACTCCTCGACTTCAGTCTTATCCTGAACATTCGGAAGCTCAAGGCCGAGATGTTTCTTCTTGTCGACGACTTTAAGATAAAGGCCGATCAGCAATGCCGCCACGCCAAGACTGGCCAGCATAACAAGAGCCCAGGTATAATTGTAACTTACTGAAGCCACCTCCTGGGTCATGGTTCCGGCTGCTACCTGCGCCTCAATGTCTGTGTTTGTGGAAGTGAGCACCTTTCCTATCAGCATCGGGAAAAGCCAGAGACCAATGTTCTGGATCCAGAAGATAAGGGCGTAGGCAGAGCCGATGATCTTGGCATCCACAAGTTTGGGCACCGAAGGCCAGAGAGATGCAGGCACAAGCGAGAAGCTCGCTCCGAGCACAAGAATTGTTATGTAGGCCACAATGACACCGCCGATGGCGTTGCCTTTGAACATCGGCAGAATGAAGGCGAATGTCAGATGGCAGGCTATAAGTAGCAGCGAGCCGAGAACAAGCATCGAGGCCGCCTTTCCCTTATGGTCGACAAACTTGCCGAGAATTGGGGTTATACCCACGGCAAGAAGCGGGAACACAGCGAAGATCGCTCCTGCACTCTGTTTCTCATATCCCATCCAGCAGTAAACGATAAGCGCGGCTACCGAAGCGCCGAAAAGCATAATTTTTGCGCCTTTAGCCTTAGCGAAATTGCCGAAGAAAGCCGTGGCGGCTACAACAAGCATTATGACATACTGAATATAGGTCACAGTATCGGTAAGCCAGAAGGAATCTGCAGGAAGGGCATTGAACTCAATGTTGCACTGCAGCATATTGACCGCATATTTCTGAAACGGGAAGATAGCCGAATAATAAAGAACGCAGAGGAGAGCGACAAGCCAGAAACCAAGACTTGAAAGAATCTTGCCGAGGTCGCTGATCTTAAACGGATCGTCTTTTTCCTCTGCCTCGCCTGTCTGGGCATCGAGTTTTTTATCCATGAAGAAATAAACGATAAACATTATCAGCGCGATCATCAGAAGGACTACGCCGAATGCCACCGAACGGCTCACATCCACTTTACCGCCCATTTCGGCGAACATCGGAGAGAATATCATACAGGTGGCCACGCCTAGACGGGCAAGCGCCATCTCCGAGCCCATGGCCAAAGCCATCTCGCGGCCCTTGAACCATTTCACGATACCGCGCGAAGCAGTGATTCCCGCCATCTCGACTCCGCAGCCGAAGATCATGAAACCCACTGCGGAAAGTTTCGCCGACGCGGGCATCCCTTTATAGAAAGGAGAGATGCCAAGTTCATCGAAACCCGGAATATAGTTGAGGTTATTGTTAAACCAGGTCTGAAGACTGCTTCCCTCAAAATAATCGGTCAACGCATACCAGTTGATAATCGCGCCGACAAGCATCACCGATCCCGAAAGAATAGCAGTGAACCTGACCCCCATCTTGTCAAGAATGATTCCGGCAAAAATAAGGAAGAAAATAAACACGTTCAGGAATGTCTCCGATCCCTGCATGGTGCCGAACGCAGTGGAATCCCAGCCTTTCGAAGATTGCAGAAGATCTTTGATTGGAGAGAGCACGTCCATGAAGATATATGAGCAGAACATCGCGAATGCCAAAAGGCCCAGGGCGGTCCATCTTGCCCAGCTCTTATCTCTCAGGAGCTCTTTTTTAGCGCCTAAAGGCGCAGTTGTTGTTGCCATAATATTGTTTAGTTAGTTCGTAATGCAAATTTAAACAATTTTTTATAATATTCATACTAAAAAAGGGGGAACCGTTTCGGCTCCCCCCTAATTTGTAAAGTTTACTGACAATGTATAAAACTTATTTCATAAGGTTATTTATTTCCTGTTCGAGTTCGGCGCGTGGAATCGCTCCGACCTGACGGCTTTTCTCTTTTCCGGTTTTGTCAAGGAACACGAATGTAGGCACAGCCTCCACTCCATATTTGCCGGCAAGCTCGGGCTTCTCGTCGATATCGACTGTCACGAAATTCACATGACCGTCATATACCTCCTTGAGCTCCTCAAAAATGGGTTTCATCATCCGGCAAGGACCACACCACACGGCAGAAAAATCTATCACTGTCGGTAGATTTTCGTCGATCGCTGTCGCTGCCTCCACTGCCTCCGATGCTTCGCCAGCCTTAGCTGTGGAATCTGAATTAGCAAAAATTCCGTTTACATCGGTTTGCTGAACTTCCGTCTCTTCGACAGCCGTTTCAGAATCTTCAGAACTTCCGTTCTGCTTTCCGTTGCATGACGCGAAAACCGGCATCAGGGCGATCAGCAGGAAATAAATGAAAAACTTCTTCATGATCAGATTTCCTTATTATGCTCAAGGAGAAGTGTCATCGACGGACGGTCGCATACCTCGGCAGGGCCAAAATACTGGATCGGACCCGGATACTGATAGAGAGTATTGAGGGCAAGAGTCTCGCGCATCGAGGCGAACTTAAGATACGGACGACCCTTGAGGTCTACGAGCGCCTTTTGTATAACAGGCTTCATCTCGCCGTTACGACGCTCCATGTTCATCATCATGGTGATTGGAATACCTCCGCAAACCCAGTTTTCGGTGTGGTCCGTAAGGTTTCTTACACTTGACATATAACCCGTAAGGCCGGAATTGATAAGCATTGCGGCATTGTAACCGAGAGCGTATGTATAATCAGCGTCAAAGTTGGTAGGATCGGCGCATCTTCCCTCATAGCCGAAGAAGTGATGCTGAGCGGAGAATTTACCGCTGTATTCTCCAGTCTCCGCCATCTCCTCAAGACGTTTTGCAACCATCTCGCTGAGAAGGCTTTCTGTCTCGATCAGAGAAACCTGTACGTTTCCGTGGCTGTCGCGCTCGAGACTGAGCTGGAGTGCGATTGTCTTCGGAAGGCTCTTATAAAGGTCGGCGTTGACCGGCGAGAGATGTTTGTGGATCGCAACGAGCTTTTCGTTCTCCTCAAGGCCCTCGAGTTCGTCTGCGTAATCAACGAGCACGTCGTTAAGCTCGCTGATAAGGCTCTTCATCGAAGGGATGAACTCGATGAGACCTTCTGGAATAAGCACGGTTCCGAAGTTCCATCCGAGTTTGGCGCGCTCGGCGATAACATAGCAGATATAGCTTACGATGTTGTCGAGAGTCATGCGCTTTGCCTGCACCTCCTCGGAGATGAGACAGATGTTGGGCTGGGTCTCAAGAGCGCACTCCAGCGCAATGTGAGATGCCGAACGGCCCATCAGCTTGATGAAGTGATAGTATTTCTTTGCGGAATTGCAGTCTCTCTGGATATTTCCGATTACCTCGCTGTAGACCTTGCATGCCGTATCGAAACCGAAAGAGGTCTCGATCCAGTCGTTCTTGAGGTCGCCGTCGATCGTCTTGGGAACACCGATAACCTGAACTCCTGCATTTATATTCTTATAATACTCGGCAAGCACGGCTGCGTTGGTGTTGGAGTCATCACCGCCGATAATCACAAGCGCTTTGATATTGAGCTCTTTCAGTATCTTGAGACCGGCCTCGAACTGCTCAGGCTTCTCAAGCTTTGTTCTGCCCGAACCGATGATGTCGAAGCCACCTGTATTGCGGTATTCAGCGATATAGCCGGCCGTAAGCTCCATATACTGATGGTTGATGAATCCGGCAGGGCCCATAAGGAAGCCGTAAAGACGGTTCTCTTTATTGAGAGATTTGAGGCCATCAAAAATACCGCTGACAACGTTGTGGCCGCCGGGAGCCTGGCCGCCCGAAAGAATAATGCCAACATTAAACGGTTCTTCCACTCTCTCAGGATTCTCGTCATTCTCGAATTTAACCACCGGCATGCCATAGGTATGCGGGAAAAGACGCTTGATTTCATCCTGATCGGCAACCGATTCAGTTGCATCTCCTAATTTGATTTTTACAGATCCCTGCAGATCCTTGGGTAATTTGGGCTGATATTTTGCCCTTACTTGCTGAAGTGCGCTCTTTTTCATGTTATATATCCTTATATTATAGTTTTATCTCTTTCATATATTCAGAATCCCGTTGGATTAACCAACTTTTCTTTCTGCAAAATTAATCAATTCTTGAATAAAATCATGAAAAAAAGCATCATACTTTCCTATCACATGTCTTTTTTATCATCTTTTTCATCATTCTGCGCCATTTTGTCATTCCGCTCCTGCTTTCTAAAGAGTGAATACGTTTTGCTGAGCCAGGAGGGCACCATCACGGCGCCTATCAGGAGATAAAGATAATATGTTATTATTCTCCAGAATACCGCAAGTATCAGGGCCATCCCGGCTGTACCCACCATATCTCCGTAATATTCCGAAAACAGCCACTCGCTCAGGCCGGCGCCTCCCGGAGTGGGACTGACCATAAGCACAACCCAGATAACGAACTGACGAGCAAAGATGGTCCACTGATAGGGATCGGCCGAAGGGACAAAGCCCAGGAAAAGAACATTCACCACAAGATATCTCGACATCCATGACAATGCCGTGCCGCAAAAGACTTCCAGCCAGAACCTGAAAGGCTTCAGCCGCAATTCTCTGGAGGTAGCGACCATATTGTAGCCCAGGCCTGAAATCTGATCCGACCATTTCCTTGCTATCTTCCAGCCCGATATCCGGGTTAAGGTTTTCTGGATCCACACGGGTTTCCATATAATGCCTGCAAAAAGCAGGAAAGTCCATATAAAAATCAGCATGTAGACAGTCCAGAAAGTAAATCTTATTCCATGCGAGAAACCTGTTCCACCCGATGCGAATATATCGCTGTGTAAAGAAAGCAATATTATGACCGGACAAGCCAACACGAAAAACAGCTCGTCGAGGAAAAGAGTGGTAAGCATAAGGGTTGTCGCTCTTCCAATCTCGATTCCCTGACTATTCAGAAAAACCATCCCCAGCGAACTTCCACCCACCGCCGAGGGAGTGACACAATTGGTAAACTCGCACAGCATGTCCACCCTCCAGGCCTGACTCCAGCTTAATTTCTTATCAGTCAGCGCCCGGAAACGCCATGTCAATCCATAATCCCTTCCGAACATGCAGATGAATCCCATTATGATGCATAGCACAACCCGTCCGTCAAGATGAATACCGCTCCAGATATCCTCAAAATTCTCCTTCCCCGCATCATGCCAGAACATCAGTCCGACAACGGTCAGACCGATGAGTATGGGAAGAAATACCTTCCATACCGAAAAACCACCCTTTGAAAGAGAACGAGAGTTATCTGTCATAATTTTTAATTCTTCTCATACCTCTCTATTATTTCTGAATATCGTCTCATCACCTCATCCACAACATCTTCCCAACTTCTGACAAGCGACGCTCTTGCATTCTTCCCCACAGAGGCGACAAACTCTCTGTGATTATGAAGATCCTCGATCTTACGGGCAAAGTCTGACGCGTCTTTTGATGTCAGGAAACCGTTTACATCCTCTCTGATCACTTCCGAGGCAGTAGAGTCACGCAGCAATATTGAAGGCGTGCCCATTGCAGCTGCCTCTCTTACGACCAGAGGGGCATTGTCATAAAAAGAGGGAAACAGAAACAAGTCTGAACCGGCATAATAATCGCTGAGCATTTCACGCTCCTTTATGACGCCGTGAAGTTTCACCCTGTCTTCAAGGCCATACGCTCTTATCCTTGAATTGATTTCATCGAAAGCATACCCCGTGCCTATAAAGTTCATTCGGAAAGGCATTTTATCTCTGATGATCCGCAAAGCATCCAGAATGACATCGAGCCCCTTTTCCCAAATGTGCTGGCCGACAAACAAAAGGCCAAGTTCTTCCGACGACGTTCCGATTCGCCTTTTTGCCTCATCTTTGTAAGCTCTCAGGTCCCCGCTTATTATAGAGGCAAAATCATTTCCATTCTCCACGACTGTCAGTGGTCCCGTATAGCCATATTCCCTTACAGTTTTTTCGACATGAGCCTGCGGAATCCATACTTCATCGCATGAATTGAAAAAATTAAGAATCCGCCTCATTATTATAGGTACCATCCATGGGAAATTACGAAACGAATGCCTGAGATCATCCCGATATTTGGAATGGAAAGTTCCGACAAGGGGAACATGCTGCCTGTTCTTGATATACACCGCCAGCCTCCCCGACGAAAATGGGCAATGTGAATGAAGGATCCTGAAATCTGTATTCCGAAGACGTCGCCATATAAAAGGATCACACTTCGGATAACCATATCGATATGGATATCTTGTGCGGATCGGCAATGAGAAATATCTCATCACTTCAAACGGATATTCATGTTTCTCCGGATTCCAGGGAGTGACGACACATGGGGTCATCCCCTTTTTCTGAAGCCAATAGACATAATTCTCCACCGTCAGTGTCACTCCGTCAAGAATTGGAGGGAAACTGTCGTTGAATATTCCATATAATCCCCTTGTCCGGGGATGTGAAAATAACCTTTTCATTCCTTGATGTCGTTAAAGGATGCTTTCAGGGGGGAACAATGCAGCCTCCCAGAGAATAGATACATTCCTTATAATATAATAACAACCTTTTGCTAAGAGTTGTTAAGAATGCGTTCCTTAATACTCTATCCTCAAACCTTATTTAAAGAATAAAACATAAATTTAATTTTTAATCTTGCAGGTTTCAAAAATAATTTATAACTTTGCATCGCAAAACACAAAAGGTTCCATGTCCGAGTGGTTAGGTACCGGTCTGCAAAACCGTTTACACCAGTTCGAATCTGGTTGGAACCTCAGATAAGTCCAGATTTTTCTGGGCTTTTTTCTTTTATGGACATACCGCCTGGTCGAATCTTTTGACAGATCAGGTTCATCTTCTAATTTTGCGAGCCAAAATGATACATTTCGATTGTGACTATATGAAAGGCGCCATGCCTGAAGTCATGAATAAGCTTGTCGAGACCAATATGCTTCAGACGCCGGGATATGGGGCCGACAGATTTACTGCCGAAGCTGAAAAAGCGATTCTTGATTTCTGCGGAATTACCGACGGAAAAGTCTGGCTTCTCGAAGGGGGCACCCAGACCAACGCCACTGTTATTGACGCATCGCTCGCAAGCTATCAGGGCGTGGTGGCTGCCGAGACCGCTCATATAAACGTTCATGAATCGGGAGCCATAGAGGCCTCCGGCCATAAAGTGATTGTAATCCCGTCGAAAGACGGAAAGATAGATGCAGAAATTCTTCAGAATTTTCTGAAATCATTTTACAGCGATTCCACATGGCCTCACATGGTCCCCCCGGGAATGGTCTATATCTCTCATCCCACGGAACTCGGCACCCTTTATTCGCTTGCCGAACTTGAAGGGATAAGCAAGGTCTGTCACGACGCGGGAATTGCGTTATATATGGACGGTGCTCGTCTTGCGAATGCCTTGGCCTCCGAGGAATCGGATCTGGGTATCACCGATATCGCCAGACTGTGCGATGTGTTTTACATCGGAGGGACAAAATGCGGCGCTCTGTTCGGAGAAGCTGTAGTAACGGCAAAACCGGAAATGTTTCCTAATTTCTTTACTATAATTAAAAGGCATGGCGCTCTGCTTGCCAAAGGGAGACTGCTTGGCGTGCAGTTCAAAACGCTCTTTTCCGACAACCTGTATCTGAAGGGAGGCAGGAATGCTCTTGAAAAGGCGTTCAGGCTTCGCGACGTAATGAACCGGCATGGCTACAGATGTTTCATTGACTCCCCTACCAACCAGCAGTTCTTTATCCTGCCTAATGAGGACATTAAGAAATTATCCGCAAACGTTTCGTTCGAATTATGGGGTCCTATGCTTGACTCTGAAACGCCCGTGAGGTTCGTGACCGACTGGGGCACAACAGACGAAGAGATCGATATTCTTGATCAGGAATTAGACAGATTGCGCGAATGACCATAAAAAATCCGGAAGAACGAAACGTCTCTTCCGGATTTTTTCATTTATATCTTGCATAAATCTCGACACCCATCCTTTTTGCTTTTTTGATGTCTTCAGGATTGTCGGGATTTACACCATATTTCGACAATGGAGGAATCACCACCCGGGTGCCTGGCTTAATTCGGTCGGGATGTCCTAAAAATGCCTTGTTCTCCTCATAGATATATGGCCAGAGATTGTAATTGCCATAATACTCCTTAGCCATAGTGGTGAGATATCGCGTTTTCGATATCGTGTCATATTTCTTCTCATCACTGGGCTTGGTAGGAACGGCTTCCACTATATCCGATTTATCGCTCGCCCCGGCTTTTACGACAGTGTCTGAAGAAGGAACGGGCTCTTGAACGATAGATACCGAAGTGTCTTTGACGCTCGAAGAAGACTTTAGCTCTGCAATAGCCGTACTTTCCAGAGGCTTCCGGTCTAACAAAGACTTTAAATCCACAGAATTAAAGAAAAACAGCCAGCCGGCAAGACATACGATAGCCGCCAGGGCAAGTCCGCACGCAAACCCCATAAGGAATGTGAAACTCCGTTTCCCTCTTCTGGCGTTAGAATCATACTCATAAGATGTTTCCTCATCCGAAACTGTTTCCAGCTCTTGCGGGACCTCATCCTCCGCGACACTTCCATCCTGCACTTCGCCGGGCTCTTCAGATACCTCGACATTATTCTCCGGATCGGCGCATGCAATGCTATCCGACTCATTATCGGGAACTTCCGCACTTTCCTCGATACTATAAGACGACAAAACAGCCTCCTGTTCCTCTTCGGCAGTTTCCTCATACCCCTCCTTTAATTCCACGGTCTCAAAGATTGAGAAAGGTTCGTTAATATCCTCGGCAAGTTCTTTGGCAGCTGCGAACACTATCTTGTTGTGACCCGGAATCTCTATACTTTCACCGGTGTTGACATCAACGCTTTTTCTTGGAGCTACATAGATGATCCGAAAAGTTCCCAACCCCCTGATCTTTACATTCTCTCCTTTCGACAAAGTCTCGGAGACGGTTGTGAAAAGTTCCCTTAAGAAATCCTCACAGATCTTCCTGGGATATCCTGTATTTTCCGCAATTCTTGCCGACAAAACGGATAAAGTAATTTTTTCTTCCATTTCCTGAATTTTTATAAGCCCTTGATTTCTCTTATCTTCTGTTTCAACAGAGAGGATGGTTTGAAAACCACCGAGAGTTTGGGTGGAATCAGAAGCCGTTTGCCCGTGGTCGGATGCACGGACACTCTTTCAAGCCGCTTGCGGGGCTCGAAAGATCCCACTGAAGGAATTGTGATCGAATCCCCCTCCTTGAGGGTTTCGGCCACCTCCACAGCCAGACAGTCGATAAGGTTCTGAATCTCCGTCTTCGACCGTCCGGTCTTATCGGCTACTATATCTGTCAAAGTTTTACTATCCATAGATTGAAGTTGTTTAAACTAATTTACGTTTGCAAAAATATATGAAGAAATTTAAACTTTATGGCAATCTTCATTAATCTTACCATAAAAATTAGTTTAAACAACTTCATTATGAGCTTTGATATCCTTCCGGGGCAGTGCGGGACAAGATCTACAACCGGCAACAACCCTATTTCCATTTGGACGCATTTTTACAAAATTAACAAAAAAACTCATTATTTCCACTAAAAACATATTTATTGAAACTATTTTTATATATTTGCGTCAAATAAGAGTGTGTTTGGATTTAAATGAAATTAAGAGCTTGTTCCTTAAAATTTCAAGGTCGTAGGGGCGGCGTTTTTTGAGCAGATTTTGCGAGACGAAGAGGGAGCGATGCGAGCATCGTGACCGATGAGCTCTCGCGAAATATGCCAAAAAGCGCCGAGGCTACGGTAATTAAACTTTCGACTCTTTAATAGTAATTAAATCTTATTGTTAAAGAAATAAAAATATTATACGATTTGTGGTAGCTTGTTTAGAAAATATCAAGGCCTTCGGGCAAGGAAATTGCCCCTTGTCTCGCATCCTTGGGCTGATTTGGCCCTTTGCTTTCAGTCACATACCTCGGTATGCTCCTTTCAGCAAATGACCAAATCCGCTCCAATGCTGCGACCCCTACGGCCTCGAAATTTTAAGGAACAAGCTCTAATACAGATAGAGATTTTTGAGGGATTCAAGCAAGTTGAGAAAGGAGAAACCTCTCGGTTTCGACTGCCGAAACTTGGCTTAAATCACCAAAAAGATCATCTGTAGTGATTTCAAGATTATCCATTACATTCTCTAAAAGTTAAAATCGGTTTAAATCCAAACACACTCTTAGAAGTAAATCAAAACCAAAAATAAGATGTTAAAAAAATTATTCATTGCCTTCGGCATTATCCTCTCTTCCGCGATAATCTGCAACGCACAGATTTTCTATAAGATAGAAGGAAACGGGTTGAAATCACCTTCCTATATTTTCGGAACGCACCATCTCGCCCCTCTTTCGGTGATAGATTCCATTCCCGGATGCAGAGACGCATTCAAGAATGCCGAACAGGTTGTCGGTGAGATCGACATGACTCTCGACCAGATGGCCCTCGCCATGAAAATGCAGCCTTACATGATGGCTCCGCAGGACAGCACCCTTTCCAAAGTGATCAAACCCGAAGATTTCAAAAGAATAAATGAGGAATTCAAAAAGTGGGCCCCGATGCCGGGAATGGAACTTTCCATGCTCGAACCCATGAGGCCGATGGTGGTCACGGCAATGGTAGCCGTACAGATCGTCAAGGACAAGCTTCCCGGATTTAACCCTACAGAACAACTCGACACGTATTTCCAGTTGCAGGGAAAGGAAACAGGCAAGAAAGTAAAAGGCCTCGAGACTCCTGAATTCCAGGCACAGATCCTTTATTGCGCAGAGCCGATCTCAAAACAGGCTGCCGACCTGATTGAAATGCTCGACGACCCCCAAAAGAATATCGAGAGCGCTGAGAAGCTGAACAAAGCATATCTCGCCCAGGATCTTGAGACACTTTATAAAACCATGGTAGAAGACGAAGAGGCGACTCCGGAATATATGGACCGCATCGTGAATTCCAGGAACTCCAGCTGGCTCAAGATTCTTCCCGGCATCATGAGCGAATCCCCAAGCTTCATCGCAGTAGGAGCGCTTCATCTTCCCGGCGATAAAGGCGTGATCGAAGGTCTTAGAAAACTCGGCTATAAAGTGACTCCTGTAAAGTAAGATACCGCCGGACATCTCCTTGGTTCCATTCATCATTATTTATTTATTTAAGTACATGACAAAAATTTGAAGACATCGAATTTAGGGGTGTAAGACGGACG
>CAJTYD010000013.1 GCA_910583775.1 uncultured Muribaculaceae bacterium | reverse complement strand
CACATTTATTAACCTTGTAATCATTCGGTTAGCTCAAAACTACCGAATCATTGTGAAACAAAAAAAGAATTTATTCTTTCAAAGCAATTACTTAGAAGTGGTACATCCATTGGGGCAAATGTAACTGAAGCATTGTCTGGAATAAGCAAAAAGGATTTTCTCGCAAAAATGTATATCGCATTCAAAGAATGCGTAGAAACCCAGTATTGGCTTGAGTTATTATCTGAAACCGATTTTCTTTCTAATGAAGAATATCAATCTATCAATAGTGATTGTGAAGAATTAAGAAAACTCTTAAGTAGCATAACTAAAACAACAGGAGAATCTCTTAATTCCTAATTCCTCACTCCTAATTCCTAATTGAAGAAAATGAAATTTCAGTTTAAGATACAGGGATATCAGACGGAGGCCGTGGAGGATACAGTGAATGTGTTCCGCGGTCAGCCTAAGCGGAATCCGAAGCATTACCGCCGAGATATAGGCAAAGTTGCAGACGGCTCCTTCTCAGTTGAGGATGAAACAGCCTACCGCAACAATGATGTCGAACTATCGCAGGAACAGCTTCTTTCAAATATTCGGGATATACAGATTAAGAATCAGATAGTACCGAGTACGACGCTAAGCAAAGGTCATGGAATTGTCAATCTTGATATCGAGATGGAGACCGGAACCGGAAAGACTTACGTCTATATCAAGACGATGTTTGAACTCAACAGGCTTTATGGCTGGAGCAAGTTCATCATCGTCGTTCCGAGTATCGCTATCCGCGAAGGTGTGGCCAAATCGTTCCGTATGCTCGAAGAGCATTTCATGGAGCATTATGGTAAGAAAGCCCGCTGGTTTGTCTACAACAGTTCGAACCTCAATCAGCTCGATCAGTTCTCGCAGGACAGCGGCATCTCGGTGATGATAATAAACACCCAGGCGTTTGCCTCCTCAATGAACGAGGCAAAATCGAAGGGCAAGGGAAGAAGCGGAGACAAAGCCGCCCGCATCATATATTCTAAACGTGATGAATTCGGTTCCCGCCGACCCATCGATGTGATTGCCGCCAACCGCCCGATAATCATAATGGACGAGCCTCAGAAGATGGAGGGCGCGGCGACACAGAACGCTCTCGCCAAGTTCTCCCCTCTTTTCGTACTTAACTATTCTGCCACCCATAAGACAAGGCATGACACGATATATGCCCTCGACGCATACGACGCATATCGCGAGCAACTTGTGAAACGTATCAAAGTACAGGGATTTGAGATTAAGAATCTCAAAGGGACGAGCGGATATATGTATATCGACGGCATGGTGCTTTCCCCGAAGCGTCCGCCGGAGGTACGTATAGAGTTTGAGGTGAAACGAAAGGATGGCAGCATACGTCGCGAAGTCAGAAAATTCGCAACAGGAGACTCACTTTTCGCAGCTTCCGGTCTTGCCCAATATGAAGATTTCGTTATCTCCGAAATTAATCCCCGCGGGCGAGGATATGTCACTTTCCTTAACGGCACTACCCTCTTTTGCGGAGAAGTGGTGGGAGATAATAACGAGGAGGCCATGCAACGCGTACAGATTCGCCAGACTATCATAGCCCATCTCACCAAAGAGAAGGAACTTTTCAACCGCGGCATAAAATGTCTTTCGCTTTTCTTTATCGATGAAGTGAGCCACTACCGGCAGTATGACAAAGAGGGCAATGAGATGAAAGGAAAGTTCCAGAAAATTTTCGAGGAGGAATATGTGCGTATCATAAACGACTTCATCACGATTTTCGATACGCCTTACGACAAATATCTCCTAAGTTTCAAGCCGTTCGAGACCCATAAAGGATACTTCTCAATCGACAAGAAGAGCGGCCATTCGATCAACTCAAAAGAGAAGGATTCAGAGGAGAATACATCGGCCTACGACCTCATCTTGAAAAACAAAGAGCGGCTGCTCAGCTTCGAGGAACCGACACGCTTCATATTCTCTCATTCCGCACTCCGCGAAGGCTGGGACAACCCGAACGTTTTCCAGATCTGCACTCTTCGCCACAGCAATTCCACTACAGCCAAGCGTCAGGAGGTGGGCCGAGGATTGCGTATATGCGTTGACAAGAACGGTATACGTCAAGACAAGGAACTTCTCGGCGAGGATGTTCACGAAATCAATCAGTTGACAGTGATAGCCAACGAAAGCTATGCCGACTTCACTTCCGCTCTCCAACGCGAAACACGCGAGGCACTGCGAAACCGCGTCACCGCCGCCTCGCAGGATTACTTTATCGGCAAGGTCGTGACGGATGCCAACGGCGAGAAACATACCGTCGACCTTATGGACGCCACTCTGATTTTAGGTTATCTCTATCAGAGCGGCTATGTGACCCGCGACGGCAATCTCACTTCTAAATATCATGCCGATGCAGCGGCAAACGAGCTCATGGTGCTTCCTGCCGATTCTCCTATAAAGAATATTGAAGACGGTATGCAGACGCTTATTGCCGGAATCTTCAATCCCAAAGTGCTTGAGGATATGGTCGAGGAAGTTTCCGTCACCACTCCGGCAAATGAACTTAATGAAAATTTCTCCGACAAACGCTTTCAGAAACTCTGGAACGAGATCAATCATAAGTATGTCTATACAGTTCATTATGACAGCGACGAACTGATTGAAAAGGCAATTAAAAATCTGCGAAAGAACCTTACTGTCACGAAACTGAAATATGTGATGGTCAGCGGAGAACAGGATAAGGAGAACGTGACAAAATTCGGCAATACTCATTCTGCAACGCGCGAACTCACAGATGTGTGTACCTCATCTGTAAAGTATGATCTTGTAGGAGATATAGCTAAAGGAGCCAGACTGACAAGACGGTCGGTTGTAAAAATCCTGAAGGGAATCGGCATGCAGGTTCTGATGTTCAAGAATAATCCCGAAGAGTTTATCCGCAATGTAATAAAGGCCATCCGTGAAGAGAAGGCAACCATGATCGTCGATCATATAACGTATAATCCGACGAAAGCCGATCCTTACGACAGCACGATATTCGTTCCCGAGCGACGTCTGAACATCAACAAATCTCTTGAACTGTCGAAACATATAACGCCCTATCTGTCTTTTGACAGCGAGGGTGAGAAGGAATTTGCGGAGTCATTGCAAGGTGCCAACGAAGTACTGATATTCGCGAAACTGCCAAGGAAACTGAAAATACCAACGCCGGTAGGCAGCTATGCACCCGACTGGGCAATCGTCTTCGACGACCACTGCGGCATAAGGCACGTCTTCTTCGTTGCCGAGACAAAAGGTTCGCTCGACAAAATGGAGCTGCGCGGAGTGGAAAAGGCCAAGACCGAGTGCGCGAAGCGTCTTTTCAATTCAATATCCACAAACACCACCCGTTATGGAGTTGTAGACCGGTTCGAACACCTCTACGACATCATCAACGGCATCGACTGAATAGCATGACGCAAATTGTGCATTCAAGAAAAGTTTAGTTTATAGACAAAACTTTTGAAATAAGATGTAAAAGTTTTATCTATGGACAAATGTTTAAATCATGTGGGTCTGCATCAAAGAGAATAAAACGATTACTACCCGAATAATTTGATCATATAAATTAGTCAAGTTTTTAAAATTCCATTGAACCTGAAAACATGAAGTTTAAAGTTTAGGTTTAGAGGTTCAGCTTGACTTGCAGACAGGACGAATGGTATTATCTAAACCTTAAACCTCAACCATAAACCAATTTAAAGAAGAACCAACCTTTGGCGTGGGTATTTTGTTATGTAGGTATGATGGCGGATGCCATTATGAGAGTTAATACATTTATCAACACTATAATACTTAAAGCTATGAAATTCAGCCAGCCACGCCTGCCTTATTCTATCGATGCCCTCGCACCGGTGATCTCTCCTATGACTATCGATTACCACTATGGAAAACATGAAAAGGCGTATATCGACACTTTGAATGCCCTTATCGAGGGAACGCCCTTCGAGGATATGACGCTCGAGGAAATCATCGTCAAAAGCGACGGGAAGCTCTTTAACAACGCTTCCCAGGCCTGGAACCATATATTCTATTTCTTCCAGTTCGACCCCAACGGCCTTAAGGAACCTACTTCGAAACTTCGCGATAAAATCAACGAGCAGTTCGGCAGTTTCGAAGAATTCAAGGCGAAATTCGAGGAAGCCGGCACCACCCTTTTCGGTTCCGGATGGGTATGGCTCTCAGCCGACAGCAAAGGCACCCTTTTCATCACCCAGGGCAAAAACGCCTCCAATCCCCTCACCGAGGGGCTGAAGCCCATCATGGTCTTCGACGTATGGGAACACGCATATTATCTTGACTATCAAAATCGCAGAGCCGAATATCTCAAAAAGCTATGGGATATCGTCGACTGGGATATAATAAGCGTTCGTTATGGAGAATAGTATCGTTAAACCGCGCCCTAATATTCTCATTAGAAAATTATCGAGAATATTATTTGAAACATTCTTCTATTATAGAAGAATATTCACCGTTTTTTATTAAATTCGCATTTGAATTCTTAAAAATCTACAGAAACGGGTCTTTCATAAGACCCCGTTTCTGTTATTTTAGGCACAGAATTTGCTGTTGACAATTAATGTCATAACGACAAATTTTATTCAAACTGGATTAACATAAATTGCGAATGCAAAAAACACCCGATCTTTCGCCGCTGATCATAGAGGCGATCCAAGACAAAAAAGGAAATAAAATCACTGAAATAAATCTAAGTGAAATCGAATCCGCTCCGGCATCGAAGTTCATCATCTGTCAGGGCAGGTCGACATCGCAGGTATCGGCAATCGCCGACGGTATCCGCGAAGATATTCTGAAAAATACCGGAATCAAGCCGTATAACTACGACGGTTACCGCAATTCCCAATGGATTGTGATCGATTACGGCAATCTTTTCGTCCATGTTTTCCTCCCTGAAACGAGGGAATTCTACAAACTCGAAGAGCTCTGGAGCGATGCCCATGTAAGAGACATCGCCGACATCGACTGAAAAGAAACACGCTCCCTAAATGTAATTCATTAAGTTCTCTATATGCTACAACCGAACAAAAAAAACCGAACGCCTAACAAACGCCCGCTTTTCAATATGTATTGGATGTATGCGCTGATAGCCCTCTCGCTGTTGGCCCTTTACTACTTCCAAGACAGTTCGCAGACCAAGGAAGTCGACTGGACGGATTTTGAAAAGACCGCGCTCGACGGTGATATCGTCAAGATAATGGTATTTGCCGAAAACGGCATAGCCGAGGGTTTCCTTACCGACGCCGGAGCAAAGAAACTGCATTTCGACATGTCGTCGACCATCCCCGGCGATAAGAAGATAAAGACCACTATCCCCTCTTCCGACAAAATACAGGAGAAAATCGATTCCTGGAACGCCACTCTCAAGGCCGAAGGGAAAAACCAGATAAAGGTCACATACGAGAAAGGAAGCGACCTGATGAAATTCTTCTGGTATTTCGGGCCCATCATCCTCATCGTTCTCTTCATGGTCTATATGTCGAGAAGGATGAGCGGCGGCGCCGGCGGTGGGGGCATCTTCAATGTAGGCAAATCGAAAGCCACAGTATTCGACAAGAACAACGGAACAAACGTGACTTTCAAGGATGTTGCCGGTCTTGCCGAGGCCAAGGTTGAGATCGAGGAGATCGTGGAGTTCCTGAAAAATCCGCAGAAATATACCGAACTGGGAGCCAAGATTCCCAAGGGAGCACTGCTTGTCGGCCCTCCGGGAACGGGAAAGACGCTGCTTGCCAAGGCTGTGGCCGGCGAGGCCAACGTGCCTTTCCTTTCGATGTCAGGATCAGATTTCGTCGAGATGTTTGTCGGCGTCGGCGCCGCCCGCGTCCGCGACCTCTTCAAGCAGGCCAAAGAGAAGGCACCCTGCATCGTATTTATCGACGAGATCGACGCCGTTGGCCGCGCCCGCGGCAAGAACCCCAACATGGGTTCGAACGACGAGCGTGAGAACACCCTCAACCAGATGCTGACCGAAATGGACGGTTTCCAGTCGAACAACGGCGTGATATGCCTCGCGGCCACCAACCGCGCCGACATGCTCGACAAGGCGTTGCTTCGTCCCGGCCGTTTCGACCGTCAGATCTACGTCGACCTTCCGGAGCTTTCCGACCGTGTGGAGATATTCAACGTCCATCTGAGAAACATCAAGGTTAACAGCAAGCTTGACGTCGAGCAACTCGCCCGTCAGACCCAGGGATTCTCCGGCGCCGACATAGCCAACGTCTGCAACGAGGCAGCCCTGATAGCGGCCCGCAACAACAAGCAGGCCGTCGACTGGAACGACTTTATGGCAGCCATCGACAGAATCGTGGGTGGTCTTGAAAAGAAATCGCGCATCATCACCGACGATGAGAAACGCTCGATCGCCACTCACGAAGCCGGGCACGCCACGATCACCTGGATGCTCCAGTATGGCAATCCTCTGGTGAAGGTCACGATCGTTCCGCGCGGACGAGCTCTTGGAGCCGCCTGGTATGCACCCGAAGAGCGGCAGATCATCCCGACCCAGGCTCTGCTTGACACTATGTGCGGTCTGCTCGGAGGTCGCGCCGCCGAAGAGGTCTTCACCGGCCAGATCGGCACCGGAGCCAGCGACGACCTTGAGAAATGCACCAAGATAGCACGCTCGCTTGTGCTCGTCTACGGCATGAGCGACAAACTGCCGAACATCAACTACAACGACTCCACAGGCCAGGACATGGGGTTCACGAAACCCTACTCCGACGAAACGGCAAAGATCATCGACGCCGAGGTGAAGCGAATCATCAACGAGCAGTATGAGAGAGCTAAATCGATTCTGCGTGAGTATTCCGAACAGCACAACAAGATACGCGACCTTCTCATCGAGAAGGAGGTGATCTACCACGATGATGTCGAGAAGATTCTCGGAAAGAGAAAATGGAAATCGCGCACCGATGAGATTATCGAGATAAACAAGAAAGAGGACGAAGAGCGCGAACGCCGCAAGGAAATAGAGCTGACAGGCCATGAACCTGAACAGCCGGCATCGGAATCTCCTGAATTTCCCGGCGACCCCGATCTTGAAGATCCAGGCACCCCTCCCCCCTTCAACAAGTAATCTAAATTGGTTTACAGTTTGGGTTTAAGGTTTATAAAATACCTTCTTTTCGCCAAATGAGCAGGTTGGTAACCTCCAGACTTGTATAAATAAGATTACAAAGGTTTTGCAAGCACCGCTTGCAGAACCTTTTTTATGACAATCAACAAGGAAAATATCAAAAGGGAACAAAAGAAAACTAAAAATCAAAAATTAGTTTTCTGAAGTGACGAATATTGGTCAAAAAGGGACTTTTTATTCCAAATTATGATTCCTTAAGAGAAATTTTTTCTATTTTTGCACCGGAAAATCAGGTTTCAGTTGTTATGACTAATATACATGATTCCGCCAAGACATGGAATTGTCTGTAACAGAGATTCCTGTAAGAGAGAGATTCCACCACGAATAATGGCAAAACTAAATGGAGCGTCCCAACGCTTCAACCGATACAGGTAAAAATTACATACAGCATACTTTAAATTGATTTATGATGAAAATTAGGAAATTGAGTGCTTTTTCATTGTCGCTCACAGCAGCAATGATTATCCTCCCTGCATGTAAGGGAAAGAATCAGCAACAGGAAGCCCAGACTCCCGAACTGGCCGTTATAACAGTCGGAGAGGAAGACGCTAAACTTGAATCCGGATTCCCCGCTTCGCTCAGAGGAGAGAATGACGTAGAGATTCGTCCTCAGATCACAGGATTTCTTACAAAAGTAAATGTAGAGGAGGGACAGAAAGTCAGCAAAGGCCAGGTTCTGTTCACCATCGACCAGGTAAGCCTCCGCGCAGCCGTTGACGCCGCCCAGGCCGCCGTAGCCGTAGCCCAGGCCAATGTCAACACGGCCCAGACAAACGCCAACAACAACAAGGTCCTTCTTGATAAAAATATCATCAGTGCCCCTGCCTATCAGACATCGGCCGATGCCCTGAACGCAGCCAAAGCGCAGCTCAACCAGGCAGTGGCCAACCTCACGGCCGCCAAAAAGAATCTTTCCTATTCCGTGATCACCGCCCCGGTTTCCGGAATCGTCGGAACCATCGACAACAAGGAGGGTTCGCTGGTCTCACCTTCGACGCTGCTGACAATCCTTTCGAACAACACTGACATGCGCGCCTATTTCTCGCTCAACGAGAAAGACCTTCTCGCCATGACAAATAACGGCGAACGCACGATCGACCAGGCTATCGCGCAGATGCCCGAAGTTACCCTGCAGATGGCAAACGGCGAAAGATACGGCCAGCCCGGAAAAATCGTCTCGATTTCCGGCGTGATCGACCCCGCTACCGGAGCCGCACAGGCAATCGCCGTATTTCCCAACCCCGACGGCATGCTCCGCAGCGGAAACACAGGCCAGGTTATCATCCCCTCTATGTATCAGAATGCAATCATGATTCCGCAGAAAGCCACCTACGAGATCCAGGATATGAAATTCTGCTACGTCCTCGGCGACTCGAGCAAGGTTCACTCCGTGCCTATCACCATCTCGAATGAGAACGACGGAGTAAACTACATCGTCACAAGCGGCCTGAAACCCGGCGACGTGGTAGTTACCGAAGGCATCGGCATCTCGGTCAAGGACGACATGGTGATCAAGCCCAAAAAATAATGCATTCACTATCAATCATACCCCTATTAAACAGAGATTGAAATGAAATTATCAACGTTTATAAACAGGCCGGTACTGTCGACGGTTATATCGATATTCATCGTGATATTCGGTATACTGGGTCTGATGTCTTTGCCTATCGAGCAATACCCTAACATCGCGCCTCCGACAATCCAGGTATCAACCACATATACCGGAGCTAACGCACAGAGTGTGCTTAATTCCGTGATCGCTCCTCTTGAAGAGCAGATCAACGGCGCCGAGAACATGGACTACATGTATTCTTCAGCAGCCAACAACGGATCGGCATCAATCACCGTCTACTTCAAACCGGGAATGGATCCGGATATGGCGGCCGTCGATGTCCAGAACCGCGTCGCAAAGGCAGCCAGCTTCCTGCCCGCCGAGGTCAATCAGGTGGGCGTGATCACCCAGAAAAGGCAGTCGTCGATGCTGATGGTCTTCAACGTATTCGACAACGCAGGCAAATATAGCGAGGAGTTTATCGAAAACTATCTGGCCATCAACATCATCCCTGTAATCAAGCGTGTGCCCGGTGTGGGCGAGGCCATGGTAATGGGTGCAGACTACTCGATGCGTATTTGGCTCAAGCCTGACATCATGGCCCAGTACGGACTTATGCCTACAGATATCTCCGCGGCTCTGGCCGAGCAGAACATAGAGGCGGCTCCCGGTCAGTTTGGCGAAAACGGCAAACAGAGCTTCCAGTATGTGATGAGATACAAGGGACGTCTGCAGGACGAGAAAGAATTTGAGGACATCATTGTCCGCGCCACTCCCGACGGCGAGATTCTCCGGCTCAAGGATGTTGCCGACGTGGAGCTCGGCCGACTCAGCTACGGCTTCCATTCGACGACCAACGGAAAGGTAGGCGTTTCGGCAATCGTGTTCCAGTCGCCGGGTTCGAACGCTACTGCGGTAGTAGAGAGCATCCAGAAAGAGCTCGACAAATTCCAGAAAGAGGCTCCCGAGGGCGTGAAGATCGAGACCTCAATGAGTGTCAACGACTTCCTTTTCGCCTCTATCCATGAGGTAGTGAAGACTCTTATCGAAGCATTCGTGCTCGTGTTCCTCGTGGTGTTCATCTTCCTGCAGGATTTCCGGTCAACACTTATTCCTATCATCGCCATCCCAGTGGCCCTGATCGGTACGTTCTTCCTGCTCAACATATTCGGATTCACCATCAACCTCCTCACCCTTTCCGCTCTCGTGCTTGCTATCGCCATCGTGGTCGACGACGCGATAGTGGTGGTCGAGGCGGTCCACGCCAAACTCGATGAAGGATATACATCCGCGAAGCGTGCCGCCATCGACGCCATGAGTGAGATTGCAGGTGCCCTCATATCGATCACGCTGGTGATGATGCTCGTGTTCATCCCCGTATCGTTCATGGGTGGAACATCCGGTGTGTTCTACCGTCAGTTCGGTCTGACGATGGCCATGGCTATCGGCCTTTCGGCCGTGAACGCCCTTACCCTTTCGCCGGCCCTTTGCGCCCTTTTCCTGAAACCTCACAAAAAAGAGGATCAGAAGCCGCTGAAAGAGCGTATGAAAGACGCCTATTCGGCTGCCGGAGAGGTAATGAAGGAGACATATAAGAAACGAATAGGGTTCAAGACAAATCCTATCATCACCTTCATCCTCATCTGTATCGCCGTCGCATTCCTTATGATGGGATGGTTCGACTTCGAAAGCATCGTGAAGGGAATCATCGCCGTTGTAGTCGGCGTTCTCGCTCTGATCGGAATGTTTTCCAAAGACTTCATCAATGCCTTCAACCGCGTGTTCGCCAAACTTCTGAAATGGTATAACAAAGCATCCGGATGGTTTATCAAGCATAAGGTTACGGGCTTCGGCATCGTGGCGGCATCAATCGCCGTCCTTGTATGGCTTATGTCGACAACGGCTACCGGTCTTGTGCCCGACGAGGATACCGGTACGATCATGGGTGTAGTCGATATGCCGCCCGCCACATCTCTCGACAAGACGAAACGCATCATGGACCAGGTCGACAGCATCGCCTCTACCATTCCCGCTATCCAGACCCGAAACGCCATCACCGGTTACAGCTTTATCGGAGGTCAGGGCAACACCTACGGATCCTTCATCATCAAGCTGCGCCCCTGGTCTGAACGAGATGAGCAGACTGAAAGCGCCGACGCCGTTCTCGGAATGCTTTTCCAGAAATGCGCCCAGATCAAGGATGCCCGAATAATGTTCTTCAAGCCTCCTATGATTTCCGGTTTCTCCGCAACCAACGGTTTCGAGATCCGTCTGCAGGACAAGACCGGCGGCGACCTGAACAACTTCTTCCAGGTCTACCAGAGATTCATCGCAACGCTTAACGCCCGCCCGGAGATCCAGATGGCATACTCGACGTTCAACCCCTCGTTCCCGCAGTATCTTGTAGAGCTCGACGTAGCCAAGATCAAGCAGGCAGGTCTGACACAGAACGCCATCCTCACCGCCCTACAGGGTTATTACGGAGGTATGTATGTGTCGAACTTCAACAAATTCGGTAAGCTCTACCGCGTGATGATGCAGGCTAACCCCGAAGCTCGTGTTTCGCCCGAGACACTGAAACGCATCAAGGTCAGAAACGGCGCCACCATGGCACCGATCGACAACTTCGTGAAACTGAAACGAGTCTACGGTCCTGACGTGATCAACCGCTTCAATATGTTCACATCGATCGCCGTCACCGGCCAGCCGGCTCCCGGCTTCACCTCCGGCGACGCCATCAACGCCATAGAGGAAGTTGCCGCCCAGACACTTCCCGTCGGATTCGGCTACGACTACTCGGGTCTGACACGAGAGGAGGCATCAACCGGAAGCAACCAGACGGCATACATATTCGCACTCGTGCTCCTGTTCGTATACCTGCTGCTGAGCGCACAGTATGAAAGCTACATCATTCCCTGGGCCGTTATCCTTTCGGTTCCGTTCGGACTTATGGGCACCTTCATCTTCGCCCGCATGATGGGTATCGACAACAACATATATCTGCAGATCGCCCTTATCATGCTTATCGGTCTGTTGGCCAAAAACGCAATCCTTATCGTGGAGTTCGCCCTAGAACGCCGGAGAACAGGTCTGAGTGTCGTCAACTCTGCCATCCAGGGTGCTACCGCCCGTCTGCGTCCTATCCTGATGACCTCACTGGCCATGATCATCGGTCTGTTGCCTCTGATGTTCGCAACCGGAGCCGGCGCCAATGGTTACAACGCACTCGGAACGGGAGCTATCGGAGGTATGTTGATCGGTATGATACTCCAGGTTCTTATAGTTCCCGCCATGTTTGTCGCCTTCCAGCTCATCCAGGAGAAGATCACTCCTCCGAAATGGAAAGACAAGGACAACAGCGGCATTTCTTCTGAGATTGAACAATACAGTATTAATACTCACGAATAAAGATAATGAACAGAATAATCAGATATATCACATTGGCAGTTATGACAGTTGCATTAAGCAGCTGTCATATCTACCAGAAATATGAATTGCCTGTCGAAGAGAATCCCCTGGTCTCCGACTATCAGAAGGCCACTCAGATGCAGCCGGATTCGACCGAACTCGCATATCTGGGCTGGGAAAAGGTATTCACCGACCCGATGCTTCAGAGCTATATCCGCAGGGCTCTGAACAACAACAACGACCTTGATGACGCCCGTCATAACGTAGAGATAGCACAGGCTCAGCTCAAAGGAGCGAAACTCAGTTATTTCCCGTCCCTCGCCCTTAATCCAAACGGAGGATCTGCAAGCTACGGCGGCAGCCACATGAACTGGAGCTATTCCATTCCGTTAGCAGCCAACTGGGAGATCGACGCCTTCGGCAAAATCCTTAACCGCAAGCGAGGCGCGAAGGTATCTCTGGAGCAGATGCAGGATTACGAGCAGGCCGTGCGTTCGCAGATCATCTGCGGGGTGGCCAATACATATTACGCTCTTGTCCTTCTTCACCAGCAGCTGAATCTTTCGAAACGTACAGCCGTGATCTGGAAAGACCAGGTCGAGTCGATGAAACTGATGAAAGAGGCTGCCTACGTCAACGAGGCCGCGGTAGTTCAGAGCCAGGCAAACTACTGGAGCATCATGGCGTCTATCCCCGACATCGAGCAGGCAATCCGCGAGACCTCGAACACTATGTCGCTTCTTATCAACACCTATCCCCAGGACTGGCAGGTGACGACCGATCTTGATTTCAATCTTCCGGTCGATGTTGCGAAAGGCATTCCGGTTTCATATCTTGCCGTACGTCCCGACGTGAGGGCAGCCGAAAGAGGTCTTGCCGCAGCATATTACACCACCAACAGTGCTCGCGCTGCCTTCTATCCCACCCTGTCGATATCGGCACAGGGAGGCTTCACCAACCTTCTGGGCTCGATGATCACCAATCCCGGCAAATGGTTCATCCAGCTTGCAGGCCAGCTCGCCGCTCCCCTCTTCTCAAGAGGCCAGAACATTGCCAATCTCGAGGTTGCCAAAGCCCGTCAGAAGCAGGCCATGAACGCTTTTGAGAAGGCTGTTCTTACGGCAAGTGCGGATGTGAGCGATGCCCTTTCGAATTTCAGGACAAACTCCGAAAAACGGGAATATGTTTTAAAACAGATAGAAAGTCTCGAAAAATCTGTGGAATATACCCAGGAATTATTAACTTTAGATCAGAAAACGACATATCTCGAAGTTTTGACTGCTCAGTCAAGTCTGTTGAACGCCCAGCTCTCGAGTCTGAACTGCTGGCACAAAAAGGTTACAGCTCTCATCAGTCTTTATCAGGCAGTCGGAGGCGGAAGATAATGTGGTAGATTATTTGATAACCCCTTTAAATTCAAATACTATGTCAAATATCAGTCCACTGGCTTATGTAAGCCCCGAAGCCAAGCTCGGCAACAATGTCACAATCAGTGCGTTCGCCTACATCGACCGAAATGTCGAGATCGGCGACAACTGCGTTATCTCCCCCCATGTCAGCATTCTTTCGGGTGCGCGGATAGGGAAAAACAACAGGATTCTCGACGGAAGCATAATTTCCGCCACTCCTCAGGATTTCAGATGGAAGGGCGAGGATTCGTTTGTCGAGATCGGAGAGAACAATACAATTCGCGAGCATGTGATTATAAACCGGAGCATTCATGCAGGCAAAGCCACAAGAATAGGGAGCAATTCCTTCATCATGGCGCAGACCCACATCGGCCACGATTCTGTGATAGGCTCCTATGTGGTGCTCGGAAATGCCGTCAAGATTGCCGGCTCCTGCAAGATCGGCGATTTCTGCATCCTTTCGTCCAACGCGCTTGTGCATGAGAACTGCGAAGTAGGACAATGGGTGCTTGTGAAGGGAGGCTGCAGGGTCAACAACAATGTCCCGCCATTTACAGTAATGGCACATAATCCCATAGAATACTACGGCGTAAACGCTTACGTATTGAGAAAAGGGAAAAAATCAGAGAGCGTCATTGACGACATTGCCAAATGTTACCGTCACGTATACCAGACAGCCACATCTCCTTTCAATGCTTTGCTCCGGATTGAGTCGGACGTAGAGAAAAGCGACGAGCGCGACATGATAGTCGATTTCATACGTAATCACGACTATAAGATAGCAGCTCTTCCGCCGGAAGTGATCGAGGAATATAAGGACTGATCAAGGAATCGGGACAGCTTCCCTCTCTTTGCGGAACAGGGATCTACCATACTCAAGGTTGAATTCTGAATCTTTATTGCGGTCTGGAAATGAATTGTCGTTTCCAGACCGTAATTTTTATAAAAAAGCTAAAATATGTTTATGATTTTATGGAATAATACCTGAGATTAATTAAATTTGTAAGACTTTTGAACTACGACAGAATGAATAAATTTATCATAAGAACAATCTCCGGCCTCATATATGCCGCAATTATTGTAGTTTGTATCCTTCAGGGAACCGAAGGGGTGATATTTCTTTCCGGTATCTTAGGATTACTCGCTACCCTGGAATTTGCAAAAATATTCAATGGTTTTTCCATAAAACACACACCTGCACTGATGATGGATATCGCCGGCGTTCTTTCCTTGTGTCTGGGAGTCTTTGGATTCACGATAATTATCTGGATTCTCTCTCTGCTTCTGAGAATGATCGAAGAGCTCTACATAAAATCGGATGATCCTATCGGCAATCTTGCCCGTTCGATGATGTCGCAGCTTTATATAGGCGTTCCTCTCGGCTGTATGTCAGCGATCGCAGTCCTTACCGGCAAGCCCATGATTCTTCTGGCGATTTTCCTCTTTATTTGGATTAACGATACAGGTGCCTTCATCGTCGGATCGCTCTTGGGAAAACACCGCCTTTTCGAGAGGATATCTCCCAAAAAATCCTGGGAAGGGTTCTGGGGCGGAATTTTCTTCAACCTTATCGCGGCGGTTGTTTTCGCCAGATGTCTTTACGGATTTTTCGGTTTGTCTGACAATATCGGGCTCTGGCTCGGGCTTGCACTTACAGTCACCGTATTCGGGACATGGGGAGATCTTGTGGAATCGATGATAAAACGCAATCTGCACATAAAGGATTCAGGCAAATTCATTCCCGGCCACGGCGGAATCCTCGACCGCATCGACTCGCTTCTCTTCGCGGCTCCCGCGTCGCTTATCTATCTCTTCGCCTACTACGCCGTTTTCTGATTCAGACTCTGTTGAAATAATCTTTATTTGATACGGAACCAATACCCGACGCTAAGCATTATCGACATCGAATTGGAGCCCCTGAATTTCTCGGTCCTTCCTGATTTCAACACATTCCCAAGTCCGTAATAGAATCTGCCCTCGAGATAGATCGAGTTCTTCCTGTTGATGTTGAACTCCCCGCCGAGGCCGCCGCAGATTCCGAAATCCACCTTGCCGTTCGCCTCCAGCTGATACTGATAGGTTATTCTTGACTGATACGGAAAATCAGGGATACTTTCCACATTATTATAATCGAAATTCGAGCTGGTCGATTCCCCTATCAGGAAGCTCACCTCCGGACCGGCGTTAAAGAAAAACTTGCCTCTTCTTCCGAAATAGATATGCGCGAGAAGCGGAACCTGTATGTAGTTTACCGTTCTCGAATACTTGAAAGGCAACTCCTCGAAATCCTCAGCCCATCCGCGCTGCGCGAAATTACACTCCGCGATCAGACCGAAATGGCTCTCCTCTATATAACGGAAAGTAACACCGGCATTTCCGCCTAACAGGAATCCCTGTCTCACACTGGGAGTGAAATTTATTCTTGACAGATCCACCCCGCCCTTCACACCGACCGAGATGTTTGATGAATAATGCGACTGGGCCTCGGCTCTGTTTCCGAAAAAAAAGAACGCACAGACGGCCAAAAGCGTCGAGACTATATTTTTAATGTTCATGCAGACAGGTTTCATTCCGATTGATGTGAAGTTAGACTTATGACTTGTTCCTTATTTAAGCTGAATCTTATCGACCGTGTTGCCGGGAGAGAATCTGACAAGGTAGACGACAGGGTTTATGAAGCCGCTCCAGTTGGTGGGACGGCGCAACAGGAACTCGCTCTGCACGCCCTTCTCTGATTCGCCAAGAAGGTTTATGTCGCCCTCAGCTTTTTTCATCGCAGGGATAAAGAAGAGGGAAGTGTCATAGCCCATGCCTGCATACAGAGGATAGGATCTGGCAGGCTGACGGTCGAAAAGCGACTGATAATAGTTAACGAAGCTCTTCGACTGCGGGGTGCTTTCGTCATAATAGAATCTCGAGGGGATAAGGAGATCGGCTTCATGGAATTTGTTTTTCAGGCTCTCCTCATAAACTATCCAGTTTGGACGGCCTAAGAGCGTGAGCGAAGCGAGAGGATATTTCTCTTTCGCAGATATCACGTTTGAGAGAAGCTCCTCCACGGCATCCTTGCCCTGAGGATATCCATAAAGCAGATAATTATTGAAGTCGGTAAACGAGGCATTGGCGAGTCCGCCCACGGAGACTTTTCTGATCTTATTTTTAGGCCAGATGTCGGAAAGCGCCTGAGCGAGCGCATCGTTGTTGTCGGCCGGACCGACAAAAATCAATGTCGCATCCTTATACTGCGCGGCAAGATTTGCCGCTATCTCGTCGTTGAAATAGTTCGACGGAGTGAGAAGCTGAACGATATAGGGATTCTTCAGATATGATTCGTTCCGGACGTCGAAAGTATTGACCACAGGAGTCTGACTGATTTCGGCATATTCATCGATAAAGTCGGGAATATTCCTGTCATTGGTAAGGAACATGATGTCGGGATCAAGATCGGAAAGTCTCGACAGAATGTCGGAAGAAGTTCCGGTGCCGTCGATAATGTCTACCTTAATTTTGAAATCCTTATGTTTGAGTCGGTCAACTCCGGTGAGGAATCCTCTGACGTATTCAAGGTCCATGCGGTTGGACGGCGCCGACATAAGTATAGCCACCTTGACCGTTCCGAGAGAATCGATGCTTCCCAGTTTATGGACGTCATCATAAATCTCTCCGACGCCGTCGGGAGAAAGTTCTCGCGGATCCTCCTCCACGACAGTTCTGTCGACCTCGACGGTCTCGGTCCGGGGAACGGTTATGACAGCCTTTTTCTTGGGTTTATCCCCCATTTCCTTATTTGCCTCGATGAGGTCTTCCTTGTCGACGCCGGTCTTTTGTGCGATCGTTTCCCATGTGTCTTTCTTATCTACTTTGTATGAATCGAAAGAGTCCAGTCTCTCCTCCTCCACTTTCTGAGTGGTGATTCTTACGCCCTGACCCTTTTCAGGCAGACGGATCACCTCGCCGGCCTTGAAATTAAGTTCGGATACTCCGGGATTCAGTTTAAGGATCGAAGCGACTGAGGTGGAAAACTTTCTCGCAAGCTGATATAGCGTATCTCCTCTTTTCACTGTATAATATCTGGGATTTGCGTCTTCGTCGATCGAAATCTCTTTCTCCTTGAGGATAAGACGGCTGCCGGCCTTGATTCCGTCACGACTTTCCGGATTCAGAAGATATATGCGGTCGACCGGTATGGAATACATATTCGCAATCCCGTAAACGGTCTCTCCCCGTTTCACGACATGGATCACAGGTTCGGAATCCTGTTCCGACAGACTTCCTGTCGGCGCCTGAACCGCCTCCGTATCCTTAACAGGATAATATATCTTAATGCCTTTCTTGAGCGGAGACACTGCATTTGGATTCAGTTTAAGAAGTTTGTTGTGATCCCAACCATAATCATGAGCTATCGCATAGAGATTATCATTCTTTCTGGAGGTATATACATAATATTCCTTACCCATTATCTCCACTACAGGAAGAACGGGAGTTTCAGCCAATGCATTCTGAGCAAAAACAGCTATTAAAAGCGCTGCTAAATATACAGATAAAGATTTCATATCCAAGAGTGTATTTGATATCCATCAGATACAAAACCGCTCGACAAGGGGTATATGGCCATACATAGTGCGAGCGGTCTGCAACCTCTATGCAAAATTAGTCAAAAAAATTGAAATAATAATCAGAAAGAGAAGTGCATTGAGATTCTGACACCACCCCTCGATACATTCGGAAGATTCCTGTAGGTGAGACGCCATACATAATCCACACGAAGACACGTAAGAATGTTGTCGATGCCGGCGCCTATCTCCATATAAGGCTTCTTACCCATAGGGACCGTATTGGCATATTCCGGGAACTTATAGAGCGAATGATTGTATTCAGGATTATTTTTGTCGGAAAGATGACCGACAAACCCCTTGAAGGTAAACACTTCTCTCAATTTCAGTTTATTGACAAGCGGAATACGATTGAAAATCAAACCATTGAGATAATAAGTAAAATCAAGGGAGGCATACTGGTCCATTGCAAACTCCATAGGATTGAGCAAAGTGAACGACTCCGGCTGAATGGTATAAGAGATATTGGCGTTCTGCCAGAGCAATGCCGGGAAAGGCACAGTGCTCCAGATCTTGCCTGCCTTAAGGATGATGTCGGTATATCCGAAAGAAGAGAACCAGAAACGTTTCTGAACACTGAACTCCGTCTTGTTCAAAGTAAAATCAGCCCCTAAGAAGCCCTTGGGCCCATATTCATGAGTAAGCTGGAAGATAGGAGCGTCAAGATTGACCCTGAATCTGACATCGGCATTCTGCACAAAGCGCTCCCCGGGAGCCCATCTTATCATGAACTTCGCCACCGCCTGATTGAAACTGCGGTCGAAGGTGCCGTCCTGGTTTTCAAACTGAACCCACTTCGTGGCCTCCTGCTTCTCATGACGCAGCTCGACTGCGAACGAGAGACGGTTCAATAACTCCAGATTATATTCAAGCTTCGCCATCCTGCGGTATGTGATCAGATCGCTCTTCATTCGCTTCAGGGCTATGAACACGTTGTCGGCGTTAGTGAAAAGATAATGCTGTCCGAGCTGATCCTTATCATATTCGTAAGTAGCGCGAATTGAGTTCATAGGGAATTCCCTCGAATGATACTTCTTGTCGATGAAAGAATATTCGAGCTCACCGGAATATTTCCATTTCTTATCCTTGAAACCGTAGGCCACAAATCCGCGGGCGAACCAACGCTTGGAAAGATTCGCCGTGGTCATGCCGCCAAACCTAAGACGCAGGCCTTCGGCCGTGTTCGAACTGATGAAAGTGTTTAACGGACCGATATCGAACTTACTGTTTCTGCCTGTCTTGACATAACCTTTGAAGGCTATCGTAAGAATCTTTTCCGCCCAGTAAAAGATAGGAACCTGACGGAAACGGGTCATCATATTGCCGATTTTCGATTCTGCCGATGAAAGAGGAACTTTTCTGGCATTATCCCAGAACTCAGAATCCTGGACAGCCGCCTCCTCGATAACGATTTCGTCGTCACTATTGTTATAATACTTTTCAAACTCCCTTCTCGGCTCGTATGTGAAATTGTCGTATCTCGACGTGCGTGAAACATAGAATGAGGGGGTTCCGGGCACGAGCTTAAGCTCGAGGCTGACGTCGTCCTGCTCCTTGAGCGTGTTGCCGAGAGAATCCTTTGCAAAATCCTGGTTTATGAAAATATTATCGACATAATTAAGGTTAAGGGCTTTAGGAATACGCATCGAAAGGCGCTTCACATATTTTACGGAATCCTTGACCGGAATATACAATCGGCCGTTGAAACTGAACGACTCCGGATTGTGGGGAGCGAAAGTCAGCTCCACGCATTTCTCTCCGTCTACATCGACCGTATCGGCGATATGATACATATAATAATCAGCGCCAATCACAGAAAGCGGGCTTACGAACCGATTCTGCATCAAGGTGATGTCGTTGCTGTAGACATCGATCTCCCTTAGGATATCCTGAAGGAACGCCCTTACACTTTCCTGATCGAGCTGCTCGTCGACTCCGAGACTGCGCATTCCGGTAACGATCTCGTTATTGAATTTATTCTCCTTGTCCGATATCTTGGTGGTATGCTTTTCCTTCAGTGAAAGAGCAAGAATCCTTTTGCCTGTAGTCTCGACCGTATCTACATAATCCCGAAGAAAAGAGGTCTTTCCGTTCTTATTCAGGTCTTTCTTAAAGTCATTCAGACCGAAAAGCGTCTTTTCATATTTGTCATAGCTGAAATACGGCTCGTTCATGGGATCATGCAGCTTCTTGTCGCTGCGCACCCTCTGCATCAGATCGACCGCCGGATTATTCTTTTTTGAATATTTGTTACGCTTTTTCTTCACCACTACCTCAGCCAATGTCTGGGCCTGCTGCATCATACAGAATCTGACAGTGTCGCCCTTGACATACATAATCTTCTTGATCTGAGGGGCATATCCCATCGAATTCACCTCCAGATTGGCTCCGGACGGAATGCGGATGCGGAAAACGCCATTCTCATCGGTCAGCACTCCTTTATTGGCTGCCTTTGAAAACACATTGACGTAGCTCAGTCTCTCTCCCGTAACGGAATCTGTAACGACGCCAACCACCTCCCGGTAGACGGGCTGATTAGCCCGGGCGGAAAGCGTTAACATCGAAATAATTAATATAAATAAAAGCCTCGCGGCCATAATAACCTAATCTTAATTTTGCCTTATTTAGTTTAACACTCAATTATAAACGCAATAAAACTATTTTTTATTATATAGTTTTCTAAACATTTTTGTTTTTAATCAAAATCTGTGCCATTTTTAATGAAGATTAGTACTTATAGAAGAACTTTTAATACAAATTGCACAATTAGTGATTTAAATCTCTCAAGTAAATTTAGAGTGTGTTTGAATCTAAACCGATTTTAACTTTTAGAGAATGTAATGGAAAATCTTGAAATCACTACAGATAGAGATTTCATTTAAATCCAAACACACTCTTAAATTGGTTTATAGTTTGAGTTTAGGGTTTAGATAATACCAGCTGTCGTGTGGTTTAAATTCGAATACTTACTTATTGAGTCCATTTTAAAAAGTGGACTCAATAAGAAAAAAAGCAGACTCGCATATATGAGATCTGAGCGAGAGACATCAAAGCCTGGCTATGAGACTGGAATTGAAATAGCCGGGATCATCACTGACTTCCTTCCCGACAAACGACGGGATTTCAAATGTGCTTTCCTCCGACGGCAACTCTATCTCCGCAACCACCAATGGAGAAAGAGCACCCCTGTATTCATCAACTTCCCATTTGTTTCCCTCAAACGGAACTATATATCTCGTCTTCTCAAGACATTTTCCACACATCGCAAGCATACTTTCAGCGTCATCAAAAGGAATCTCATATTCGAATTCCGGACGGGAAATGCCGCATGTTTTTCCTTTCACTGTCAGAAAGCCTTTATCATTGATTGTCCGGACCCTGACAGTTCTTTCTATCTCCTTGCACAAGTATCCCTGCCGGATACATAATCTCTCAGTCGACATTTTCTTATAACAATCATCGGTTACAAGAAACTTTCTTTCTATCTCCCTTGCCATAGCTATCTGAACTGATTAATTGATTCGATATATTCAAAACCCGCCTTGCCGAGAGTGGCAAGGAGGTTTTCTTTGTCGATATCCTCCGACCTGCAAAAACCGTCAAGGTCTTCATCCTGATCTCTCAGTTTCATATTGACATAACTGAGCAACATAAACGGATCTTTCGGTAACATTCCTATTAACTTATATTCTTTATCTGAAACATAAACGGAGAGGAAAAGTTCCCCCTCCGTCCTTTATCATTTATTTCTTATAGCTGATTCTAACAACCGTAAAGGAATAAGGTGCAAGCATCAACTCAAGATTACCATCCCTGATTTCCATTGTACGGACTGCGGGCTTGACGTCGGCAGCATCGGGGCTTCCCTTAATCTCGAATACCTGCGCCTCTCCGGCCGACACACCGATTTTCTCCAGAGACTCGTTCAGATCGATCTCTATCGGAAGAAGATTGGCGTATTTCACAATAATGTCTCCTGAATTCCTGTCCCTGACAACCGAATGTCCGAATCTTTTCATGACTTTCTCATCTTCCGAATCAAGACTTACTTCCGAAGGGATATACTCGTCGCCGGAATTATTCCCATATAATTTCTGAACATAATAATCGGGAGTAAGAGTAATCTCATCGTTATTGAAGAATATAAGATCAGGACGCCAGTTCACGTGTTCCTCCTTCGCAAGCAAGGGGGCGTAAGAGGTCATCGCAACCACATCGCCATTTCGCTCCACAGAGGTGAGATAGAGTGCGATTGTAAGAGCGGCCTCGAGATTATTAGGTCTGCCGGGAAGATGCGAGGCATATTCGCCGAGATAGACTTTCGGCCCCTTCCTGTCGTAACCGTCATAGTAATTCTGATTGTTGATGAGCCAGCCCGGAGCCACATAATAATGCTCGTCGACCATAGCCACATTCTCCTTCCGGGCAAATTCATAACCTCTGTCATAATCAGTACCCTCATAAAACGGGCCGACCGTTCCGATCACCGTGATCTCCGGATGATGTCTCTTCATGGCGTCATGAATCATCTTGAATCTCTCCTCAAAGACTTCGGTGATCATGTCCTCGTTTCCGATACCGATATACTTCAGGTTGAACGGTTCCGGATGTCCGGCCTCGGCCCTGAGGCGCCCCCATTTCGTATCGGTTCCTCCGTTGGCATATTCTATCAGGTCGAAGATATCCTGAATATACTCGTCCATATCCTCGAGAGGAATACCGCACTGCTGCCCCTTGGAGGTGAGCTCGTTTGTGGAATAATGGCTTGCCGATCCCGAATTCTGGCAGGGTACTCCGGCTGCGACAACAGGCAGAGGCTCGGCTCCTATATCCTCGCAGAACTGGAAATACTCATGATAACCCAGTCCTCTTGTCTGATGATAGCCCCAGAAATTCCGAAGCGGCTTGCGGGCGTAAAGCGGGCCGACGGAGCCTTTCCAGTCATAGATATTGTCAATGCCGTCTCCGTGGGCAACGCACCCTCCGGGGAAACGCACGAACCGAGGCTTCAGGTCGGCGAGTGCCTGCGCAAGATCCTTGCGCAATCCGTTCTTACGTCCCTTGTAGGTATCCTCGGGAAAGAGGGAAATCATATCGAGATCTGCCGAAGCTCCCTCAGGAACGTCAAGAGAGAGAATGCAGTTCGATATCGTCTGCAAGGGGACAAGTACGACATCATATCTCCGCCAATCTTTCGATGACACCGAGACTTTCCCTTTTGCAACCCGGTTGCCAAGAGTATCTACAAGCGAAACCTCTATCACAGCCTTTCCTTTGCCAGAGGGAACCTTCCCATAAAGAGAGAAATCATATTTCTCACCTTTCTTAACGGAAATACCGTCAAACCCGGCATTCGTCAGCTGATGGATCCCGGCTCCGTCAATATGGATATAATGAGAATTATTCTTATGGACAGGATCCTTTTCCCTTATCGGAAGATCACACGCCACACCATTCTTTTTCAGGCTCCAGGCGTAAGATGGTCCCCAGCCGGCTCTTCCACAGTCTTTAGGATTATATTCGAAATCGCGGTTCTGGATAAGCTCAGCATACAATCCGCCATCGGCGGCATTGCTGATATCCTCGAAAAATATTCCTATCAGCTTATCGGAGATCGGATAAGAAGATTTACTTCCGGAATTGATTTTTACCCTTAACGGTTTCAAGGATCCGAAACGCGTCTTGTCGTCCTTCATCAGTTCGGCATAAAGGAGATCATTGGCCTTCACTTGTTTCCCGAAGTCAAGCAGTTTTTCAACAACGCTCTTTCCGACCTTGAGTTTTGTGCCGGAATACTTCTTTCCGTCAATAGAGACCACTGTTTTCTCTCCCCTTTTAAAACCGGGAAGCAGGAATCGCGAAGATTTCTCCTTAACCTCATATATCTGAGGTTTCCAGGATATGAAATCCTGAGTCTCGACAAATCCAACAGTCTCCCTTCTGTCGGAAACGAACCATCTCAGAGCCCATCCACGAGGGGTAGAGAACAATTCCGGATCAAACATCTTCTTGTAACTTCCCCATGGTCCGAAGTCGGATTTGACGACTTCCCTTCGGTCGGCTATATCATTCCATATTGTGCCGTCAGCACTGTATGCGAGTCTCAGTCCGCTCTTTCCATCCTTCTGCCCGTATGCAAAGAGCCAGAGCGAATCAGGCAATTCCTCCTTTCGGAAGGCCGAAGCATCTGCCATAAAGGCAAGAATACCCATGAAAGCCAGTAAAATCTTTAAACATCCTCGACATCTCATACTAACCTAATATTGAATCTTTTATCAAATCATTCCCGGATACCAGTCCTCACTTCACAATCACGAATCCTCCCTCAGAAGGGATTGAGACCTTGAATTTTCCCGTTTTCGCAAGCTTCAGATCCTCTTTAACAACCGATCCGTTTTCTCCGTCATGAATAAACGAAGCGGCGCCATCTCCCAAAAAGCCGAGGTCGAGAATCAACTCCTTCGCCTCTTTCCCGGCATTTATACCGGCCACATACCATTTACCGTCGCTCTTTCTTGCAAGGACAACATACTTTCCTGGATAACCGTCGATCAAAACGGTATCATCCCAAAGTGTAGGTACCGACTTCATGAAGTCGAGACAAATCGTCGGAGCGTCCTGAAGGTTATTGGGGGCCAATGCGAAATTCTGCGCCGGATTCTGATAGATAACGGCAAGGGCAAGCTGGAATGCATCCGATGTCTTCCTTAGGCTGCCTCCGTCGTTCCCGCGGTTGAGATGCCTGTTGAGGAATACTCCGCCGTATTCCATAGACCCGAGAGAATTTCTTATGAAGGGATGAAGAGTGGCATTCTCAGCCTCTTTGTCGCAGAAATGCTGGTTAAACACCATATTTTCCGAAGCAAGCACAGCCTCGCTGCCTACATAATTAGGATACATCCTCTCCCATCCGCGCGGCATCGTGCAGCCGTGGAATATCACCATCAGGCCATAATCATTTGCATCGCTGAGGATATCCTCATAAAGACGCATTGTCTCCTGCTTGTCGCCTCCGAAGAAATCCACCTTGATTCCCTTGATGCCGAGTTTTTTCATCCACGCCATTTCCTGCTTGCGGGTGATAGGATTGTCCATCCGGTTGATCGGCCCCTGCACTATATCGTTCCAGTAGCCGCTCGAACTATACCATAACAAAGGAGTGACTCCTTTTTCCCTGGCATATTCCACAAGTTCCTCGATTCCTTTTCTTCCTAAATTGCGGTCCCACCAGTTGTCGACCAGGGTATAAGGATATCCGAGCGTGGCGGAGAGATCGATATATTTTTTCAAATCCTCCTTGTTGATGCTGTTGTCCTGCCATAGGATCCAGCTCCAAGTTCCCTTTCCGGGTTTGTATTCCATCGAAGCCTCGAAACGCGGTTTCACAAGATCCCACGCCACTGTCGTCTCAACAACAGGTTTCAGATCGCTTCCTAATGTAATCGTGCGCCATGGCGTCGAGCCCGGCAACGAGAAAGCCGGTTCGGAAGTTCCGTTGCCGTTGTTCTCACCGGGCATCGGAAACTCTATCGTATAGACTCCATCTCTGCCATCGGAAAGCCTGGAACCGCAGTAACTCCTGTCAACTCCTGTCTCGCCAAGAAGAATCCATCCGTCTGTGCCGTTTTTAAACAAAGCCGGAAAGGTGAAGCCTTTGCCATATTGCGATTTAGAATTAAGAGGGGCATCAATGATATACTCCTCTTCATAACTTGGTTTTGTTCTTTTCCAACCTATCATCGGATCGCTCTGCGGCGTCATAAAGACAGTCGAAGCCGCCGGGAGATGAAATCCTGTCATTTCCTTCATAATCCTTACAGACCCCCTTTCCTTAGGATGCGGCAGGATATATCTGAAGGCAACGTCATTATCTGATATTCTGAACTCTACTGAAATAAGGTCACCCTTTTCATTAACGAAGTCGCAGACAAGAACATTCGCGTCGTATGCGATGTCCGACTGCTTTATCCTGTTCAGCTTGTATTGGCTGTGTTCTTCCGATTCATTTATCGACTTGAGGGTCAATCCTTTCGAAAAATCAGCGAAATCAGTCAACATTCCTAAGGGAGAATCCTCAAGCATAGTCTTGCCGTCGTATGACACATTATAAACCGGACTGCCGTTGTTTTCCAAAACGTTCACCATGAGTCTGCCGTCCGGGCCCGAGACCTGCGCAGAAGGAATTCCACCGCCGGGATTGCCCCATTTCTTCTTTAGTCTGTCCATCTCGGCCTTCGTGATCGGAATCACGGTTCCATGACGGGGATGGAAATCCATCGTGACTTTCTTTTCCGTATTCCTGAAATTTACAAGATCGGAACTTTCCGTAAAATCATAGCCTCCTTTCATGTAGACGTCATACATCAGGATATATTTGTCCTCGCCGATGAGTTTGAACGTGCCGGCGCCCTCCACAGCCTCCTTCGTCTGCTGTTTGTAGTCGGGCTGTTCTTCCCACTTCCCGGAAGTAAGATCCTTAGTGGTAGCCGATTTGATACCGTTTCCATGGCCCTCGGTCTTATAGAATAGATGATAGACGCCGTTCTTATAGACAATATCACCGTCAATACACGATTTTTTATCTTCCGGAACAAAGAAAGGTTTCGGCTCGCCGATCAAATCCGTAAAATCCTTATTCGCGTATGCGTAATATATGATGTCTGGTCCGTCGCCATGCTTCATCGACCAATAGACAAGCATCTTCTTAGCCTTCGGGTCGTAAATCGTCTGAGGAGCCCAGACTCTCTTCAGACCCTCCTGACCTTTATATTTTTTCTGAATATTAATGGCTGAATGCGACCAGTTCACAAGATCACAAGATTTAAGAAGAACCATTCCTCGGTTGGAATCCCATCCTCTGGCAGCCACCATATCAGTCACGACCATATAGAAGCAGTTGTCGGGACCTCTCAGAATATGTGGGTCGCGCACTCCGCCGGTCTCGCTGATCACAGCCGAGCTTATCACGGGGCGGTTCCCGTTCAGAGCCTTGAAATTATAGCCGTCGTCACTGACTGCAAACCGGATTGCTTCATGATTGAGACGGTTGTCGTTGCCGGTGAAATAGGTGAAAAGATAGCCGGCATAGTCTGATTCCTTTGGAACCTTCGTCCCGGCGTTGATCCCCGCCGGGAATATCAGCAGAAGGGAAAGTAAAAGTTTTTTAATCATGATATGTTAGGTTAATGAATTTTTATTGAGTCCTATTGATAATCCGCATTTGGGAAACCGAAATAAGTGTCACTCTTACACTTATTCGCAAAATTAATAAAATTATTTTAATTGTCAAGCGAATATAACTCATTTTAAGCTAAATTTCAAAAGAAAAATTATTATAAGGCATTTTAATTTTCATTAATAATATATTTTATATAGTTTTGCGATTTATTTACACCATATCAAGATGAAAAAAATATTATTATCTATTCTTATAAGCCATATAGCGACTTTCAATCTCTCGGCCGCACCGGATAAGAATGTCAGGGATATAGCATTGGATTCCACATTAAAAAGTCATAAAATCATATTTTTCGGCAAGGGAGAGGAACCTTCGCAGGATTCCACCAAAAACCTTATCCAGAAATTTTATGAAGACCAGTTTCGTCACTTCCAGGACCCCTTGGCTCCTTACTTTCTGTTTATGTCGAAAGACAACACTCTGGCCATGGGAATGGGAGGAGCCGTCAGAATGAGAGGCTATTACGACTGGGGAGGAGCCATCCCGTCTCCGGGATTCGCTCCTTATTTGATTCCCATGACACCCGATCCGCTCAGAAGAAGATATTTCGGAACGACACCGGCCGGGACAGCTCTCTTTTTTCGTGTTATCGGCACAAACAAACTTTTGGGAGACTATCAGCTGTATATCGAGACAAATTTCAACGGCTATCAGGCAAGAGACTTACATCTGAAAAAAGCATATGCAGTAATAAATGATTTTACAATAGGATATACCAATTCGACATTCAGCGACCCCACAGCTCTGCCCCCCACAGTCGATGCCTCTGGCCCCAATGCAAAGATGAGCGCTACATCGGTGCTGGTTAGATGGCTCCACAACTTCCGCAAAGGGTTTTCCGTAGCTGCATCCGTAGAAACGCCGTCCGACCAGATCGAAACTGTGGCCGACAAAGTTGCTAAAGTCTCTCAATATATTCCTGACTTCTCCGCTTTCCTCCAATGGAAATGGGGACATTCCAATCATCTGAGACTCTCGGGAATTCTCCGCACACTCCCCTATAGAAATCTGATTACCGAGCAGAATCATACCAAAATAGGCTGGGGCGCACAGCTCTCTACCATTTTCAATCCTATATATCCGCTTACGATATATGGAATGTTCAATACCGGCCATGGCTATGCCTCTTTAGGAGGCGACTGGCTCATGGGAAACTACGACCTTATCCACAAGCCCGGTAACGACGGCGTGCTCTACGCGCCCCTCTGCATGGGCGGATATGCCGCAGTCCAGTATAATTTCACCCCGTTTGTTTTTGCATCGGCTACTTTCGGAGGCACCCGTTATTCGCCGAAATATAAAGTTGCCGAAGACGATTATAAACAGGGTCTCTACCTCGCCGCAAACGTATTCTGGTATCTGACGCCCCGAATATCATGTGCCGCCGAATTCAATCTGGGCAGAAGAATGAATTTCAGCGGTGAGAAAAGATGGGCAAGAAGAGTCGGAGCAATGGTACAGATGTCGTTCTGACGCTTTTATTCCTTAATAAAACTTAAACGATGATTTCGGGATTAAACAAAAGTTTGCTTTTCTCATCTAATAAAAAAAGATGAAAGAACCCTCTATTTCCATAGAAGTCATTTTATCTCAATTATTAATATATTAAAAACGGAAGCCATGAGTAAAAAAATTTACCTCCTGCTCGTCGCGTTCATTCTTAGCTGGGGAGCATCTTCGGCATTGGCCGACCGTCATGATAGAGACCGTGACCGTTGGGAACACTCAGACAGAAAAAGAAATCCCGACCGTCGTGACTATAACCGGAAACGCGATCGCGACCGTAACCACGACCGCAAGGATTATTATAAGAAACTGGAAAAACAGAGAGAAAAAGAATATAAAAAACGTCAGAAAGACTGGGAACACAGGTATGAAAGACGTAACCCCGACCGCTATTATGCGCCCCCGCGTCCACCTCGTCCTCCGAAACACTATCATCCGGCCTATCGTCCTCTTCCATATTCCTACGATCGCCAGTTTCGCGAAATGGTCAGATATGCCACGAGAGGCGCAAGCAACGTCGCCGTCTGGCAGATAGACGACAATACGTTCATTGTGAAATATTTCAGAGGCGGAAGATATTTTACCCAGTATCTATATCCTTATACGGGAAGATACGGTTCCAGAAACCATATCTCGGTCAACTGGCGCCCCAACTCCCTATGGGAACTAATTCCCCAGATAAACCTGAACATCAATCTTTAGCAATGAAATATCGTATTTGTGGCAAAAGCGGTGTCCGACTTCCTGAGATCTCACTCGGATTATGGCACAATTTCGGAGATGTCGACAGTTTTGACAATGCCGCGAGCATGATCCTCCATGCATTTGACAACGGAATCTGTCATTTCGACCTCGCGAACAACTACGGCCCCTCCCCGGGAAGCGCCGAAATAAATTTCGGACGCATTCTCCGGCAGTTCCTTGGCAGCCACCGCGATGAAATGTTCATCTCTTCAAAGGCCGGACATGAGATGTGGCCCGGTGTATATGGCAACGGCTCTTCCAGAAAGAATCTCATCGCGTCGTGCGACGCAAGCCTGAAACGCACCGGGCTCGAATATTTCGATGTTTTCTACAGCCATCGTTATGACGGCGAGACTCCGGTGGAGGAGACTATGCAGGCTCTCGTCGATATCGTCAGAAGCGGAAAAGCCCTTTATGCAGGCATCTCCAAATACCCTCCTGAAGAGCAACAGATCGCGTATGAGTATCTGAAGGAGCAGAAAGTTCCTTGTCTGGTGAGCCAATATCGTGCTTCCATCTTCGATACGAAAGCACTGAAAGACAATTTTCCTGTCGCATCGGCAAACGGCAGCGGAATCGTATGCTTCTCCCCTCTTGCCCAGGGGCTGCTCACCGACAAATATCTTGACGGCATTCCTGAAAACAGCCGAGCCGCCCGTTCAACGGGATTTCTTCAGAAATCGCAGGTGAACAAAGCGAGAGTAGATGCAGCAAAAAAGCTCAACAGAATAGCTTCCGAAAGAGGTGAAAGTCTCGCTCAGCTTGCCATCTCCTGGCTTCTTTCTGACCGGAGGGTGACATCCGTGATTATAGGAGCCTCTTCCGTAAGTCAGATCGACGACAACCTTAATGCCGTCGACGCCCCCCGTCTGAGCCCTGAAGAAATCAACACAATAGAAAAGATAGCAGCCTCTCCGGATATCCAGTTCAGTTAAGGTGCGAACCAATGCGTTCATCCATCCTTATACCATCCATATCAAATCATATTGCTGATTGCCTCAAACATGAGAAGGCGCGGGCGTTGCCCGTAAAAATAAAGCATCGGAAATCCATCCGATGCTTCTTTTTTAAAAAGGAATCCTTTATCTGGATTCCGAATCATGCAGATAAACCTGCGCGCACGCCAGAAAATAACTATATACAAGCGATTTACTAAAACTGGCGGCCTTCTTGATAATTGAATTCATAACCTATAAATCTAAAACTAACCTAACCAAATATCTTTTTCAACCTTAATCATTACAACCTTGATATTTTCTTAAATCAAACCAAATCAATAACTTAAAACAATCTTTCTACCTTTTCCAATATCAATGGATTCAATCCACATTCACGAGAGAAATTTCTTACCTGGGGGAATCAATATCTTCTCGATTCACTTATTTAACACTGCAAAGTTACAAAATGTTCTGCAAATATGTTTTAAAACATAAAATTTTTTTCATCATTTAATCACTTCTTAGTAATTTTGCAACATGGAATGGTTACAGAACATATTCATCGACCACTCGCCTCTACAGGCAGTAATAGTGATTTCATGCATTATCGCGGTTGGTCTCGCTTTAGGTAAAATCCATATATTCGGGATTTCCCTGGGAGTGACATGGGTTTTCTTCGCAGGCATTCTCGCCGGGCATTTAGGTCTTTCGATCGACCCTGACATGCTGAACTATGCCGAAAGCTTCGGGCTTGTTCTTTTTGTCTACGAACTCGGCCTGAAAGTAGGTCCCGGTTTCTTCAGTTCATTCCGCCAGGGAGGGGTGACACTCAATCTTCTTGGATTAGCGACCGTTGTTTTGGGAACCGGGCTCGCAATCGGGTTGTCATACCTCGCGAATATTCCCATGGCCGATATGGTCGGAATCATCTCAGGAGCAACCACCAACACCCCGGCGCTCGGTGCGGCTCAGCAGGCATTGCAGCAACTCGGCGTTTCGGCAAACGGAGCGGCTCTCAGCTGCGCCGTAACCTATCCTCTGGGTGTTGTCGGAGTTATCCTGGCTATCATTGTGATGAGAAAACTTTTCGTTAAGCCGTCGGACATTTCAGCCGGCAGCCATGAAGACGACAATCAGACCTATATAGCCACCTTCCAGGTCATTAATCCCGCCGTGTTCGATAAAAACATCCGCGAAATAGCATCCTTCTCTCCCCATAAATTCGTTATCTCGCGCCTCTGGAGAAACGGAGAGGTGAGCATTCCCACATCGGAGACGGTAATTAAAAAGAATGACCGACTTATGGCCATCACGACCGAAGAGGATATGGAGGCCCTGACTGTGCTTTTCGGCGCTCACGAAAGCCGCGACTGGAACACAGGAGAGATCGACTGGAACAAAATAGACTCAAGCCTCACGTCGAAACATATAATTATCACCAAACCGGAACTCAACGGAAAGAAACTCGGTTCGCTCAGGCTCAGGAACGAATACGGCATCAACATCACACGCGTTACCCGCAGCGGAGTGAGGTTGCTTGCCACTCCCGGCCTGATCCTTCAGCTTGGCGACCATCTGACCGTGGTCGGCAAGGAATCCCAGATCGACAAAGTGGCCGAAGTGGTCGGAAATACTGAAACCAAACTTAAAGACCCCAATCTTGCGGTGATTTTTGTTGGTATTGTCCTCGGGCTTCTCATAGGATCGGTTCCAATCATGATTCCCGGTATTTCAGCCCCGGTAAAGCTCGGTCTGGCGGGCGGTCCGATAGTAGTGGGAATACTTATGGGCAGATTCGGCCCGAGGTTCCATATGGTGACTTACACGACACGGAGCGCGAACCTTATGCTTCGCGGCATCGGCCTTTCCCTTTATCTCGCTTGTCTCGGCCTCGACGCGGGAGCACATTTCATCCAGACCATCATGCGGGGCGACGGTCTCGTCTGGATCGGCATCGGCTTCGTCATCACAGTCATTCCTGTCCTGATCATGGGGCTTTATTCCCTGCGCGCCACCCGGCTCGACTTCGGCTCGACATGCGGAATGCTCTGCGGAGCGATGGCCAATCCGATGGCCCTGAATTATTCCAACGACACCCTGCCTGGCGACAATCCTTCGGTAAGCTACGCCACCGTCTACCCGCTCTCGATGTTCGCGAGGGTTGTCATAGCCCAGCTTCTGGTTCTCATATTCGTATAAATCCTGCGGAATTTTCCGGAACGCAACGGTCCCGGTTACTCCCGGTTATCTCGCCAGAGATACGTTCACGGCTATGCCATAGTTTGAGTTAGTGGTCGGATAGGAAGAATTCGACACTAACGGAGTGTTAACCTGATGGTCGAAGAATGCCGACAGAGTTATTCTCTTGCTCAGGATATAGCTCGCCATAAAATTGATCGAAAAGGTCTGGGTTCCGCTTGTGGCCTGCGTGAAGGCTGTCTCAATCCTCCTTATCAGAGCCTGATTGTTTGCCAGAGCGATGTCAAGATTAAGCGAAAGATCATTGGAAAAGCCGTTCTGCTTCCGGCCGATTTTCAAAATGGAATTGAAATTGGCTATCTTATAGCCGGCTCCTATCGAGAGCTGTCTGCTTGATGTCTCCACGATCTGTCCTGCAGATGTGTTTAGGTTGAGCATTCTTGAATCCCGATATTCTGCATTGAATGTAAGATCATTTGCAAGAGTGAAACGCACTCCGACAAGCGGAGCGAATTTTTCGGTTATCGCAACCGATGTGATATTATAGGGAGATGACGGCACAGGCGACTGCGTCAGCTCGTCCCTGATGAACCCCTTTTCACCTCCGACACCGACCCAGTCCATAAAACTGGTGTATGATCCCACTGAATAGGTACACTGATAGGCATGCGAGATGGTGAACGACTTGAACCATCTTCTCATGTTGCCGATCTGCATCAGGCCGTCGTATGTAATCCGCCAATTGGGCAATACCGATGACAATCCGGCGAAATGGTCGAGCGTGATCTTTTCAGGATTCATGCCGCTGTATGCCGCGATAAACGCCGGTATGAGCACATCCGCGCTGGTCTTGCTAACCGATCCTACTTTCGGATTATACTCAGTGCCTCCCAGAGGATTGCCCTCAAGAAATCCGGTGGATGGATATCTCACTCCGGCATACGAATTCTCCACTCTTTGAGAAATCCTCGGAACATATTCAAGAAACTTTGAAAAGGCTTCTGACGAATAGCCGTCGGAAGCTTTCGACGACCGAAGAGCGGAAGAGAGGGCGACGTGCGTACGGATATAGGATCCGGAATAAGCCGTGGGCATCCCGGGAAACATGAACTGTATCTGCTGCGTCCGGCTGTCGGTAAGGTTAGAGGTCAGCATTATCTTCAGCCCCCTTATCGGCTCGAGATTAAGCTCGAAGTTATACTCGCGGCTTTTTGTCCATAACGCCGGGGAAATCTGATTTTCATCCACGATCAGCCAGCCCCTTTCGAGAGCTTTCTCCACATAATCCCTTCCGTAAAAACCGAATGCGAAATCAAGACCGGGCGACATCGGGCCATAGGCCTTCGACTGCCCGAAAATATCCCCGACATTAGGCGAGAACAACGGGAGATTCATCGAATGGGCGTCCCGGTATCTGAATGCCACCGACCGGGGCATCATCAGAAACCTCAGGCCATACTGGGCAAACTCATGGAAAAATCCGTTCCGCTCTTTCTTCGGGATTTCACGTATTGTCACCGTAACTCCTGCAGAATCCTCCGGCATAATCTCGACGGTGTTGTCGTCCACAACCTTATATTTCAGTCTATAGGGCTTCCCCTCTTTTGATGCGTTGAAACGTACCTTCTTCGATTTCAGATTATGTTTCACCGTCAGGGGCTTGCCGGGATAAAGAGTGTAGGCCCTCTCGAATTTCCTTGCCCTTTCCCTTCTGCGGTCGGTATTGTTTGAGTTTCGTGCGGATGCCGAATTAGAAAAACGTTTGTTGATCTCACGCAGATATTTCGACTTATTGAAGAGTGTCTCGAAATTCAGACGGGCATCGGCGTTCCAGGTTGACTGGTTCTGGATTGTATTCCCGAGATAAACATCCTCCACCGTGGCTCCCTTGTCCCAGCGATAGACAGAATTATAGGTCACGTTTCCGGTAAGATAATCGAGGAATGGAATCTTGCTGAATGGCGCCCGGTAAGCTCCTGTAAAGGTCTGATTGTAGTTCCAGGGAGTTCCGAGATGCCGCAGTGAATTCATCACAGTGTCTTTCCAGTCGCGGTAACGGTCCGGGAAAAGGCGCCTGTTGACCGCACCCGCGGTTTCCTCGATCCTCGCTGTCGTATTGCTTGCGAAAGAGAGACTCAGGGATTTGATGATATTCCATGTCAGGCTGAGCTGACGGTCCCAGATAAAGCTTTTGCTTACCTGCACCGGCAGATTGAAATTGACATCTGTCTCGCTACGGGTCTGCTGTTCATAATAGTATCGATGAATGCCGGTATAGAAGGTCAGATTGTTAAAGAGCCAGTTGATCTCCCATTCCCTTAGGAACTTCGAGGTTCTCCCCTTCCCCTTCAGGGCATAGAAAGGCTTCAGCGGCTTCACGTAGGGACTATAAGAATATTGGAAACTGCCTCGATAATCGTTCGTGTTTTCATATTCCGTGGTCGGATCGACATTTTTCTGACGGCTGTAAGAGAAAGAAACCTGAAAATTGGCGGGATCCCAAGGCATGGGCCGCTTGCTCTGTACGTTAAACCTCAAGTTAGACAACGAGAAGTTTTCAGTCCTTTTCTTCGAAATGGCATAACTCTTTATCGAATCCCTTTCATGACGGGTTGCAGCGGCGTCTAAGGCGTCTTTCAGAAGAATGTCCTGGTCGAGAGGATTATACTTCGGAGTGACCGTCTCCTGTGATCGTGAATAATAAACTGGAGCCGATAGTCTTGCTTTTTCAGGGAATATTCTTCCTATATCTCCCTGTACCGCCAGATTATATTGCTCATAATCCTCGAGTCTCCTCTGCGACAGGCTCTGGTCGATATTTCCGAATCCCGACGTCTCTTTATGACCGGCGAAATTCACGCTTGCTATGTCGCTCAAGGTTAGATTCACATTAGCGTTCGCGGCCCATCCTCCCGACTCATTGAACTCCGTAACCTTCAGCTCGTTAACCCAGATGTCCCCGTCCTTCACGGCATTGGAGCGGTTTTTCACGCCGATGAGCATCACCCTCACATCGCTCAGGCTCGGATTGCCAAGCACGGAGATTATGTTCTGTCGGTTGTCGGGATCATAATCCCTATATATTATGTTATAGCCGACTCCCTCAATATTGGCGCTTTTATCGCGGTTTCTGGCTGTTTTCAATTTTGTAAAGGCCGAAAGAGGGATATTCAGGAAGTTTGAAAGTGGCCACACCCTTTCCCTGTCCGAACTGTTGAAGTTGTTGTAATTGCCCGGAGGAGTTAGCTCGAGAGGAATCTCATACTCATAGTAATTATTCTTCACATCAGATCCGAGTCTAACGATAAGCGACAGGTCGTCATTCTTAAGATCCGTCTTGTTGTCAAGGAGCGCCTCGGCGTGTACCCACATCTGCAGACGTTTGTAAAGACGAAGGTCAAGTTGCGTATTCTTATATATTCCTCGGGAATCTCCCGGCTGTAGGTCCTTCACAGTCATCGACAGCGACTGCTCGTTCAGCTGAGTGGCCTGGGTCTGCCCCGGATCCTGGATTCGGTCGACGCCCGGAGGCAGGACATAATTCACAGGCGTGCGGGCGGAATTCTCCTCGATGTTCACAACCGACATGTCAAGTTCACCTTCAGCGGGAGAATCATCGCGGGAGTTAAGATTGAAGCTGTAGTCGCGCCATTCTCCCCTAACGAGCTCGAGAGTGGCGAACCGGAGATGGGTAGTCTCCTTGAATCCTGTCATGAACATCCTCACGAACCTTACGGTCGAGAAGTCGCTTATTCCTCCCACGATTCTGTCGGGCGAGTTCAACGGTATCTTGAACTGGTACCATACTGCAGTCTGCGGCCCCTCCCGGGTAGAGACCTCCCTTACCACCTTGTCGGTTATATAGTTTTTTCCGACATCAAGATCCTCCGGCCGAAGCGAGACTTTGTATTGGAAATATCGCTCATATTCATTCAGGGTGTTGTCCTGGTTGATGTCTTCCACATCAGGGACGGCCCTCGCCGACTGATACTGAGGATTATCCGACTGATCGGGAGAAAGAGAGTTTCCCTCCACGCCGTTATAATGCTTGTAGCGCTCAAGTATGCCGCTTCGCTGGGAATCATAATAAGGGCTTCTGAAGAAATGATAATTGTCTCCGGCAGGATCGTTGAAGGGAGAAAAAGGCGACTGCTGCATCTCTCCGATCACAGCAGGCGACAGCTTGCCCCTCAGCCTGTCGAGATAGTCCCTATATGAAGCAAAATCATATTCCTCGTCGTTCCTGAGCCCGTCGAGACCGACATCCTGAAGCGGCCGGGCGTTGTCGGCGTTCTCAAAGGCGTAGGTGAGCGAATTCTGTCTTGACACCTTTCCCCACACCGTTTCCGAGATATAATCATTGTTGCCGTCGATCGGCAAGCCGTTCTCATAGCTCTTGAGACCGTCTTTGAGAATGTCCTCGCTTATCTCGCCGAAATTAAAGTAAAGATCGCCTCCATCGGTATTCTTCAATTCCGGATCAAGGAATGGATCCATAAGCCAGAACTGGATATATTCCACATTCGCGGTCTCGAAATTAGTATTGTCGAGCTTTCTCATTATCCCGCCCCAGCGCTTTTCCGGATTCAGAAGATTGCCGCTGTCGTCAATATTCTCGGCATCAAGATTGTAGGGGCCTCTCTCTTTGGGATAGTATGAAAGGTTAAGAGTCTGCATGAAGTTGGCCTCGCCGTATGCAAGATCCCTGTAGGGATAGATCTCGTCAATCCTCACCTCCCTGACGTATGGATTCGATAGCTGATGGAGGTCATTTTTCATATATCCGGGAATCATCGGCGAATTCCGTTGTGTCCAGAGACGATCTATGTAATACCAGGCAAGAAGGGCTCTGTTTTTTCCGTAATCGACGTTGTTGTCGAGTTTTGCCTCCGGGAAAAGCGCGTCTGCGCCGGAATCGTAAGGCGTGGAGGAGAGGAACCAGGAATAAGGCGATTTGAGATCAACGCCTGTCTGGGTAGTCTCGAAATCATCGATGAAGCTCGAACCTCTGTTCGAACCGCTCTTCTGCGAATGAGGCACAAGCTGGGCAAATTCAGCATTCACATTGATTGTGGAGGGGGCGGTCGCATTTACCGTAGGAATCTTGTTCAGAAGATTGGTGAGCCAGAAGAACTCCTTGTTGTATGATAGGTTCAGGCCACACATTGTGTTATTTACAACCTCCTCGCCGATATTGACTTTCTCGGTAAGCGCCTTTTCTGAGAAATGCATGATTGTTCCTCCGAGGGTGAAATCACGGTTGAAACGGTATTGGGCATCGAGACCGAGCAAGGTCTTTCGCTGCATGCTGAACATAGACTGGTTTTCGAGAGTTACGCTGACGTTGGTTCCTGAATCTATAATGCTCTGGTTGATGATCGTCACAATTCCCATCGCATAGTCAACAGTGTAATCGCTGTTTTCGGTCAGTATCACGCCCCCCGCGCTCACAACCACCGACCCTCGCGGAACATTCATGGCGTTAAGACGGATCGTGGCGCCGTTCGAAGCCTGATATTCTCCCGAAAGAGAATATTTGTTCTTGTCGGCAAACTGTCTTGCAACCACCAATGTGGAGTCGTAAAGCTCCTTATACACATATTGGGCGGCTATCTGAGGATTACCGATCTTTTTCTCAAGATATGATCCGAAAGGCTCGGCAACCGGAAATATTATTCTGCCTGACGACGACTGGACCGTATAACCCTCTATATAATCAAAAAATCCATCGGGGTTAGATTCAAGATTGGAATCCAGACGGTCAAGATTCATTATCTGGAGAAGTGGCTTGTCGGAAAGCGACGTTACAGGGAGATAATTAATCTCGGTTCCGGTGGTGTCGCTCAGAAGTTTTATGTTCATCCTGAAGTTAGTCTTCTGAAGCTGATATGCCCCTAATGAATAGACATTCTTCATCATCAGTTTCCACATCGGAAGTCTCGGAGAGACCGTGGTGCTCCTGAGCATCTTGAGATAAATGGATTCGGAAGTATCGCTGATATCGCTTGAGAATTCCCCCACCTGATATACCTTTCCCTGATAGGTATATTCATACGCCACGGCAAGCACCTCGTCGGTGGTAAGCGCAGACCGGAGGCTAACATAACCGAGCTCGGAATTAAGTTCGTATTCATTCTCCTTCAGCAACCTCGCGCTCTCGACCTTCTCGAAGTCCTTGCCTCCCTCGATGCCGTATGAGACAAGGGGAGAAAGCGCCTGAGTCACCTGATTGATACGGCGCGCCGAAGGGTAGTCACGCTTGATCACCTCCAGCAGATTGTTGCTGCTGTTCGAGGGAACGTCCTGCGATAGGTCGGGAGTCCAGAAACTGCTTGCAAGACGTTTGTTCTCGCCCAGATCCATGAATCCCACAAAGTTTCTCGACTCGCTGTAATTACCGTTTTTATTGGTTATCCAGACCTCTATGCGCGTTATCTTAATTCCCGACGAAACGTAAGGCAGACGGGCAGCGAATCGGTCGTAGTTGTCGTAAAAATATTGCGCCAGAAAAAAATGGCGGTTGGCGTCATAATTGTCAGCTTTGATCCGAAATTTCGTTGTCTGCACTCCCCCCTGGGTTGAAACGCTCCTGGATTCGGAATTCTGCTGCGAGACGAGACCGGTAAGAGTAAGTTTCCCGAACTGGAGTTTAGTCTTCAAACCGAACAGCGCCGTTCCGCCGCGCATAAGGCTTGAGCCGGTTGTCATGCTGACGTTTCCCGCCTCTATGCTTTTGATGATGTCGTCCTCCTTTCCTTCATAGTTAAGCTTAAGGTTTTTGGAATCGAAATCAAATGTGGCGTCGGTGTTATACGACATATTGAATTTAAGCTTGTCGCCAACTGAAGCGTTGACATTTGCCTGAATCTTCTGGTCGAAATCAAAATACGTCTTGCGTCTGTTTCTAAGCGAGAGCGCCGGATTGTCTGTCTTATTGCTCTTTATCCCCATCGACAGCTGCACCGACCCCTGCGTGCTCAGACGTATTCCGCCCGGGCCGAAAACCCGCTCGAGCGGACCGAGAGAGAAATTCATATCCAGCACATTGAAAGGCTCTCTTCTTTTTTTATCACCTCCCTCCTCTTTGTCAAGGTCCCGGCTCCTGAAATAGGAGAACATTTCGCGGCGTCTTGTCTGGCGTTCGTATTCTTCCGGAGAGAGAAGCATCGGCGTCACGATGTCTTTATTGCCGAGACGGGTATGAATCACAAACATACCGCTGACAGGATCATATACAGTCTCTGTCCTGATATTGTCGGGGGTTCTCAAATCGACCGGATATTCCACTTCCGGCCTGTCTGAACCGGTAAAACCGACTGTCGGCTTTACCCTTGATTTCAACTTCAGTGTGTCATTGACATTATTTACACCCTCTTCCGGATTACCCCGCGATGATGTTACCTGTCCTGATGAACCTGCAGAAAAAGCCTCGGAAGGAAACACGCACACCCCGACTGTCGTCAGCATAACCGCCGCCGACAGAATGTAGAAATTCAGAATATTGCGTTTGTATATCCTTCCTTTAATCCTCATCAAAGCATCGTCAAAGCCTGCTTGATCGCCATCTCCGTGGACAATCCGGGATCTGAGGCAAAAAGTTTCCTCAACACTTTCTGACTCTGCTGAGCGGTAAAACCCAACATTACCAGAGCAGCCATGGCGTCATCGAATGTCTCGTTTGTCGCCGGACATCTCGCTACGAGAGCCGACTGATCCACCTTTATCTTGTCCTTAAGATCCACGATTATACGCTGTGCTGTCTTTCCGCCGATACCCTTCACGTTCTTCAAGGGTCCGTCCTGACCGGAAGCGATAGCGCTTTCAAGCTGTTCGTCGGTTAGCGACGAGAGAATCAGACGCGCCGTATTCGGCCCCACACCGCTCACTCCTATAAGCAACTTGAAGAGTTCCCGGCTTCTTTTTGCAATGAACCCGAAAAGAACCTGCGCGTCTTCCCTGATGGATTCATAGACATATAGTTTCGTTACATTCCCCGGAACGATTTTAGGGTAATCAAGCAGCGTTATGTTGATTTCATATCCTACTCCCCCGCAATCGATAACGGCATAAGTAGGTGTGAGTTCCGCCACCGGTCCGTTTATATAGTCTATCATGATGTTTTAATTACTTAATAAGTATTCAAATAAATATAAGAGAAGTAAGTGTGAGACTCCGGTAAGGGTTCTATCGATTTTGCCGGCCGAAATCCCGCACATTAATGCAAAGATATGTAAAATTAGAGAAAATGTCATGTTTTTTCTCTAATTTTGCATTGCTCAAAGCTCATTTGTCAGCTATAAATGGAAAAAATATTTAATTCAAGCTTACTCGACAACGCTGTCGCCGAACTCGCCAAGCTTCCCGGCATAGGGAGCAAGACCGCCCTGCGCCTTGCCCTCCATCTTCTTCGTCAGGATAAGAATGTTGCCGAAGATCTCGGCAATTCCATCATAAGGATGCGTGATAACATCACGTATTGCAAACATTGCCACAACATAAGCGAGCAGGAGGTTTGCCCGATCTGTTCCGACTCCCGCAGGGACAGGACGATCGTCTGTGTAGTGGAGAACGTCAAGGATGTAATAACTATCGAATCTACCCGCGAGCATCACGGGCTTTATCATGTGCTCGGCGCCCTTATATCCCCTCTCGAGGGTATCGGCCCCTCTGACCTGGAGATTGACTCGCTTGTAAGAAGGGTGGAAGAAGATGGGATCTCCGAGGTGATACTCGCCTTAAGCCCTACTATGGAGGGCGATACCACCAACTTCTATATCTATCGCAGATTATCTCATCTTCCTGTGAAGATCACCATGCTCGCAAGAGGTCTCAGCATAGGAAACGAACTCGAATATACCGATGAGCTGACTCTCGGAAGATCAATCCTCAACAGAATGCTTTTTTCAGACACTTTCCATGACAAAGAATGATCTGCTTCAGGGTAAAAGTATTGCCCTTCGCGCTGTGGAGCCCGAAGACGCCTCTATAATGTGGCTGATCGACAATGATTCCTCCCAATGGATCGACAACTGCATGACTGCTCCTCTTTCAAGAGAGAGCATGCTCGTTTACGCCTCCACCTACGACGCCGACCCAATGCGAAGCGGCGAGATCAGACTGATTATCGAGACCGAAGGAATACCCGGCGGGGATGGACGCAAGAGAATTCCAGCAGGGATCATTGACGTCACAGAGATTTCCTCAACTCAGTCAAGAGCTTTCATTGGCGTTTACATCAGGCCTGAACATAGGAGACGCGGTCTTGCGCTCGATTCCCTCATAACGGTTGAGAAATATCTTGCGAATGTCTTGAACTTAGAGAGAATAGGTGCTAAAATCTCATCCGACAACCGTGCGAGCGTTTCTCTTTTCGAAAAAGCCGGCTACAATCTGTCGGGCAATCTGATGAATTGGATCAAATCGGGAAAAAAATATTCCGACCTCCTTATTTACGTTAAAGAGATCGGATAATATCATAATATTTGCCCATGTATCAAGGCTCAGGCTCTGATTGACTGATTTCTCAATTAAATGATGGATCGGGAGGGACGATAAGCCAGCTCTTGTAATCAGCGCCCATACTTTCAACAACCCGTCTCCAGTATTCGTTTCCATATCCCGACAACAGATTGTTGGAAACGGGAACATCCCTTAAAGCCCAGGTGTTGCCCAGAATCTCTGAGGTCAACTGATCCTTGCTCCATCCGCTGTAACCCAAAAAGAATCTTATTCCCTCTGCTTTTTCGGGATAATTATTTATATAGTCCATGATATCGTCGATCTTCGCGCCGACATATATTCCGGGAGCTATCTGGAGCGAATCGGCGAATAGCTCGGGATGATTATGGAGCATGAAAAGACGGTCGGATTCCACCGGACCTCCGCAATATATCGGTATCCCTTTTGCTGCCTCCCATTCCGGAAACAGCTCGTGAAGTGTTACAGATGTCTTCTTATTGAGAATTAAACCGATATGACCGTTTTCAGTGTCCTCCTCAAGCAACAGAACAACACTTCGCTTGAAAAAAGGCTCGTCAAGCAAGGGCTCCGATATCAACAAATCTCCCCTCTTCGGATTTAAATTCGTCGAATCCTTATGTATTATTGAATCCCAATCCATTGTGATCTACCTTGCGCAAATAATTCAATTACGGTTTAGCGGTGTGTCAAAATGATAATCTGTAATAATGTTTAATCGTGACACACTTTCAATTCAGCACTTACAAAGTAAGTTACCTATAAAATAAACATTCCTGATAAAATTTTTATTGAAAAATTACGCAAAAAAATATTTGTATTTAAAAATATTTATGTAATTTTGCAGTGTACTATTATACTAATACACCATTTCACATAAACAGTAAATCATGCTAAGCGTCAATAATTGCACATTCAGTTACGAGCGAACCAAGCTTCCGATAATTGAAAACTTCTCCCTTCAGTTCAGCGAAGGAGGAGTATACGGCTTGCTCGGTTCAAATGGAGCCGGGAAAAGCACATTGCTTCAACTGATAGCCGGACTGCTCACGCCCGACTCGGGAGACGTGACTCTCGACGGAACCGTAACAAGAAAGCGTCTGCCTGAAACTTTGAATGAAATCTTCCTTGTTCCTGAGGAAACCTATCTTCCTGCCATAAGCCTTCGACAGTTTGTGAGATCTAACAGCCCGTTCTATCCCAATTTTTCCGCGGATGAACTATACCGGCATCTCCAGACCTTCGGAATTGAAAGAGACATTTTACTCGACAAACTCTCGATGGGACAGAAAAAGAAAGTGGCTCTCGCTTTTGCCATGGCCTGCAATACCAAAGCCGTGATGATGGATGAGCCGACAAACGGGCTCGATATCCCCGGGAAAAGCGCCTTCCGCAAATTCATAGCCGAAACGATGTCTGACAACAGGATCTTCATAATTTCCACCCACCAGGTTAGAGATGTGGGCCAGATTCTCGATCATGTCACGATCATAAACAACCGCAAGGTGCTTTTCAATCAGACTGTCTTCGACATTGAGACTAAACTCTGTTTTGCAGACACAATGGACAAAGACGTGATCGATTCGGCGCTTTATGCCGAAAAAGGAATTGGTGGAGCTTCCGTTATCCTTCCCAATAACGGCGATGAGGAAACGGAAATAAATCTTGAACTCCTTTACCAATACTTCGGTTATTTTTTGACGGCTCCGAGGAGCCAAGTGTTTAATCCGTTAA
>CAJTYD010000012.1 GCA_910583775.1 uncultured Muribaculaceae bacterium | reverse complement strand
TAGTTGAAATCCACGGTAAAACGACGGCTAAGCCTCTCTCTGTCTTTCTCAGATAGAGGCTGTATGTCCTGCCAAGCGGCAAGTGCCTTTTTGATATTGAGATATTTCATACGGAATTCGTATTATATCCGCACAAAGTTAGCAATAAAAAGTGAAAAAGGTTGTACATGTACAACCTTTTTTGCTTTTTAAGTCCGTTAAATGAATAGGAAACATGCCCTTTATGCTTTTAGGTCCCGATCCTAATCACGTTTCATTTTGATTATACGTCCGCTGGGTGCATGTAAGTATGTGTATTGGCCATTATAGTCATATTTATCCTTAATATAATATCCGGCAGGAATTTCATTTACTTTTCCATCCTGTGTAATATAGAAGAATTTTTTAGGGCGTTCGGAATCAGACCTTTTCTCTCCTTGCATCTCGTTGCCTTCAAGACATTTTACGAAAACGCCGTCTTTGTCGCGGTCTACTCCCCATCCTACAATGTCGTAGCCGTCTATATATGACATTTTCCCGTTTTTATTGAAAACAGTGAGTGTGCGGTCTTTCAAATCCGAGACACAACCTTTGGTGATGAGAAGATCCCCGACTGTCATAATCGGAATTCCCCAGAGATCGTGCCATACTCCTCCGGCCATTTTTTCATGCAACAGATTTTCCGAATCAAGATATCCCCAGTATTTTTTGCCAATCCAGTAATCCTTTATCTTAGTCTTTTTCCCTTTTGTGGAGATAATGAATATACCTCTTTCTGACGGGTCGATATGGATATCGTCATTTTTCCATACTATTGAATCTCCCATGATTGGGGTCCACAAGCCGGTAGAACGGAAAGAATAGTCTGTGAGCCTTTTTCCGGAAGAGTTATAAAGGCGGTAATAACCGTTGTCATATCCCGGAACTATGAATTCATGCTTTACTTCCTTGATTTCGTCCCCGGGTTTGAAGTCGTCGTCAATTCCAGCTTTTTTTGCCAGTTTCTCAATCTCTTTCTGGAATTCCTTATCGGGCATCTTCACTGTGATGAAGGGTCCACAAAGTAAAATATGGTTATATTCGGGTTTAATGATGACATCTCCGTGGGCGTCTGCCACTCCTCGGAGGCCCTCTTCGGTTTCGAAAATGGTTAGATTGCTTGTGGAATCTCTTTCGAAAATGGTCAAGTTGTTCATATTATTGATATTCTGTCGGCAGCCTGTTATCAATAAAAGCAGAAGGCAGAAAAGAATTGAATTTTTCATGTTTATTGGACCATATGGATGAAACTTGTTAAGAGCTTGTTCGCTTCTTCCGGTAAATCCGGAGGCCGCGAAAATGCAAATATAATAAATATTTGCAAATCTTGAAATTAATCAGCGGAAGATTTTAGTTTTCGACATATTTTATGATTCTCAATTTAGAGGGATTCTCGCTGTTGGCTTGGGAGCTCGGAGGGCTGGCGCACGAGGGGCGGTCATGGAAAGGCTCCGCTTCCTCACAAGCCAACTCTATAGGATCTGAAACATACCAAAGCATGTCCCTGCATCTGAATGCGATATTAGAAAATTTTTGAGGAATGAGGGACGGAATTTTGAAAAATGAAAAAAATGTTTTATATTTGCGCTGATTTATAGTTATAAATCGAATAATTTTTATTGAACAAAATATCTGTAAAAGTTAACTGAAAAACTATCCTTAAAACATGGCTACCACTGCGGCAGAGATGCTCCGGTGTAATAAAGAAAAGAACATGGAAGAAGAAAAGAAACCCAAGAGACCTCGTATAGGAAATCCCGGTCTCAATGTAAATCCTGCAGATAACGGGGAAAATGAAACGCGTTATGAGAAAGTAAATTATCCGAGCGAGAGCCATCATTCAGAAGATGGACAGGATCGCGAGCAGCAGCCGCGTCCTTATCAGCAGAGGAATTACGGCTATCAGCAGCGTCAGGGCGGCTATAACAATAACCGTCAGGGCGGCTATCAGCAGAACGGCTATCAGCAGCGTCAGGGCGGTTACAACAATAACCGTCAGGGTGGTTATAACAACAACCGTCAGAACAACGGCTATAACAACAACCGTCAGGGCGGCTATCAGCAGAACAACTACCAGCAGCGCCAGGGCGGTTATCAGCAGCGTAACCAGAATTATCAGCAGAACGAGGGCTTCCAGAACGGAACCCAGCAGGAGGGCGGTTATCAGCAGCGTCAGGGCGGTTATAACAACAACCGTCAGAACAACGGCTACAACAATAACCGTCAGGGCGGCTATAACAACAACCGCCAGGGCGGCTACAACAATAACAACAACCGTCAGGGCGGTTATAACAACCGCCAGAACAACGGCTACAACAATAACCGCAACAACAACCGTCAGGGCGGTTACAACAACAATCGCCAGGGTGGCTACAACAACCGTCAGGGCTATAACAACCGGAACAACAACCAGGGAATGAAATTCACTCCGCGTCCCAAGCAGATTGATTACGTTCTCGAAGACATCGATCCCAACGAGCAGATCCGTCTCAACAAATATATGGCGAATGCCGGAATATGCTCGCGCCGCGAGGCTGATGAATTCATCACGGCCGGGAAGGTGAAAGTCAACGGCGAGGTAGTTACCGAACTGGGAACAAAGATCTCGCGCGACGATGTCGTGGAATTCGATGAGAAGGTCGTTACTCCGGAACGCAAATGCTACGTGCTTCTCAACAAGCCTAAAGACTGTGTTACCACCAGCGACGATCCCAACGGACGCACCACGGTGCTCGACCTGGTCAAGAACGCCTGCCGCGAGAGAATCTATCCTGTAGGCCGTCTCGACAGAAACACCACCGGCGTACTTCTTCTCACCAACGACGGCGATCTGGCCTCGAAGCTGACGCATCCCAAGTTCGTGAAGAAGAAAATCTATCATGTCTGGACCGACAAGGACATTTCCGAGGAGGATATGCAGCGCATCGCCGACGGCATAGAGCTTGAGGACGGCGAGATCCACGCCGATGCCATCAGCTATGTCTCGGACAACGACCGCAACCAGGCAGGTATCGAGATTCACAGCGGACGCAACCGCATCGTAAGGCGCATCTTCGAGAGCCTTGGCTATCGCGTCACTAAGCTCGACCGCGTATACTTCGCGGGCCTGACGAAGAAGAACCTTCCGCGCGGCCGCTGGCGTTACCTCACTCAGGAGGAGGTTAACTACCTCCGTATGGGAGCTTTTGAATAATCAATTACAAATATTAAATAGCGACGCGTCTTAGGGCGCGTCACTATCTTATTATGTCATAATAACCAAAATGAAAGATATAAGAAGGACAACAGTTAAGGAGATTCTCGCCGATCCCGCGAAATATGCCGGCAGCGAGGTGGATGTCAAAGGTTGGGTCCGTACGCGTCGCGGCAACAAGAACGTGCAGTTCGTGGCTCTTAACGACGGCTCCACGATAAATTGCCTTCAGTTGGTTTTCGACCTTTCGAAATTCTCCGAGGAGAGTCTGAAGCCGGTAACCACCGGCTCGAGCATCCACGTGCAGGGAAAGCTCGTGGAATCGCAGGGTAAAGGACAGTCGGTAGAGGTTCAGGCAGATGAGCTTCAGATCTACGGCACTGCCGATCCCGCCGAGTATCCTCTTCAGAAGAAGGGTTGCTCGATGGAATTCCTCCGTGGAATCGCTCATCTCCGTCCGCGTACCAACACATTCGGAGCCGTGCTCCGGATCCGTCACGCGCTTGCTTTCGCAATACATAAGTTCTTTAACGATAAAGGATTCTATTATTTCCACACTCCGCTGATCACGGAGTCTGACTGCGAGGGCGCCGGCGCCATGTTCCAGGTGACCACGCTGCCTCTCGAGAATCTTCCCCGCACCGAAGAGGGCAAGGTGAACTACTGCGAGGACTTCTTCGGCGGTCCGGCAAGCCTCACGGTTTCCGGCCAGCTCGAGGGGGAGCTCGGAGCCACAGCTCTCGGCTGTATCTATACTTTCGGACCTACGTTCCGCGCCGAGAACTCAAATACTCCGCGTCACCTTTCCGAATTCTGGATGATCGAGCCCGAGATGTCGTTCTACGAGATCGAAGACAACATGGACCTCGCCGAGGAATTCATCAAATACTGCATCAAGTATGCTCTCGAGCATTGCGCCGACGATATTCAGTTCCTCAACGATCATTTTGACAAAGGTCTTATCGATCGTCTTAAATTTGTGGTCGACAGCGAGTTTGTCCGTCTTCCCTATACCGAGGGTGTCCGTATTCTCGAGCAGAGCGGCAAGAAATTCGAGTTCCCTGTCTACTGGGGCGTCGACCTGGCGTCGGAACATGAGCGCTTTCTCGTCGAGGAGCACTTCAAGCGTCCGGTCATCCTCACGGATTATCCCAAGGAGATCAAGGCGTTCTATATGAAACTCAACGAAGATGGCAAGACCGTAAGGGCCATGGATGTTCTTTTCCCGCAGATCGGCGAGATCATCGGCGGTTCGCAGCGTGAGGAGAACTATGAAGTGTTGAAATCGCGTATGGAGGAGATCGGTATGGCCGATATTCCCTGGTATATGGATACCCGCAAGTTCGGAACCGTTCCCCATTCGGGCTTCGGTCTCGGCTTCGAGCGTCTCGTTCTCTTTGTAACCGGAATGCAGAATATCCGTGATGTAATTCCATTCCCGCGCTATCCGAAGAACTGCGAGTTCTGATGCGTAGGGTGATTATAATGATATTGAGTGTGTTGCTCGGCTTCCAGGCCTACAGTCTGGAGGTCGGGCGCGACTCGTTAACGGTGAGCCTCATCACCTGCGCTCCCGGAAGCGAGATCTACGAGCTCTGCGGCCATGAGGCAGTAAGGGTAAGGAGCGCCCGTATGGATTCAGTCTGGAATTACGGTACATTTGACTTCAACGAGCCGAATTTCGTCTATCGCTTCGTGAAAGGAGAGACCGACTATATGCTTTCCTCCTATCCGTTCTCGCTGTTCATGCCTGAATATGTATATGCGGGACGCGAAGTTACCGAGCAGGAACTCAATCTTACTCAAGAGGAAGCCTGGCGGTTGCTCGGCCTGCTGCGCGAGGAGTCAAAACCCGAAAACAGGAAATATCGTTATAATTACGTCAAAGACAACTGCGCCACCCGTATTCTCGACCGTCTCGACCAGGCCGCCGGCAGCAGGGTGATCTATCCAGACACGATCTGTTACGGCAGCTTCCGCGACGAGATGCGGAGTTTCCATAAGGACTACCCGTGGTATCAGTTCGGTATCGATCTCGCCCTCGGGGGAGGACTCGATTACGATCTGCGCTCGAGAGAGGAGATGTTTGTTCCTGTGGTGATGAAAGAGAAGGTGGCCGGCGCGCATTTCGCCGACGGCCGTCCGCTTGTGAGGTCCACCCGGATTCTATTTGAGGGACGTCCCGGAGCTACTCTTCCTCCGACACCGTGGTATCTGACTCCGCTCTTCTTCAGCTGTCTGGCATTCCTCTTGGCGATAGGCGTATGTCTGCTTCAGGGCTGGAAAAAGAGAATTTACCGTTGGCTCTATACTCTTTGGTTCGGTATTTGCGGTCTCGGAGGGTGTGTGGTGCTTTTCTTAGTTGTCATCTCGCAGCATGAGGCCACGAGTCCCAACCTCCTGCTCGTATGGCTCAATCCGTTGCAGTTGCTTCCGGCGATATGCATCTGGTTCCGCCGGCTCAGATACGGGACCGCTGCCATAGCCTGGTATGACGTGGTGGCATTGAGCTGCATGCTTCTTGTCTGGCCGTTCCAGCAGCAGAGCGCCAATCCGGCTTTCTTCCCTCTGATCGGAACAACGCTCGCTTTAGCGGCGACCTATCTTTTGATCTCTTCTCAAAACAATTATAAGGTAAAAAATGAAAAAAATAGTAACATCGGTACTGGTAGGACTCGCGACAATGAGTTCGGTGGCAAACGCCGATCCGTCAAGACCAAAACTGGTGGTCGGAATCGTCGTTGACCAGCTTCGCACCGATTATATAGAATATCTCCAGACTTACTTCAGCGAGCGGGGTTTCCGCCGGCTGATGAAGGATGGAGTATATATGCAGGATGTCGATTTCAAAGTATCGTCGCTCGACGCCCCCTCGGCAACGGCGATGATCTATACCGGATCGTATCCTTCGCAGACCGGCGTGCCTTCAGCGATGGTCTATGACCACAGCTCCCGCAAACGTCAGCCGGCTCTGGCCGACTCCAAGACTCTCGGCAACTTCACCAACGACGCCTTTTCAGCCGAAAGTCTGCGGCTTTCCACTCTCAGCGACGAGATCGCCGTGGATGGCGCGGGCTTCGCTGCCATATATTCCTTCTCTCCCGATCCGCAGCAGAGCATCATCATGGCCGGCCATGCCGGCACAAGCGCCTGCTGGATTAACAACACCAGCGGGAACTGGGCAACCACCACCTATTACAAATCGCTTCCGCAGCCCGTAAGCTCAAGGAATTATTCCTATTCCGTCGGCTCAAGGATCGACACGATGCAATGGAAACCTTCGATCAACATCAAGGAATTCCCCGGCCTTCCGAACCAGAAGAAGATGTATCCATTCCGGCACACTTTCTCGCGGTCGGACAAGGATGTCTATAATAAGTTCACCACATCTCCGATGGTTAACGCAGAGATCACGGATGTGGCCATAGAATGCCTGAAGACCCTGAAGCCCGGTGCTTCCGGCAACACGATCGACATGCTCAACATCGGTTATACCGTCGCTCCCTTCAAGTTTGTGAACGACGGGGACTTCCGAGCCGAGCTCACCGACTCCTATCTGCGTCTCGACAAACAGCTTCAGCGGCTTTTCGACGCTATCGACAAATATGTCGGTGCAGGAAACACCCTGATCTGGGTTTGCTCAACAGGCTACTATAACGACGCCGTGGTAGACGACAAGAAATATCGCATTCCTACCGGCGAGTTCTCGATAAAGCGTGCCGAGTCGCTGTTAAACGCCTATCTTTCGGCTCTCCACGGCAATGCCGACTATATCGACGCCATCAAGGACAACCAGATATATTTCAATCATAAGCTCCTTGAGGAAAAGGGATTGAAAATAAGCGACGTCGTCGCAGACGCCCGTTCGTTTATCGCTAAAATGAGCGGTATCTCCGATGCCTACACTCTCAACGACATTCTCTCTCCCTCCACTCCGGAGCTTGAACGGCTCCGCCTTTCGATCGACCCCAAACTTGGAGGGGATATCTATGTTTTGTTCCATCCGGGATGGACAGTGATCGACGATGTGGAATACCCGTCGGTTTCCCATCCCGTGAGGGAGACTCCGATACTTAGCCCGGCGTTCATAATGGGCCCCGGCGTGACGCCGAAGAAGATAGAGCGGTCTGTCGACGCCACCGCCTTAGCTCCCACTCTCGCGGGAGTGCTGAGGATCCGTTCTCCGAACGGAGCTGTCTCCAAACCTCTCCTCGTCAAGTGATAACCGGGGCGTCTCAAAATAACCGAAATCAGACGCTCCCCCATTGAAATAAAAAAGAAAACAAGCAATACAATATAAATAATGATATCAAAACTTTTACATAAGATATTCGGAGACCAGTCAGAGAGAGCGGTCCGTCCCCTCTGGCAGCGTCTCGAAAAAGAGATCAACCCCATCAGCGCGGAGATTACCGAAATCTCCAACGATGAACTTCGTGGCCGGATCGACGCGATTCGCGACCGTATCCGCGGGGGCGCCAAGGAATATAAGGACGAGATGGCGAAGGTGCGCGAGGAGATCGAGACCCTCGACTACGAGAAGCGCGAGCCGCTCTGGAAGAAGATCGACGATCTCCGCGAGGAGATGTTCGACAACTACGCCCGCGAGCTCGACGCGGTCCTTCCCGAAGTATTCGCCGTGGTGAAGGAAACGGCGCGCCGTTTCAAGGAGAACGCCACTATCGAGGTGACGGCCACGGACGCCGACCGCGAGCTGGCCGCCGCCGGGAAAGATTTCCTCACCATCGAGGGTGACAAGGCCATCTATAAGAATGAGTGGATGGCCGGCGGAAACATGATCAAATGGGACATGATGCATTATGACGTCCAGTTGATCGGAGGTATGGTGCTCCACGGCCTGATGAACAACGGCAAGGTCACCAACAATATCGCTGAGATGGCCACCGGCGAGGGTAAGACGCTCGTCGCAACGCTCCCTGTTTTCCTCAATGCCCTTACAGGCGAGGGAGTGCATGTAGTGACCGTCAACGACTATCTTGCCAAACGAGACTCCGAATGGATGGGCCCTCTCTATCAGTTCCACGGCCTGACCGTAGACTGTATCGACAAGACTCAGCCCAACTCGGCGGAGCGCCGCAAGGCCTATCGCTGCGACATCACGTTCGGAACAAACAACGAGTTCGGTTTCGATTATCTGCGCGACAACATGGCCACGATGACCGAGGATCTCGTTCAGCGAGACGAACACTATTATGCAATCGTCGACGAGGTCGACTCCGTGCTTATCGACGACGCCCGTACTCCTCTCATCATCTCCGGTCCGGTTCCGAAGGGTGACGACCAGATGTTCAACGAGTTCAAGCCCAACGTCGAGAAGGTCGTGAACGCCCAGCGCAAGCTCGCGCAGAGCCTTCTTCTCGAGGCCAAGGAGAAGATCGCCGCCGGAAATACCGAGGAGGGCGGTCTGGCGCTGTTCCGTGTCTACAAGGCTCTTCCGAAGCATGGCCCGCTCATACGCTACCTCAGCGAGGACGGTATCAAGCAGCTGATGCTCAAGGTCGAGGCCAAATATATGCAGGACAACAACCGCGAGATGCCGAAGGCCGTAGAGCCGCTCTATTTCGTGATAGACGAGAAGAACCACTCCATCGAGCTCACCGACAAAGGAATCGAGGTCCTTACCGGGACCACCGAAGACCCCGAGTTCTTTATCCTTCCCGACATCGCCTCCCAGCTTTCTGCAGTTGAGAACGAGAATATCACCGCCGAGGAGAAGCAGGAGAAGAAAGACCAGCTTCTGCAGAACTATTCGGTGAAGGCCGAGCGTGTCCACACCGTCAACCAGCTTCTGAAGGCCTACACCCTTTTTGACAAGGACGTTGAATATGTGATCGACGACAACAAGATCAAGATCGTCGACGAGCAGACAGGCCGTATCATGGAGGGTCGCCGTTATTCCGACGGGCTGCACCAGGCCATCGAGGCGAAGGAGGGCGTAAAGGTGGAGGCAGCCACACAGACCTACGCCACCATCACTCTCCAGAACTACTTCCGTATGTATCGCAAGCTGGCCGGTATGACCGGTACGGCGATGACTGAGGCCGGAGAGTTCTATGATATCTACAAGCTCGATGTGATCGAGATTCCGACCAACCGCCCCGTTATCCGTAACGACATGAACGACCGCGTATACCGCACCAAGAAGGAGAAGTATGCCGCCGTCATCCAGGAGGTCGAGGATATGGTGAACGCCGGACGTCCGGTGCTTGTCGGAACCACTTCGGTAGAGATCTCGGAGCTGCTGTCGAAGATGCTGAAGCTTCGCAAGATTCCTCACCAGGTGCTTAACGCCAAGCTGCACCAGAAGGAGGCCGAGATTGTCGCCCAGGCAGGACAGCGCGGCACGGTTACCATCGCCACCAATATGGCCGGCCGTGGTACGGATATAAAGCTCTCGCCCGAGGTCAAGGAGGCGGGAGGTCTGGCGATCATCGGTACGGAGCGTCATGAGTCGCGCCGTGTCGACCGTCAGTTGCGCGGACGTGCCGGACGTCAGGGAGACCCCGGAAGCTCGGTGTTCTTCGTTTCGTTCGAAGACACGGTGATGCGTCTGTTCGCCAACGACCGCGTCGTCAAGATGCTCGACCGTCTCGGCTTCAAGGAGGGCGAGATGATCGAGAACAGCATGGTCACCAAATCTATCGAGAACGCCCAGAAACGCGTGGAGGAGAACAACTTCGGTATCCGTAAGCGCCTTGTGGAATATGACGATATCATGAATGCCCAGCGAAAGGGAGTTTACGGACGTCGTCAGAACGCGCTCAAGGGAGAGCGTATCGGCACCGACATCGCCAACATGATATACGAGCTATCGACCGAGCTCGCCGGTCGCGGTTACGAGAACTTCGATGAGTTTACCGCCACAGTCAGCAAGGCCCTTGCAATTCAGGTTCCCTTCAGCGAGCAGGAATTCAACAAGCTCGACAGCGGAGAGATCGCCGACCGTCTCGCCGACAGCGCGATGGCGACGTTTGCGCGAAACAAGGAGAAGATGGCCCACGCCGCCGCTCCCTATATCAAGGAATTCGTCGAAGACCGCGGCGCCACCGGCATCGTGGGCGTTCCCGTCACCGACGGACGCCGTATCTTCAATATCCGCGCCGATATCTCCGAATGCTATGCCAACGAATGCCGCCCGCTTACCAAGGCCTGGGAGAAAGCGGTGCTTCTGTCGTCGATCGACAGCGCATGGCAGGAACAGCTCCGCGAGATGGACGAGCTCCGCAAGTCGGTGCAGAACGCCAGCTACGAGCAGAAAGATCCTCTCGTGATCTATAAGATAGAGGCGTTTGAACTCTGGAAGAAGATGCTCTGGGAGATGAACTCTAAGGCTGTGGCGACGCTGATGCGCGGCAAGCTGGCCGTTCCCGACTATGAGGAGGCCAAGAAGGCAGAGGCGGAGGCGCGCGAGGCAGAGGCCCGCAAGCGCGAAAGCTACAACCGCCGCCAGCAGGGAATCCATCAGGAATACAGCGCGGCAGGCGTCCCCAATCCGTATGCCAACTACAGCACCACGCGCGACACCTATCCCGGCGAGAGCGCGCAGCGTCAGGCCGCGGCAAGCGCCAACCGCCAGTCGGCTCCCGCGCAACAGCCCGTCAAGGCAGGACCGAAAGTGGGCAGAAACGATCCATGTCCCTGCGGCTCGGGCAAGAAGTATAAAAACTGCCACGGACGCGGTCTTTAAGCATGTTCCCCGGATTTACTTTTAAGATTTTTATATGAATACACAATACTATATCATCGTCAACGGCCAGCAGACAGGGCCGATGACAAAAGAGGCTCTGAAATACAACGGCATCCAGCCCTCCACTTACGTGTGGAGGGCCGGACTTCCCGACTGGGTCCTTGCCTCGCAGTTACCCGAACTTGCCGATCTCTTTATCGATGATTCCGCATTCGCGACTTACGCCGCCGACAACCGTTACGGCCAGCCGCAGCAGCCCGGCTATGGCCAGCCTCAATCAGGCTACGGCCAGCCTCAGCAGCCCTATCAGCAAGGATCGTATCCTCCGCCGCCTAACAACGGCTATTATTCCTACGGGGGGCCTTCGATTCAGCATTTCAACTGGCTGGGCTGGGCGATCGCCGGAACCGTGCTTGGAGCCCTGTTCTCATGCATCGGCATGATATTCGGCATCATAGGCATCACGCAGGCCAACAAGGCCAACCGCTATTATGCCGAAGGCTGGGAGGAAAAGGGCGATGTCGCCAATTCGAGCGCAAGGACGATGACCATCATCTCGCTCGTGATCGCCGGCATCGGTCTTATCATGCTCGCCTCGGGCCTAAGTAGAAATCTTCTTCAGTCGTTGTTACCCTCATACATGTAGTCGTGAAGCAGTATTATGCCATGATCGAAGGCGAGAGGCGCGGCCCCTTTCCCCTGGAATCTCTCTATGAGGAGGGAGTGACACCGGATACTTTCGTGTGGTGTAAAGGAATGGACGACTGGGAAAAGGCCGAGGATGTCGCCGATATCTGCCGCTTCTGGCGCCAGAGGCTTTTCAGCATGATGCATCCTGTGGCATCGACGGTTCCAGCAACAGCCGAAGGCGTTTCGCCTCAGACGGCTCCTGTCGCGCAGGATCCGGAAGTGACGCGCGAGGCATATATGCGCGGCTTCAGACCTGTGGAGGATCCTGTAAACGAGACGGAACCTCCGGTCTCCCTGCTGACTATCTCGATTCTGCTCACGCTTCTCTGTTTTCCTGTGACAGGCGTCATAGCTGTCTTCTACTCGATAAAATCGAGAAAAGCCTGGGACAGCGCGGCGCGCAGCGAATCGAAGAACGGTCAGAACCTCTATTCCGATGAGGAACGTACCCAGTTGCGCAAGGAAGCCCACGATTACGCCAGATCTGCAAAGATGTGGGTTGGAATCACTTTCTTTCTCGGAATGATTCTATATTCATTTTTACTTAATGCCTATGTGTGATGACGGAATTTCGTCGCGTCCGCTTATCCTTGTGGGAGGCGGAGGTCACTGCAAGTCGGTGATCGAGGCTGCCGAAAGCGCGGGCCGCACGGTTTACGGCATTATCGATATGCCGGAGTATGTGGGAAGCCGCGTTCTTGGATATGAGGTTGTGGGTTCAGACCACGATATTCCTAAGTTCGCTTCCGAATGCGATTTTGTAGTCACATTGGGTTTTATAAAGAACCCGGCACCACGCAGACGGCTCCATGACCTTATTGAAGCCTGCGGAGGAAAGTTAGCTACCGTAGTTGCCTCGACCGCTTCCGTTTCGCGTCATGCCTCTCTCGGTGAGGGAACGGTGGTTCTTCATCATGCTTCGGTTAACGCCGGAGTGCGGATAGGGAAAGGTTGCATCGTGAACACTCAGGCCTGTGTGGAACATGACGCGGTGATCGGCGATTACTGCCATCTCTCTACAGGCAGCATCGTGAACGGCGACTGCAGGATAGGCGCGGAAACGTTTGTTGGAAGCGGAACAGTCGTGAATAACGGCGTGAAGATCGCTCCCGGATGCATCATCGGATCCGGCTCTCTTGTGATCCGCGATATCGAGGAGAGCGGTACATATTATGGAGTGCCGGCAAAAAGAGGGGTAAAATCATGATGGATAAGGTTTTTATCATAGCGGAGGCGGGAGTGAACCATAACGGATCGCTCGAACTCGCCATGCGTCTCGCCGATGCAGCGGCGGAGGCCGGAGCGGATGTGGTGAAGTTCCAGACGTTCAAGGCCGCCAATATCGTTACCAAAGATGCCTCCAAGGCTGATTATCAGAAAGAGACCACGGGAGAGGGCTCCTCCCAGTATGAGATGCTCCGGAAGCTGGAGCTTTCGCCGTCGGATCATGAGACGTTGATTGAGCATTGCCGGCGGATAGGAATCCGTTTCTGGTCGACGGCCTTTGATCTCGAGAGCGTCGATTTTCTTCATTCCTTGGGGCTTGGCCTATGGAAGATTCCTTCCGGAGAAATCACCAATTACCCGTATCTTAGGAAGATAGCGGGCTTTAACGAGCAGGTGATCATGTCGACTGGAATGTCGACGGAAGAGGATATCAGGAATGCTCTCGACGCACTTGCCCGCAACGGACAGGATCTCGACAAGGTAATCCTGATGCATTGCAACACACAGTATCCCACGCCTATGGAGGATGTGAACCTTCGTGCCATTGACACGATGCGGACGAAATTCGGATTGCCGGTGGGCTATTCCGATCATACGCAGGGCATCGAGGTGCCGGTGGCGGCGGTTGCGCGTGGTGCTGTCGCGATAGAGAAGCATTTCACACTCGACCGCAATATGGAGGGACCGGATCACAAGGCTTCTCTCTCTCCTTCGGAACTGAAGGAAATGGTTACAGCGGTCAGAAACATAGAGAAAGCGTTGGGGAGCGGCGAGAAGCGTGTCTCGAAATCGGAAGCCGGAAATATGGCGGTGGCGAGAAAAAGCATAGTAGCCGCCCGGCCGATAGCAAAGGGAGAGACGTTCACGGAGAAGAATCTTGCGGTGAAGCGTCCCGGAAGCGGGATATCTCCCATGCGCTGGGAGGAGATAATAGGAAAAAAGGCAATCCGCGATTTCAAGGAGGACGAGCTGATCGAGATAGATTTTTAAATATGAGGAAGATTTGTTTTGTAACGGGAACACGTGCCGAATATGGCATCTTGAGCGGACTTATGCGTCGCTTTAGGGATGATCCGGAAGTAGAGCTTCAGGTAATCGTCACGAATATGCATCTTTCGCCTGAGTTCGGCATGACTGTCAATGAGATCGAGGCGGACGGATTTAACGTAGATAAGCGCGTGGAGATGATGCTTTCGAGCGATACGCCGGTAGGAACGGTCAAATCGATGGGACTCGCCTCGATAGGCTTCGCCGACGCGTTCGCCGAACTGCAGCCGGATCTTGTGGTGATTCTCGGCGACCGTTACGAGATGCTCGCCGTTGCTTCGTCGGCACTGATTTTCGGCATACCGGTGGCTCACCTGCATGGCGGGGAGGTTACTGAAGGAGCTGTCGACGATTCTATCCGTCATGCCATAACGAAGCTATCCTCTCTGCATTTCGCCTCGACTGAGGAATATCGTGAAAATATCCTTCAGATGGGCGAAGAGCCTGAAATGGTTGTCAATGCCGGGAGTATCGCGGCCGACGAGATCGCATCGTTCGAGGCGATGTCGCGGGAGGAACTCGAGGACAGCTTAGGCGTAAGACTGGCCGATGATTATGTGACGGTTACCTTCCATCCTGTCACCCGTCAGCCGGGCGAGGCGCGAAAGCAGGTGTCGGCGCTTCTGAATGCTTTGGAGACTGAGGTTCTTAAGGAGTCGGAATTCAATAAGGTTAAGGTTATCTTCACATTGCCTAACTCTGATGCCGAGGGGAGGGAAGTGGCGAGGATGATTCGCGACTGGTGTGACGCCAATGTCGGCAGGACGCTTGCCGTGACCTCGCTTGGCAGAAAAAGATATTATTCCTCGCTCGCCCACTGTGCGGCTGTGGTGGGGAATTCCTCAAGCGGACTGCTGGAGGCGCCATCTTTCGGCGTGCCGACGCTAAATATCGGCGACCGCCAGAAGGGGAGGGCGCGAGGAAACACCGTGATCGACTGTCCGGCAGAGGAATCCGAGATCCGGCAGGGACTTCGAAAAGTCCTGGGTTCGGAATTTCGTGCATTCGTAAAGGAAAAAGGGGAGAACCCTTACCATCGCCCCGGCTCCGTCGACCTCATCTACGAAAAGATAAAGTCCACTCCTCTTCCACGCCACTACGCCAAAAAATTCCACTCCATTGATGAATAAGTTTTAGAAACTGTTTAAATTTAAACGTGGAAAACTTTTGCATAATCAAGCAAAAGCATTAAATTTGCAGTGTAAATACGCGGTAGTAGCTCAGTTGGTAGAGCATCAGCTTCCCAAGCTGAGGGCCGCGGGTTCGAGTCCCGTTTACCGCTCCTTTTGATGATCAGGCGATTAACTCCGGTTAACCGCCTGATTTTTTATCCGGGAGATTTAAGCTGTTCCTAAGATAATGCATTTCTTTTGACTATATGAAAAACGTATTTTGCACACCTCATTTTAGATTCGGTTAAAAAGCGTGTCGGGAGGTTGGAATGTTGAGGCGGTTGTTGTATATTTGTAGATAAAATTGTATGGATATGGAGAAAACTGTTATATATGGCGTCGGGGAGCAATCTTTCGAGGTGATGCGCGAAAGAGGTTGTCTTTATGTCGACAAGACACGCTTTATTGAAAAGATTACCGGCTCCGGAGGTCAGTATTATTTTCTTGGACGTCCCAGACGATTCGGGAAAAGCCTTTTTATCTCGACACTAAAATGTTTTTTCCAAGGTCGACGTGAGCTATTCAAGGGGCTTTATGCCGACACAATGGATTGGGACTGGAGACCCAGACCGGTTCTCTATATAGACCTCAATATAGAGAAATACCAACGCGATACCGATTTGAAAGAGGTGGTTGAGAGCTTGTTAAGGAGATGGGAGAGAGAATATGACGTCACTCCGATGTCAGACAATATCTCCGTAAGGTTCAAGGAAATAATTGAAGCGGCATATAAAAAGACAGGCGAAAGGGTCGTCATCCTTATTGATGAATACGACAAACCCTTGGTCAGCAATCTTCACAACAACCGTATGTTTGAATATTATCGAGATGAGTTAGCATCTTTGTATTCAAACTTCAAAAGCAGTGCGGAATATATCAGAATGGTGTTCCTTACCGGTGTCAGCCGTTTTGCCCATTTATCGGTATTCTCTGGACTGAATAATGTCAGGGATATATCATTCAGTGACCAGTATAATGACATTTGCGGAATCTCTGAGGATGAACTCATTGATAATTTTAAAGAGGGAATCTATGGGCTCGCTGAAAAATACGGTAAGTCTGAAATAGACATACGAAGGGAACTGAAATCCCGATATGACGGATACCGATTTTCTGCAAACGGGAAAGACATCTACAACCCTTATTCCATTGTAAATGTAATGGAAGAAAAGGAATTCCGTAACTATTGGATGCATTCGGGACAAGCAACGCTGCTGGTGGAACAGCTCAAGCGGTTTGATGTGAATCTAGAAGATATCATTCATACGAAATGTTCCCTAAATGCACTTGTCGGACTTGACCTCGACAATTCCAGCCCTCTCGCTCTCCTTTACCAGACCGGCTACCTGACAATTAAGGATTATAATCCCCGACGTGACATCTATACACTTGGCATTCCAAACCGTGAGGTAGAAGAGGGATTCCTTTCATACCTCCTGCCGTTCTATGCTTCCGTGAACAAAGGGGATTCAATGCTTCTTGTCTATCGTTTAATCGACGAACTTGATTGTGGGGATGCAGAGGGGTTCATGAACGATCTAAAGGGAATGTTCGCATCTGTTTCATACGAAATGCAAATGGAGAAAGAACAGAATCTTCACAATGCTCTGCTTATTCTCATGAAACTGCTCAGTCTTGAGGTCACGACTGAATACCGCACGTCAGACGGAAGGATTGATCTCTTTATATCCACTAAGAGATATTATTATATAATAGAGATAAAACTCGACAAAACTGCCCAAGAGGCAATAGACCAGATCAATTCAAAAGATTATGCTCTTCCCTTCAAGACTGACGGAAAGATTATAATAAAGGTCGGCGTCAATTTCTCAACAAAATCAAGAACCTTGTCCGACTGGATAATAGAACAATAAGGATTGGACAATAATCAATCGCGCGAATTTAAATTTTTATGAAAATTTATAATTGAGTCCACTTCTGAAGTGGACTCAATAAAAAGTAAAATAAACTTGAGAAACACTAATCAGCTTAGAATTGTAGAAAGAGCTGCAGTAAATCTTTTGAAACGATTAATCATTGTTACTTGTTCTTTTGTCAATCCCTTTATATTAAGTCCACATTCTGGATTTACACAGTATTTTTGATCTTTATGATTCTTATGCCCATTAGGACAGACGTACAATTCTTCTTCTTTTTTTGAAAACAATCCGCCTTTTACTAATTGAATAGCACCCTTAGACGGCAGATTATCCAGAATCTGAATTATATCCTGCATTTCAGAAAGATCATTTTTTGTATAAAACTCTCTATGGCTACCTAATAAATTTATTGCCACTGATAAATTCCCTTTATTTAACTGGTCAAGAATTATTGAAGAAGAGAAAAGAATCGCGGATATAATTCGTCGCTCGCGAGAGTTCGTACCCTCATGGCTTAAATAATGGAAGACAGGGATTGCTAAAATGTATATTAAAGGGTAATTTTAGTTAAAGAAATTATTTAATATTGGAAAAAATTGTAATTTTGTGAATGATTCAGCGCTGTTGGGTTTATTATTTTTATTTTAACTAATCTTGGTCAGCGGGAAATCGTGATAATATAAAAGCGTGTATTGACGCTTGTCCTTGACTGCTCAGAACTTAGGACACTCTGAAAACTCACCAAAGGGCAAAGCAACGATAGACGTCACGGGTATGTATATACCTACTCGGGCTCATTTCAAGCGTAAAGCTTGGAATGGGTTTGGGGTATTTGCATATACAGCGTGGAGTCCGTTGCTCAATCCGGTGAGTTGGGCATGTCCTAAGGCCTTGAACAGCGGATAGAGTAACGATGTGGCTCCTCGCTTTTTTGTATAATTACGCTTCGCCATGTGAGCCTATGGTGATATAGGCGACATAGTGAGAGAAAAAATCGCTCAGTTTCTTAAATATTGTCCCCGGAATAAAGTCATCTTTACTCCGAAGATTGACCCATGTCTAAAGGTAGTTGATGTAGGTTATGAACTCTCATGCACTATTAAGGATGATCTTGATTCACCTCACTTGCCAATGATTGCTGAAGATGCCCTCAATTCGATAATTAGGAATGCAATAAAGCATGATGAGATCATAGGAGATTATGTCGCTATTACAAACTGGGGAATTCTTTTTGAACCAATTCTAAAACTCAGTCTGGATTCGCTTTTTGATTCATATTCAAAGAGCAATACACTAATTCTCGTAGACTGCGGACAGGCTGACTACGAGAAGTTTCATCTTGTCAATAAGAATTCCAATGTCACATTCCCCATAGGCAACCTGCATCCTTATATTCTCCAGTAAACTCATATCCCATGAAATACAGCGAACTCCTACATTTCGAGCCGATAACAGAGGTCGTAAAATTCGACCGATTAAATGATTTATCCTATCAAGAATCACTGGTAAGAACCTTCGTTTTCTCAAAAGAATACGAAGACACCATCATTCCATTTATCTGCTCAAACCTTGATTATACTACCACATCAGACACATTTGGCCTTCAGATTGTCGGTAACTACGGTACCGGTAAATCTCACCTTATGTCGCTCTTTACTCTTATTGCCGAGAATCCGGATTACCTTTCTCTCGTGAGCAATGATAAGGCGCGTGAGAGTCTTGCCAAGATAGTAGGTAAATACAACGTGCTTCGTTTTGAACTTGGCAACAGTCAGGAACTTTGGTCGATTGTATGTTATCAAATCGACAAATATCTGCGCTCCGTCGGCATTGAATACTCTATCACCGATGCATGCCCCCTGGAACCATACGCGGCACAGTTGTCGCGCATGATGGCTCACTATGAGGCTAAATTCCCCGATAAGGGATTTCTTCTCGTTATTGATGAGATGCTTTCCTATCTTAAAGGAAGAAGCGCATCCGACAAACTGAACCGCGACCTTGCTGTGCTTCAAGCTCTCGGTCAAGTTTCCGATCACTCTAAGTTCCGAATCATTTTCGGTGTTCAGGAAGTAATATATAACTCTCCGGATTTTCAGTTTGCAGGTGATATGCTTAATAAGGTCAACGACCGTTATAAACAAATCACTATAACTAAGCAAGAGGTTAAGTTCGTTACCGAGCAACGCTTGCTCCGAAAAACCGACGAACAAAAAGCATGGATAAAGAATCATCTATCGCAGTTTACACAATACTTCAATGATTTGCATGCAAATTTCGAAGAATATGTCGAACTGTTTCCGGTGCACCCTGCTTTTTTCGACAACTTCCAGTTGGTGCATGTTAAAAATGGGCAACGAGAAATACTTAAGACTTTATCTTCAAAATTCGAGAGATTGAAAAATGAGGATGTCCCCAACGAATGTCCTGGACTAATTTCATACGATAGTTATTGGATTGACCTCACGGCCCCCAAGATGCAGACCGATCCGGACGTACATCGAATCAATGAGATTATGGCTATTGTTTCCCAAAAGATTGATGATAACTTTGTTGGAGTACAGGCCAAGAAGAATCTCCTTGCGCATCGGATAGCAAATGCCTGCGCCGTGAAGATTCTTCAATCTTCGCTCAGCGACACCAATGGTGTTACAGCTGAAGCTCTCGTCGACGATTTATGTTGGCTCGATTCTACATGCTTTGACCGTGAGATTCTTCAGGATGTCATGGACAATACTGCCAACAAGATTGTGTCGGCGACTGTAGGTCAGTTTTTCGAAAAGAATGAATTTAATCAAGAGTATCATCTGCGCATATCAGGAGGCATCAACTATGAACAGAAGATCAAGGACTACGCCTCACAGATGACTCCTGAAGTCAAAGATCAATTCTTCTTCAATTTCCTTGTGGAGTTTCTGCCTATCGAAACAGACCAATATCGTCTCGGTTTCCCCATCTGGGCTCATCGCATCGATTGGATTTCCCATAAGACGATGATTGATGGCTATATCTTTATGGGCAATCCTAATGAACGTAGCACCACTCAGCCGCAGCAGCATTTCTATATTTATTTCATTCCTATCTTTACGGAATCAGCAAAGAAGAGAGGCAACGAAGAAGACAGCGTGTATTTTGTCTTTGACAACATCAGTCAGGAGATGAAAGACTATATCGCGCTCTATGCTGGCGCCGAATCTCTGAAAGCCTCAGCCGATACATCGCAGAAACGCTTCTATCAGGATTATATCAATCGGTATAAGAACAAACTCAAGCAGTTGTTCAATAGTGAGTTTAAGGAGAACATGGAGGTTTATTATCGAGACGAGAAGCAGATACTCTCGCCAGAACTTCTCAATGCTCCTTCGAAAGAAATGGCAGTCAGCAGAATCACTTCTTTCTTGCTTGAAGACCATTTCAACACAGTCCGACCCAACTACCCGAAGTTTACGGCTCTGCGTCAGCCTCTCACATTTGGTCCGCAAGGCAACTTCGATACGCATATCAAGCAAGCCAAGCAAAAGATAGCCAATCCAAATCAAACAATCTCAAACGGCGAGGCCATTTTACATGGGCTGGGATTACTCCATGAAGGCAGACTTTCGACTTCAAACTCAATCTATGCCAAGAAGATAAAAGATTTGCTTGCCTCAAAAGGACCCAATCAGGTCATTAACCGCAGCGAAATACTTGAATGTTTTTGGGAGGAAACTCATTCTTACCGTTCCAGAGACTATGGCATCGAAGCGGAATTCGAGTATCTTGTCCTTGCCACGATGGTAGCTCTTGGCGATATAGAGATTGAAGTTTCAGGCAAGATAATCAATGCCGCGAATATTGGTGAGATTGTCAACTGCTCTAAAGAGGACTATTATTGTTTCAATTGCGTTCGTCGACCTCGCGGCGTCGATATAGCTGCAATGCGCGAGCTGTCGCTTGGCTTGTCGGGCGTTGACCTTTCAGCGCAGATTGATGACCCTGCCACTATCTCTCGCTGGCTTGCCGATGCAAAACAACTTGCTGATAAATGCGCCAAGGCTATCCATGACGTTATTGGAGGAATTACTTTCCAAGGTATTGAACTTATATCCCAATCTGAGGCAATATCATTTCGATCGCATCTTGACCGAATCAAGGGATTTGCTGACCGCATGAATTCGTTCAATACCAAGGCCAAACTGAAAAACTTTCCGTTTAACGCCGATCAGTTACGGGAAGGTTTCGCTAATTTAATCAACCTCGAAACTATCAAGCAGGCACAGGATATAGTTCGAGAGTTCTCGCCCATGATATCATATCTACAACAGGCGCGTCAATATATCCTCGATGATGATTTCAAGGCCGAAATAGACAATGCCTTGCGAGAGTTCGAGGGGATAACAGACTTCAAAGACCGTTCGAAGATTGAAGTCTTGAAGCAGCAATTCAATCAGCTCAAAGAGCATTATGCTGACTGGTATGTCGCAGAATATAAAAAATATCATATAACAAACTTGCAAGAGCAGGAACGCCAATTACTACTCAACTCTCCAAAACTCGCGGTGTTGAAAATGGCTACTGAATCCAATTTCGTAGCCATCGCCCCCAAACTCGCACCCTGGCTTCGGGATATCGATATATTGCAGCCGGCTGAAACTATAAACAAGTCTACTATGATGTCGTCGCCTTATTTCGATTTTGATCCGCGGGATTTCGTAGGCAAAGCACTTCCGGACCTTGATAATCTGAAAACGCGCCTTGATAATATCTATGAATTTGCTGATACTGAATATCATCATATACTTAAGGATTCGGAATATCTAAAGAATATCGATGCACTCAACGAACGCCAGCGCCGATTTGTGGAGGAGTTTAAAGATGAACATATCACCGAACGAAACTTCCCGGCAGTTATGGAGGCAATTAATAAACTAATCAAAGGGATAACTTCGGTAACAATCAAGAAGGAGGAACTTTTGTCTCTCTTTGACCGGCTCAGGACTCCTGAGGAGCTGATTCAGGAATTTAATGATCTAATCAATGACAAACTTGAAGGTATTGATCACAAATACGCTCGTATCAAATTAGACTGATGGCAAAGGAAATGAAACATAACCCGGAAGCTGGAACGCTTGACCTCGGTTTAGAAGAAATGGATATGGCTTCTTTGCAGGAAGCCGGGCCTGTCACCGTATTAGGCATGACTTTTCCCAACGATGAAGAACGTCGCGCCTATTTCCGAGAACAGCTCCGTGCCAAATTGCCCGAATTGCGTAAAATCGAAGGTTTCCCAATCGGTTCCGACGATGATATTATTAACCTCTCCGATCCGCCATATTACACCGCTTGCCCCAATCCATGGCTCAACGATTTCATCGCCGAGTGGGAGCAAGAAAAGCTCCAACTCGAAGCCGAAGGAAAACGTCATCCAAATATCGTTGTTAACGAACCGTATGCTGCAGACGTAAGCGAAGGGAAGAATAATCCTGTATATACTGCGCATACCTACCATACTAAAGTTCCGCATCCTGCTATTATGCGGTATATTTTGCATTATACTCAACCGGTAGATATTATTCTCGATGGATTTGCGGGGACAGGTATGACTGGAGTAGCCTCGTCGGGCGTGTCAAACCCTTCCGACAAATACTTACAAAATCTCCTCAAAGAACTCAATGATGCACAAGCTGGCGTACGGCATGCCATTTGTGGTGATTTGTCACCTTATGCTTCATCAATTTCTTCCTTCTACAATTCACCTTTGAGTCTTTTAGTATTTAAGAAGGAAGTTGAAAAAATCTTTAAAGAACTCAAAGACGAGTGCTCATGGATGTATGATGTATTTGATGATAATGGCAATGTGATTGGTAAAATAAACTTTGTTGTTTGGAGTGATTATTTTACATGTCCAAATTGCGGGCAAGAATATTCGTTTTGGCCTACAGCAATAGATCGCGATAATAAATGTATTCGCGATATATATCCTTGCCCTCATTGTGGGATTATTCATTCTAAAAAAGACAGTTCCAATGTTATGGAATCCTATCTCGACAATCGTCTTGGGCTTGTTAGACAACAGGTAAAATATGAGCCAGTAATAATTGCCTACAAAGGGTTAAATGGCGGTAAAATGTATACAAAGGAACCATCTTCCGTTGATATGCAACTTATCGAAAAGATAAACGACTTATCGATTTATGACTGGTACCCCGTTGATAAAATGCCCGATGGATCTAAAACATCGGATCCTAAAAGCTCGCATAACATACAATACGTTCACGAATTTTTCTCAAAAAGAAATCTTTTTGTTTTAGCACGACTTTTGTCTAAGATTGATAAATCAATTTATAGACAATCACTGAGATTTTTGTTTACAGGCATTCTTCAGAGGTCCTCTAAGATGAACAGAGTCCATGTTAACAATTATTTCAATGGAGGTGGCGGTTGGAATGGAGGATTCCTTAAAGGTACACTATATGTACCTAATGCACCAACCGAGACTTCAGTTCTTGAGCAAATATCTGATAAATTAGCGGCTATTTCGCGACTCATTGAAAGTCTTCCGCAAAAACGTGAAAACATTCAATATGTTGGCTCAGCAACGAGTCTGAATGTTAATAGTTCGAGTATTGATTATATTTTCATTGACCCTCCCTTTGGGGCTAATATAAGTTACTCAGAATTAAATTCTTTGCCGGAACCATGGCTTAAGGTTGTAACTAATAATTCGGTAGAGGCAATTGAAAATAAATCGCAGGGTAAATCTTCTGATTATTACCGCACCACAATGTCTGCCTGTTTCCATGAATTCTATAGAGTCCTTAAGCCAGGCAAATGGATGACTATTGAATTCAGCAATACCTCTGCTGCTGTCTGGAATGCTATCCAAACAGCACTTCATAACTCAGGCTTTGTCATTGCAAGTGTATCGGCTCTTGATAAGAAGCAAGGATCCTTCAACGCAGTAACAACAACTACGGCTGTAAAGCAAGACCTAATTATCTCTTGCTTTAAGCCGTCTGAAAAGTTGCTTTACAAGTTCGAGAACGAGGCCCCGGAAACGAATATATGGGATTTCATCGATGAATTGCTTTCGCGTCTGCCATTGCATCTTGAGCATGACAATAAGACTATGGCAGTTGTGGAACGTTGTCCCAAAATTCTTTATGACCGTCTTATCTCGTTTTACGTTCAACACAGCTTCCCTGTGCCTCTGAACGCGCAAGAGTTCCAAGTCGGTCTACGTGAGCGTTACGCCGAGCGTGATGGCATGTATTTCCTACCGTCGCAAGCGGCGAAGTATGATGAACTTCGCAAGTCTACACAAGGCTTCCAAGCATCGCTTTTCTTCGTTGATAGCGAACAGGGCGGTATTGCATGGCTCAACAATGAACTTGTTACGCCGCAAACCTATCAGGACTTACAGCCAAAATGGATGCAGGCGATCAACGGTGTACGCAAAGGTGATATTCTACCTGAGTTGATGCAGATTCTCGAAGAAAACTTCATCAAGGAGTCAGATGGGAAGTGGCGCAAGCCCAACCTCCAGGATGATGTTGACCTCGCGGCACTCCGTCATAAGGCCCTGATGCGTGAGTTTAAGGTCTATGTGGAAGTCGCTCAGAAACCTCGCGGCAAAATCAAGGAGGCCCGCGTCGAAGCTTTGCGAGCCGGATTCAAGCAGTGTTATCAGGATAAAGATTTTGCTACTATCGTTGCCGTTGGCGACCGTATACCGCAAAATCTTCTTACCGAGGACGAGCAACTTCTTCAATTCTATGAAATTGCTTCTTCGCGCGTATAATTTATGTCAGGTCTTGTCACCGAAATATTAGACTCAATCAGGCGAGGCTTTCATCCGCTTACTATCGTCAGCAATCCTGACGGTTTCTTGGCACATGAAAATGTGCTCCAAGAACTGAAGCGTGAAAGCCCCGCCGAGGTCGTCGCGGGTTCTGCCATTCAGCTCCGTGTTCACTATGAGCTTAATCTTCGCAGAAACCCAGAGCGCTCGGCTATCTATATCCTGACTGCCGGTGATATGCTCCCCGACATCAGTACGAAAGCGAATAATATTCGCTTTAAGATAGCTGAACTTTTTCCCAACTTCGTTGATAAAGAGACGGTTTCGCGATTATCATTCAATATTCTTACGAAGTTATACGACAAACACATTCAAGGGATTGTCACGGCCCAAAGGCTTCAATACTTGATTACTAATCTTATTTCTGAGGTAGTTGCCGAGCCAGTGAAAGATTTTGGAGAGGCCGTTGCCAATATTAAAGCCATTGATAATCCAGATTGGTCGGATGTCGCTACTATTCATCGTATCAGCGAATTGTTTATCAAGGTAGTTGAAGCCAATAAATACGATGAGATTGCCGATACAATCGACAATCTCAACTTCGATTTCCAACATTATTTCAATGATACATACTGGAATTCTCTAAATGCCAATCCAATCTTAAAGCCTCGATGTGTCAACGGCATAGTTCCTCACATATGCGACAACTATCAACCGGGCCAAAAGGTGGCTCTCGTTGTCGTTGACGGTATGGCTTTTTGGCAATATGAGGTGCTTCGCGATGCGCTTGAGGATTTTCATATTTTTCCGGCCAAGGAAGATTGGATTTACTCATGGATTCCGTCAATTACTTGTCTGTCTCGACAAGCGATATTCGCCGGTCAACATCCAACTCTCGACTATACGCAGTCGCCAAAAAATGAACGATTGATTTGGCAATCGCATTGGCTCACCGGCTTCCCTCAGTATTTCTATGACAACGGAGAGGATGAACTGCATATCAATCATGATTGTAATCGACTTGCATTGGTAACCGTCGCTCTTGACGAGAAGATGCACAGTTCCACCTCCTATCTCGATTTATTGGCATTAACAAGGATATGGGCTAATTCTTTTGCTAAACGCATCAGACGATTGAAGGATTCTGGCTTCGACATTATTCTTACCACAGATCACGGCAATGTGCTCGCCAAAGGTTGGCGCACATTTACGCTGACAGAGAAAGCACATCTCTATGGTAAGATGAGTCGCGGACACCGTCACGCTATTTTTATGAATAAGGATGCAGGCGATCAATTCGTGAAAGATCTTGGCTATTCTATCCGTTATCTACATAAAGATCTTTGGTTCGCTGTCAGTGACGACAATAGCTTTAATTCCAAAGGTCAAATAGAAATCACTCATGGAGGGACACACTTCTTTGAGTGTATGATTCCATTTATCAAGTTTTAAATATGTTAGAGAAAACCACCATAGGTCTACGTCAACGTATACCGATGTCTCTGCTTGAAATGGCTTTGACGGCGGTATTGTCGGGCGATTATTCAAGAGAATACTTTGCGGAACTCGCTGCTACTGAGTATAGCGGACAAAATCGCATAGCCAAGACTGTAACAGCCATCTCACAGTTGACCGACCAGAATCCGCTGATTGACCTATTGCGTGAAAACAAAGACGAAGTGCTTCTCGCACTCCGAAATCGCGCCGACCGGACCTTGATGCTTTCATCGCTCATTATAGCCAAATTTGAATTTGCCTATGATATTTTCACGCTGCTTGGAAAATACTTCCATGTACAGGACCAGGTTGTAACTTCGCTTATCGCTCAAAAGATGTCGCAGAAGTATGGCTCCAATCGCTCATTGCCAAATGCAATGAACAGCGTCCTGCCTATGCTTATTGAGGCAGGTTTTTTGCATCGCCCCAAGGCTGGTTTCTATGAAATTTGCAAAGTCACTCCTTTATCTTCGATCTCGCGTATTGTTTTTGATGAGGCCTTTTATCATTGGAATCCTGAATTATCCAAGGATCAACAATGCTATTCACATCCCTATTACGAATTTATTGAAAAATAGTGACTTCAATCGCGGTAATTGTAATCATGGATATTGTGAGGGCAGGAGATTTCAGGACGCACCAAACGGCAATCCTGAAAAAAGCAAAGAATGGAGAATCCGTTCTTTTATCATCTCTTGCCGATATGTTTAATATAACACCGGTAACTGAAGAAGATTCCCTTTTTTACCCGTATTTGTGAGGGACAGAGAGAGGTGAAAATGATTATGGATGGTAAACGTCCACGCAGGACAATACAAGATATGCTTGATGAACTCTGTGGTTAATTTGGTTCATAAATTGCAATAATCCTCGTGTCCTGACCGGCTCAACATCTTTTTTTGCCGAGGGAAGGATGAGGGAGTTAGGTATAATTGTCTATCCGGCGGAAATTTGCTAAATTTGCCGCATGGAAGGAAATCAGAAAAACAGGGTAGAGGCGCGGGGCGCGAGGCAGTCGAACATGGAGCTGCTGCGCATCGTCAGTATGGCGATGGTGGTGCTCCTGCATGTCGACGGTGCTTCCGTGGGCTTGCCCGATGCCGACGGTCTGGCCACGCTTGCTGATCCGCGGAATGTCTGGCGGCTCGCTGTCGAGTCGTTCGCCATTATCGGCGTCAACTGTTTCACTCTCATCTCCGGCTATTTCGGCATTCGTTTGAAATTCAGAAGTATTCTTTCTTTCCTCTTCCAATGTGTCTTCTACGCGGTGGCTATGTATTCGATAGCCGCTTTTTACAGGATTGTGCCTTTCTCCTGGAGCGTATGGTTCGAACAATTTCTCGTCCTGACGCATACCGATCTCTGGTACATACCGGCTTATATCATTCTCATGCTGCTCGCTCCCTTCCTCAACGAGGGTTGCGAACGACTGTCTAAAAAAGCTTTCTCGATGATACTGCTTGTCTTTGTCCTCTTTAACATCTGGGCCGGCTGGTGGTGGAAGGGCGCGTTCAATCCCACGGGCTACACGGCGATACAGCTTGTGATGATGTATCTTATCGGGCGATACATAAAGCTTTACCGTGTTCTTGCCGAAGTGAGAAGAGGGATATGGACTGCTCTTTACTTGATTTTCACGTTGGGGATTCTTGCTTCGGCGTTGTGGCTGCCGGGAAGGGCGTTCGCCTATAATTCGCCGGCGGTTATTGGCGCCTCGGTTGCCTTCTTTCTGATATTCCGTTCGATGTCGTTTGCTTCGTGGACAGTAAATTTCGTAGCTCGTTCTTCGTTTGCGGTCTACCTCATCCATAAGGCGCCTGCGATCTGGGTGGGAGTGATGAAGCCGGGTGTGGTCGCCATGTGGCGTTCCTCGAGTCTTGCGCTTTTCTCGCTTTATGCCCTTCTTATCGTAATCGGCGTCTTCCTCATCGCCATCCTTTTCGACACGCTCCGCCGCCGCCTCTTCCGCCTCTAAGAGCGCCGGGAAAATGGAAATTTTTTGTTTCCCACGGGTCAAATCGGGTTGCCGATTTGACCCGTGGCTATATTCCGCGACCGCACCGCGGTCGATCTTATTCTCTGATCGTTGGGATATCCCCGTAAACCGTATATTTTTATCCGTAAACCGTGTATTCTTAGCGGAAATGGATTAATGGAAACAACAACGTGGCCGGAGGTTTGACCCTTGCCAGGGTCAACCCGGGCGGGATATGACTGACTGCGGGGCGGTCGCGGAATACGGCCCCTAACATTACTTATATATCCTATCGGTACGAGTTTGAGAACGACTGTAGCAACGGTGCCGCTGCGGCTACTTAGAACTTTGAAACGACTGTTTAAATCTTCTCAAAACCCTTGGAAAATAATAATGATAATGACAATGCGAAGTGAGGATTATGACTTATTTCGTATTATTGATTTATGGGGGCCGGGGAGGGGGTGAGAGCCGGGGAGGGATAAGAAAAGTTAATGGAGTGATTATGTTTTGACGGAATTGGAAAATAGGTTATATTTGTAAGATAAAACTACAATAACTTATGAAACGACTGATCGCCGGAATTATGATGGCTGGAATTTTATTCGCAGGGGGAAACACACACGCGTCGGAACCTGCCGGAAAAGAGAAGCTCAAGGCTCTGCACGAACGTATCGCCGAGGGCTTCAAGGACCTGCGCAAGCAGGTTGTGAAAGAACCGAAAGGCTTTATCAAGTATCCATATCTGATCCCCGCCGGGTTCTACTCCCAGCTCTGGGACTGGGACGCTTTCTTTATGGCAAACCATTTCATATCGAAGGGGGAGCCGGAGTATATGAAGAACTGGGTGATGACTTTCTCGCAGGGTATCGACGATGACGGATATGTGGCCGGCTGCATGACCGCCGACGGCCCGCGTCAGGCTTACAGCGGAAAATTCGCCATGAAGCCGTTCCTGTCGCAGGGCGCTTACCAATACGGCAAGGCAACGGGCGACTGGGAATGGATCCGCCCGATCTACGACCGCCTTGAGAAGGTGCTCGACTACCGCCGCAAGACTCAGCGCGATTCCGTCTCAGGACTCTATTTCTGGGAGATAGCGATGCAGAGCGGAGCCGACAACAACCCGGCGCTGAACTATTTCAAGGATGACTCCCGTACTTTCCTCGCCGCAGATGCCTCGGCCTTTCAGTACGGTGAACTTTTAGCGCAGGCCGCCATAGCGCGCAAGCTCGGCAAAAAAGATGACGCCAAGCGTCTCTCCGCCGAGGCAACAGCCTTGAAAGACAGCCTCAACAGTATTCTCTGGAACGAGAAGGACGGAGTCTATTACAACGTTGACCGCGACACACGCGAGCATTACCGCCGCGTCGGATATTCTACGTTCGTTCCCTTGATGTATAAGATGGCTTCTTTCGAGAGGGGGAAACGCATGATCGAGGGATATATGCTCAGCGAGAGCTGCATGAAGTCGCCCTACGGCTTCCGCAGCCTGTCGAAATCGGACGTAGACTACAACAACCGCAACATCATCGTGCCTTTCTCAAACTGGCAGGGCCCTATCTGGGGTATCGCCAACTATATCTATTCCATCGGTCTGCATAACTACGGCTTCGACGACAGCGTGGCCTGGCTTGCCGAAAAGGTCGGATCGCTGATGGCCAAGGACCTCGACGACTACGGCACGATGCACGAGACCTATCACGCCGAGACCGGCGAGCCATTAGCCCCCTCGAACTTCAAATACCGCACCCCGGACGGCCGCATCCAGGGCTTCGTGAGCTGGAATCTCTGCATGGAGAACGTGCTCGAAGGGCTTCTTTCCGGCAAATGGATGCTCCTCGGGATAGAGGGAATGTAATTCACAAAGAATGCCTCGTAAGAAAGGTGCTTTTTGGAATTTCTCCGAAAAATTAGTAATTTTGGGATTAATAAGAACTAACCCTAATAAACCATGTTTGACAAGAAAATATATCAGGAGCGCCGCCGCAAGCTGCGCGAGAAAGTAGGAAAGGGCGTGATCCTTTTCATCGGCAATGACGAATGCGGAATGAACTACGAGGACAATACCTATCCTTACCGTCAGGATTCTTCGTTCCTTTATTTCTTCGGGCAGCCGTATGCCGGACTTAACGCCGTGATCGACATCGACAACGACCGCGAGATCATCTTCGGCGACGAGCTCAGCATCGATCATATCGTATGGATGGGCAACCAGCCGACAATCCACGAAAAAGCCGAACTCGCCGGCATTTCCGACACGCGTCCCGCCGCCGACCTGAAAGGATATCTCAACAAGGCAAAGGCATCGGGCCAGCAGATCCACTATCTGCCTCCCTACCGCGACGCCCACCGCATCCGCCTCTGGGAACTTCTCGACGTCAAGCCCGGCGAGGAACAGCCTTCGGTAGACCTCATCAAGGCAGTTGTCGACCTGAGAAACCACAAGCAGCCTGAGGAGATCGAAGAGATCGAGAAGGCCTGCCGCGTTACGGCCGACATGCATATCGAGGCTACGAAGGTGCTTCGCGTAGGAATGCGCGAATGCGAGGTTTCGGCCGCTCTCGAGGCCGTTGCCCAGGCAAACGGCTGCGCTCTCTCGTTCCCGACAATAGCCACCGTAAACGGTCAGACTCTCCATAACCATTATCACGGCAACTTAGTCAAGGAGGGCGATATGCTCCTTGTCGACGCAGGCGCCGAGACTCCCGAAGGATATGCAGGCGATATGTCGTCGACCATCTGTGCAGGGAAGAAATTCACCGATCGTCAGCGCCTTATCTATGACCTTCAGGTTGCCTCGCATCTCGCAGCCGTCAGCGACCTTCGTCCCGGCAAGCCGTTCGTCGAGGTTTACGAGCACGCCGCGGAGGTGATCTGCGACGGCCTTAAAGGTCTCGGCATCATGAAAGGCGATCCCAAGGAGGCTGTGAAGGCCGGCGCACACGCCATGTTCTTCCCCTGCGGCCTGGGCCACATGATGGGTATGGACGTTCACGACATGGAGAACCTCGGCGAGGTATGGGTCGGCTACGACGGCAAGCCCAAGAGCACCCAGTTCGGACGCAAGTCGCTCCGTCTGGCCCGTCCTCTCGAGGAGGGATTCGTGCTCACGATCGAGCCGGGCGTATATTTCATCCCCGAGCTTATCGACTACTGGGGAAGCGAGAAACGTTTCGCCGACTTCATCGACTACAACGAGCTTAACAAATGGCGCGACTTCGGCGGCATCCGCAACGAGGAAGACTACCTCATCACGGCCGACGGCGCGCGTCTTCTCGGCAAGAAGATACCTCTCAAGGCCGAAGAGGTTGAAGCACTCCGCTAACCATCAGAATCAAAGCTGTTTGTTTGATTTGATTCTTGTCAGAATATAAACCAAGAGCCCGGCCGGAAAAACAGGTCGGGCTCTTGGAATATCTTTAAAAGTAACCATAAATATCTTGCATAAGTAAAATGGCTATATTACCAAAGACCGGAAACTCCCGGGCGATAGCCGCTACGCTTGTGGCGGTACTGAGCTGGGCCACGGTTGCATCCTCCTTCAAGATGGCGCAGCTTTATTTCTCGCAATACGAGATGCTTACCATCGCCGTGCTGACGGCGACCGTGATTTTCGCTGTGGCAGTCACTATAAAGGGACGCTGGAAAGATGTGCATAACCTCACGCGCCGCGACTGGTTTTCGCTCGCCATCTTAGGCATCTTCAATCCTACGCTCTATTACCTCGTGCTTTTCAGCGCCTACCGTTTCCTGCCGGCGCAGGTTGCACAGCCGATCAACTATTGCTGGCCTATATTTCTGGTGATCCTTCTCGCCGTGGTGATGCACCGCCCGGTGCGTCCGCGCCTTTACATCGGCATGGTGCTTTCGCTCGGCGGAGTCGCCGTCATCTCTCTGGGCGGAGGCGGCGTGGAGAGCGGATCGCTCTCGGCCGGAGGCCTGATGCTCGCTTTCCTCAGCGCCGTTCTCTGGGCGTTCTACTGGATCCTGAACGAGCGTCTCAAAGGGGGGATCGACGAGAATATGAAGCTGTTCCTCTCTTTCCTGTTCAGCTCGATCTATCTTCTGATGGCGATGTCTTTCATACCTACCGATTTCGGAATCAGCACCGGCACGACTCTCAAGGGGCTTTTCTGGAGCGTCTGGGCAGGCACGTTCGAAATGGGAATACCGTTCATTTTCTTCAGCTATGCCCTCAGCCGGGCAACGAACGTGGCGTTCGTGAACCAGATGTGTTACATCTCTCCGTTCCTCTCGCTCTTCGTGATCTCCATGATAGTAGGAGAGACGATTGTGCCTACAACATATCTCGGTCTCGCACTGATAGTAGGCGGTGTGGTGTTCAACCAGTATCTCGCCTATCCGGGCGGAGAGAAGAAACGCCAGACAACCTGAACAGGCGCGGTTGTTTTCCAATGTAATTCCCAGAATACACGATAAAATGAGGATTCCTCCCAAGAAAGATATAATCGTGGCGGGGTGGTTCCTGCTGTGTATCATCCTGCTTGTCTTTGCAAGCTGGTGGGCATGGCATGAATTCATCTCCTCGCCGCCGTATGTCGATCCGGACAGATATCCGGTGAGGGGTATCGATGTCTCGGCTCACAACGGATATATGAACCTCGACGCCGCCGCCAAGGACGGCGTGGAGTTCATTTTCATCAAGGCTACTGAGGGGGTGTCGTTTGTCGACGAAAATTTCAAGTTCAATTACTGGAAAGCGCAGCATGCGGGCCTGAAGACCGGTGCCTACCATTTCTTCCGGTTCGACAAAGACGGTGTTGAGCAGGCGATGCATTTTCTGAAGGTAGTCGACAGACGCCGCCTGGAGCTCGGTCTCGCCATCGACGTGGAGCAGCAGGGAAATCCTGAAAACATCCCTACGGATGTGGTTGTCGAGCGACTCTCAAAGATGGTAGAGTATCTCAATCTCCGGGGGTATCACGTGATGCTCTACACAAACCGCGACGGATATGAGAAATTCCTGATGGACACTTTCCCGGGCTATCCTCTCTGGATTTGTTCCTTCTCCGAATATCCGATCGACGCCGACTGGACATTCTGGCAGTTCAACCATCACGGCGCGGTGAAGGGAATACGCGGAGACGTCGACCTGAACGTCTTCAACGGTTCGAGGGAGGAATGGGAGAATTATCTCTCCCGCTGATTCATACAGCAGGATAATTGGCGGGAAGTTTATATCTCGCGAAGTTCATATCTAAGGAAAATTAAAGACATTCATTGAAGAAGGTGTTGAGTTACATAGCGTTGTTCTTAATCACGGCGGTTCTCGCGCTGCCGGAGCGATGCCATGCGCTCAATCCCGGGATATACGCCCGGAACTCGGTTCTCGCATCGGGCCGATGGATCCGGATTAAGAGCTCCGGAGAGGGAATGAACATCGTCTCCCTTTCCGATCTGCGCTCGATGGGATTTTCCGACCCCTCGAAGGTCCGGGTCTACGGTACGGGAGGCGCGATGCTCCCCGAGGAACTGACGGAGGGGATGACCGACGACCTGCCGCTTCAGCCGTCGATTCTTACCGACAGAGGCCTTCTTTTCTTTGCACGCGACACCCATCGCTGGCGCCAGTCGGGCGACCTTTACAGTCATGTGTCGAATCCATATAACGAGGATAGTTATTACTTTCTTTCAGACATAGAGCCTCCAAAGACTATAGAACTTTCGGAGGCCACTGCCGAGACTGCCGCCGGGGAAGTCCCGACGTTTTCCGGATTCATGGCGCGCCTGGTGCATGAGAGGGATATGGCTGCGCCCGACGAGACAGGCCGTCTGCTTCTCGGCGAGGATTTCAGAACGGAGCGAAACCGCAGCTTCGGTTTTTCGATGTCGGGAAAGACACAGGGAGCGGTTGCCGTTAGAATCGCTTTCGGCGCGAAAGTGACTAACGGACAGTCTACGCTGATGGTCACTGCCAACGGCGAGACGCTTCAGTCGACAACCGCCGACGTGATAGGACCCTGCTCCGCCGATATGTTTATAAGGACGACCCTTTCTGAGAAAGAGTTCGAAACAGACGGCAATAAGCTGAACCTCGGCATAAACTATTCAAATTCAGGCGCTCTTTTCACCGCGCGTCTCGACTATATCGAGGTGTTCTATCCCCGGCGTCTCTCGCTCGAGGAGGGACAGCTTCATTTTTACCGACGCTTCGAGGCCGATGATGTGGTTGAAATCAACGGATGCAATGAGAAGACCGTGATATGGGACGTTACCGACGCTATGCATCCTGCAGTCGTGGCTTCCACATACTCGACGGGGAAGCGCTCGTTCAGGATTCTTAAGGGAGGATATCGCGAGTTTGTCGCGTTTAATCCTGAAATCAAGGCTCCCAACGCGTTGATGTCGGCGAAAGTGGAAAACCAGGACATACACGGCGCCGAAATTCCCGAACTTCTGATAATCTCGCCTTCGGAATATATGGAGGGGGCGCGTATGATCGCGCGGCTGCATGAGCAGACCGACGGGATGAAGGTCTCTGTCCTTACTCCCGAAGAAATCTATAACGAATTTTCCGGAGGACATCCGGACGTGATGGCGTTCAGGAAGCTGCTGAAGATGTGGCATGACCGAAGCGCCGGGGAAAGCGGCACGGGGATAAGATATTGCCTCATCATGGGGCGCGGCAGCTACGACAGCAAGATGGCGACGGCCGATATGCGTGCGGCCGGATATAGGCCTGTTCCGATGTGGCAGTCGGTGACGGGACAGTCGGAGGTAACATCCTTTTCAAACGACGATATCATAGGAATGCTTGACGACGTGACGGAGGAGGCGTTCGACATGGAGTCGGCGCATATCCATGTGGCTGTCGGGCGCCTTCCTGTGAAAAGCGGGAGGGAGGCGACAGATATTGCGAAGAAGATAAGGGATTACGCAACGTCGGTCAACTACGGTTCGTGGCGTAACCGCGTGATGCTTATTGCCGATGACAGCGACAACGGCATCCATCTCAACCAGTCGGAGGAGGTTTATGAAATATTGAAGAGGAAAGCTCCTGACTTCCGCTATGAACGGGTCTATCTTGATTCCTATCCACTGGAATATACCGCTACGGGGCAGAGCTATCCCAAGGCTAAGGAGCGGATTCTTCGTCTCTGGAACGAGGGCGTGGTCTTTACAAATTATATAGGACATGGTTCGCCGACGGGATGGACTCACGAGAAACTACTGGAATGGAAAGACTTCCTCTCGCTTTCAAACAGAAACCTTTCCATTCTGTATGCCTCTACCTGCGGGTTCGGCAAGTGGGACGGCCGTGAGGTGAGCGGAGCCGAGACGATCCTGCTGAGCCCCAAGGCCGGGATGATAGCGATAATCGCCGCCTCGAGAACGGTTTACATGCAGCCTAACGGCCAGCTGAACATCGCCATGGCAGAACAATTCCCGGACGGCGGCTCCGATTCGCCCGTAAGACTCGGCGATTTCTATATGCGCGGGAAGAACGGTCTGCGCGACGACAACAAGCTGCGTTACTGCCTGATGGGGGATCCTGCACTTCGTTTCCCGGTGCCTCGCCAGACGGTCGGCATCAGGTCGATCAACGGCATAGATCTCGATTCCGACAGCATTCCGGAACTCAAGGCCCTCGACACTTTGCGCCTTGAGGGCGACATAAAATCGAAGAGCGGCGAGACCGACGAGTCGTTCAACGGCACCATTTCGGTCGAGCTTTATGACGCTGAGAGTCCGGTGGTGACGAACGGCAATGGCGAGACAGGCGTCGTTTCGGTCTACAACGACCGCAAGGTCCGTCTTGCCTCTGTATCTTCGAAAGTGACCGACGGGAAATGGTCGTTGAGAATGACGGTGCCTTCGGAGATAAGCAACAACTACAGTCCGGCGCGCATAATCGCTTATGCCTGCGACGGCAAGGGCGCCGAGGCGCACGGATCGACGGAACGTCTGTATGTCTATGGCTTGCCGGAGACGGAGAGCGTGGATACGGTCGGACCTGAAATCTCGGCTTTCTATATGAACCACGAGGGTTTCCGCTCTGGAGATTTCGTGAACACAAATCCGGTGGCATTCGCCCGTTTCAGCGATCCTTCGGGTATAAACGTTTCGGAGGCCGGAATCGGAAGAAGGATGCTGCTTGTGCTTGACGGTAACAGATATTTCGAGGATGTGGCGTCGTATTACACCTCCGATCCAGATAACGAGGGGGCCGGCGCGATAGCTTATCCTCTTCAGGACCTGACCCCGGGAAGACATCGGCTGGAACTGACAGTCTATGACAATGTGGGCAATGCTTCGCAGGATGTGATAGAATTCATTGTCGCTCCGTCGCGCGATCCGGTGATCATCCAACTGGAGCCCGACAGGAATCCGGCTTCGACGGCGGTGGTGTTCGAGGTCCGTATCGACCGGCCCAACACCAACATGTCGTGTCTGTTCGATATATACGACCTCAACGGCAGAAAGGTATGGCATACTTCGGGAAGGATCTCTTCGGATATAAACGGCTCGATCCAGTTCGACTGGAATCTCTGTGACGCTTCCGGGACGAGGGTGCCGAGGGGAATCTATCTGTGTCGCGTCACGGTAGAGACTCCGGAGGGAATGTATTCGTCGAAGACGCAGAAACTTGCCGTAACGTCAAGATGATTTGGAAGAAATGAAACATATATAGGAAATTATGAATGAGAATAATATAATATTGCCCGAGCCGACGCTGAGGCGTCTGCCCTGGTATCTGGCATATCTTGAGATTCTTAAGGGAAAGAATGTGGAGAACGTTTCGTCGACGCAGATCTCGCGGGCGTTGAGCGTCGACGCCTCGCAGATCGCCAAAGATCTCTCTTTTCTGAACATAAAGGGAAAGACGAGGATCGGTTATGAGGTGAAGGCCCTGATAGAGGCTCTTTCCGACTTTTTGGGCTTCACACGCACGCACAAGGCATACGTGATCGGCGCCGGAAGTCTCGGGAAGGCATTGATCCGCGACTCCGGTCTGTCGAACTATGGTCTGGAGATAGTCGCCGGCTTCGATGTCAACGAAAATGTGATTTCGCGCACGGATCTCGGCGTTCCGCTATATCATATCGATCACATATATGATGTGATGGAGGAGAATCCGGCATCGATAGCCATCCTGACCGTTCCGGCGGAATCGGCCCAGGAGTCGGCGGATATCGCCATCGGCGCCGGAATCCGGGCTATCTGGAATTTCACCCCTTATCGTGTAAAGGTCGCAGAAGGAGTTGTGATGGCCAATACCTCCATCTATGCCCATCTCGCTCTGATATTCAACCGCCTCGAGGCCTTAAAAGGATAATCGATTATGAAAATATTTTGCGTTATATCGAATTATGCGACCGGGCCCGGGGAGACTGCGGAATGGTACACATTGCCTGATTCCACTCTTCTGAGAAGCAACAATCCCTTCTTCATTCCGGATTTCGACACGGAATTTGTCGGCATTCCCTCAATAGCGGTGAGAATCGACCGGCTCGGCAAGAACATCGCTCCGAAGTTCGCATCGAGATATTACTCCGAAGCTACGATGGCTGTCTGCGTAGTGGCCAAGAATCTTCTCAGAGAGCTGTCTGAGGCCGGAAAACCCTGGAGCAGGGCCGTGGCTTTCGACCGCAGTTGCCTTATGGGAGATTTCGTGGATAAGAATCAGCTTTTGGAATCCCGTAACATAAAAGTGAAATGCGGCTCTGAAGAATATGGATATGAATTTGATCGGATTAACAGATCCATCGACGAAGCGGTGTCGATGGTAAGCAGCGACAACACCATGAAGACCGGCGATATTGTCCTTGCGGCCATGATGCCCGAGGGATTGCCTCTCCATATCGGCGACACCCTCGACGTCACTCTCCCCTCCGACCGGAACCTCCTCACCATCAGGATGCGCTGACGGATATGAAAGCTTTTTTTATCAAGGTCTGGCATGCCCTGAACAATAGGCTGAGGAGGCTCTCCTTCCGGACGGGAGTCATTGTCTTGCTGTCGTGTATCCCCTTTTATATCCTTTCTTTCGTGCAGTTCTCACTCCCGATAAGTGTTGCAGCAAAAGGCGTCCTTTGGACTTTGTTTTTCGGAATGGCAAAGACCGCACAATATGGCGGTCTGACTATCCTCGGGGCCGAAGGCATAAAGAGACTCAAGGCTCTACGCAACCGATTATAATGAGTTTTAGTTATTGAGGATTAGACAAATCATCTCATTTAAAGGGGATTATCTGATAACGACTTTTCGTGTTGTTCCGTTTTCAAATCGTAAAATATATACCCCTGCGGGGAATTGCCGAAGCGTTTCCAACAAGCATGAAGATTTCAGACACATTCCGTTAAGGTTATAGACGGAGAAAGGCTTATCGGGTTGAATGACCTCCTCTATATCCGATGAGTCTTCTACAATCACTTTGCATGATGCTGAAACATATCCGCATTTTGCCACAATATTAGCTTCTCCTATACCTGTTCCGGTCACAACGCCGCTCACAGTTACAGTTGCTACATTTTCATTGCTGCTGCTCCAGAGAACAGTTTTGTAAGGGGTTGTTTCCGGTAAAACAGTCGCAAGTAGGGTTGCCGTTTCTCCCTTTTTTAGCTTTAAGACGGTTTTGTTAATATTAATTGTGACATCATCCAGTTTTGAGAAATCGACTTCTACTATTTTTGGAAAATCTTTCCAGACTATTGCAGACTCATACGCAGCCTTGCTTCCTATCGGAACATATAAAATACCGTTTTCAAAACATTTGGTGTCATTGAAAGCCGGGGTCCTGATGAATACAGGGGGAACAGGATTAAGACAGTAGACAGTTGATAGGTTTCTATTTTCATTGGCTATCCAGGAACTTAATTCTTTTATTTTTTCGGGAAGTATTAGTTCAGTTAAATTGCATTCCCTAAATGATGAACTTCCAATTTTCTCCAATGACGTCGGAAGCACAATCTCTTTAAGTCTCCTTAGACTCCAGAAGCTGTATTCCGGAAGTTTATTCTTTTCCTGTAGATTCGGAATAAAGTCTCCATATTCGGGCAACGACTGATTGTTGCTTTCTTCTATATCCGTTTCTTTAAGGTCAAGATAACTTAGATTTTGGAAATTCTCATTGATATACCACATATCCTGAGCATTGATTTTTCCGCTTAGCTTGAGGGATGAAATTGTACTTGCCTTTTCCTCATTAATCTTATTTGCAAGACTCCCGGCATCTTTTAATTCAAGAGATTGTGTCTGAAGCATATCGTAACTGATATTAAAAGTGGTGGACTCGTTGAGGCATTCAAAAGAGCCGCTAACTTTATTGGGTTCTGATTCATTGAGCCAGACTTTGTTGAAACGCCGGAAACAGTCATAGACTGAATAGGTTATGCCGTAGTCTTTGTTTTCAGTCAGGGGAGTAATTTCAAATTGAAGTTGTGAGCCCGGCATAGCCTTTATGACATCTCCGTCATTATATTCTTTAAATTCAAGCGATCCGGATGAGATATCTCTCAACTTTAAAATGATATTATTATCTGATTTAACACTTACATTTATAAGATTTGGTAAATTTCCTTTGACAGGAATTTTTGTAGGAGCGTCAATCGTACCGGTAACGAATTTATATTCTCCCTTATTGTCATTCTCATCCCGGATTTCTATAGCTATCAATTGGAGATAATCGTTATTTGAAATCTCAGTATTGACGATACAGTTTTGTATCTTTAAGGGAAGTATCCCCCAGACATCCTCAGAATTCATTGCGCCGGAAATTCTATTTATAACTTCTTTTATTCGGCTGTTTTCATCAACAATCGCTAACTGAAATTCAAAACGGCTTTTGGGAGGCAGAAGAATATTATTGATCGAGGCATTAAAAGGTTTGCCTGTTTCGATGTCTTCTACGTCAATCAATAATCCTCCACGAACTTTAGGATCATAATCGGCAAAATGATGTGGGTATTCAACATAAGCTCTTGAATAATCATCATACTCCTTTGATTTAGGGAAGATGTTGATTATCATTTTCTGATCCGTTGTGTAAACATTGGAAGGACCGGATGAATCAACGGATGCTTCTAAAGAGAAAAAGCCGTTTTGATAGCCGTCCCATCCCCAGTTGAAATGATAGAGAGCGTTGGCTTTGTCATATCCATCCAACACCCATGTATGTCCTTGTGTGATGTCTTGTGATGAATGTCCGCAATATACGATCGGATGATTTTTATTGATCTGGTTGACTATAATATCCTCCCATTCATAGTTAGTGAAGGTTGACTTAGCTAAAGTCTGGCATGAATAATCATATTGGAAATATTCTCTTAGCGAGCCAACGATATGATATGCTTGAGCTCCTGTAGCCGCACATCCAAAAAAAGAATTCAGGGAGATTGCTACACTTTTCATAAGAGTGGCTACGGCAAGCTGTGAATCTTCGGTAGACTGTTCGGAGACAATGTCATCCATCAGATCCCATTGAAACTGTGTGTTTTCGAAATCACATTTTAAATCGGCGGTAAGATCAGGCATTTCAAGATGATATTGATGGGTACGAGTCCCTTTGGGAGGCCAGTTATGATACTTCATGGCTATTGCCATGGCAGTCGCGGTGCAGCCCGTCAACGTAAGTTTGTTCTCATTTGTTACGGGACACAGACGATTGTAAGGCCATGACTGACCCCAGTTGGCCGTTTTCAGCACTTTCGTATTTTCATCAGCTGCGCGCGTGAGACTCTTTTCGTTCCAGGAGGGATCGGTAGGGGAGGATGGTTTCAGTGATGATATCTGAGCGGCATATTCACTGAGGAGCCAGGATAGTTGAGGAGGCAGATTATCGGAGTCTATCGAACCGGTATGGGAATAGCCTAAAATCTTGCGAGCGCGGTCATCTCCGCTTACGATAACGAAACCGGTATGATTATTATAGTTAAATATGTAAAAAGGTTGAGTCTCTTCAAAAGAAAACACTGATTTTGTTGAAACCAAGGTAGGTGTTGCTCTTGTCTGAGAATCATTTGTCAGGAATTGTCGAGCAACTGTCATTGCTTCAGTTTCTGTAATCTTTCGGGCAAAACTTCCGGAAAATGTAGCTAACAGAAGCAATAGGGTAAAAATCTTTTTCATAATGTGTATTAGGCGTTCTGTCTGAAGATTTATCTCAGAACGGTTTTGATTTTAGGTTAAACGTATAATTTAAAAGCCAATATAGATGAGCCTGGATGCAAATTTATAATTTTTTATTTAATTCTTAAAATATCCGGCTATTTTTACTAAGAAACTGTTTAATTTTTATTCAATAAAATTTTTATGGCGGCCACGTCAATCATTTCTTCAGCCACCTCGGGTGATTCTTCATAATTTCGAGAAAGGCGACGGAACAAGTCAAGCCAAGAGAAAGTACGTTCAACTACCCATCTGAGTCGTTTTGGGATGAAACGCTCGATTCTTCCATCTCGAAATCATTTCCGGAAATAATAGTATACCTACAGCCATTTCGGATAGTCATGTGGGAGCATTCTCCATTGGCATCCTGTAACCAAAAGATACAAACCGTTTTAAAAGGCTTCGAAGAGAATTTTTGCGTTTGCGACAATCATTTTCAAAGAATACTTTGTTTAGATAAGATCATTGACCCTCGGTCAAAAGTGTCTGATAGAGATTTATTCTATACATATGAACAATGTTTTTCTCCTTCAACACTTTGGCTGGGGGCTTGTGATGGCCTATAACATTTTTCAAAATCAAATTTAAACAGTTTCTTATAGCGGTATCTGAGGAAAGTTGGGTTTGAATTTAAATTTCGCGAGAAATTTAAATTAGAAATATAATGGAAGGCAGCCGATTCGGTTTGTTTTTTTGCTGTTAGGTTCTGAATTTTATTTAATTTTGCGGAAATAACTCTATTTTAATATTAGTGAAATAAAACCTCCCGCAAAGGGGCAGAAGGACCCGCAAAGGATTCTACCGCAAAGCATTATCGATTGTAGGGACAACGCTTTGGGATGTTTTAAGAAGAGGAGACTGCGTCTTCAACTTTTAGAGCACGCAGAGCCAGCCGCTAAAACGATGCCGAAAAACATTGCTGAAGCCTCTGCGCGTCCGCCCTCGGCGCACTCTAAAAGCCGAAGGCGCACCTCTGAATTGAGCCAACCCAGAAACAAAAGTCTTTGCGGGAAAACCTCCGCGGGCCCTTTTGCCACTTTGCGGGATGTTTTTATAACAAAATAATATTTTCGGTTTTATTCGTCGCGGAGGTAGTTGACGGGGTTGGCTTTCGCCACGCGGAGGCAGGCGGCGATAACTACGGCTGCGAGAATCACAAGGATTACGGTTACCGTGCCGAGCATAGATAGAGGGGAGAGGGATACCTGGTCGGTGAACTGGCCGAGCCATCGCTTGCCGATTATGATGGCGCCGATGAATCCGAGAAGCAGCGAGGGGATCGCCACGAAAAGAATATCCTTGACAAATATCTTCAGTATGTCGCCGACACTCATGCCGTTCACCTTGCGGATCGCGATCTCTTTTGCCCGGCGGTTCACTTCGTTGGCCGTATATCCTATCAGTCCTACAAGAGTGATCAGGATGATGATGATGCCGGCTATCATTACTGATGTCCCGAAATGTTTAACGGGAGCTTTCTTAGCGTCTATCTCATCCTTCATTGCAAAAATAACTATCTCTTTGTCAGGAAAAAGCCGGTCGATCACTCCCTGCGCCCGGGCGAGGGTTTCTCCGTCGAGCTTCTTGAAGCGGACATACAGAGTCCTCTGCGGTGTGTCGGTCGGATAGATTATGGCAGGCCGCGGATCAGAGTCATGCGATGTGAAACCGCCTCTTCTCATATCGGGAACCACCCCACAGATCTCATATTCGTTGTTGCCGTTGGAGTCATGATGCTCCGACACAAGATATTTCTGTCCTATTATGTGATCTCCTTTTCCATCGAAGAATCTATTGATAACGCCGATAATTTTCTCTTCCACCACAATCTTATGGCTGATCGTGTCGGGGAGAGCATCGAATGCCTTTCCCTGCAGGAATTTGATTCCGAGAAGAGGAAATATTTCAGGATCTGCGTTATACATCTAGGAATAATTATACTGTTTTTCTGTGTGTCCTGCGGGCCATAAATTGTTTCCGTATCCCCATTGAGAGAAATCCATCGTTGCCGTCGCCACTCTTTCTACCGAACCGAGACGTCTCAGCTCCGAAATCAGAGTCTGACGGTTTTCTTCTGGAATGGTGTTTATATCCGCTATCGCGACATCTTTATAGTCATATCCTAAATCCGCGTTGTCGATCATACAGTATTGCCTCATTATCAGGACAAGGAAGCAGAACAGGAAACCGGAGACGAAAAACTGCACGGACAGCAACGCGAGTTTCCAGAACTTTTTGCCGTTGCCGCTCTTGCGGAAGGCGCCCGAAACGGGAGTGCGGCAGAACAGCCATGCCGGAAGAATGCCGGTTATCGCCAGCATCACAAGACACACTATGAGATCGAGGATCCATATCCGGTCTGTCATCAACAGAGTGAAGGCATCGACTCCCAGCAGCTGAAGGCACTCCTTCTTCAGCGATGCGATTATAAGAACCGCCAGTCCTAAGGAAACAATCATATAGGCGAGGCTTTCGCCAAGAATCATGGAGAAAATCTTCCGGTTGTCTGTCCCGAAGCATTTCCTTACCGCCATCTCCTTTGACCGCCACTGCATCTGGCCTAAGACAATCAGGAGATAATTGAGCGAGGCTGAAAGCAGGATGATGGCCGCGAGGGCTGTGAGAATCCAGTCCATGGTCCGGACTCCCGGCTGATTGGCATAATATCCTACAAGAGGATCGGTCAGGATATTGTAATGGCTATCTTCGAGAAATTCCTTAGAGATGTTTTCGGTGAGCATCCTGCGTATGTTCGGCTTTATGTCGTCATAGCTGACATCGGGAGAATATGTGACATAGCTTTTATAGCTGTCGTTGCCCACCATGTTCTCGCGTCCGTCATAAGCAAAATGCCCGATGGTGGAAAGCGACATATATATTTGGTTTTTCATCACCGAGTTTTCCGGGAAATCCTCATATATTCCGCCGATCACCGCCTGCATTCCAGGAGCGGCCTGAGAAGTCAGTGCTTTTCCGATCACGTCTTCACCCATCCTTTCGGCAAGGGAGCGGGGTATCATGCAATTCCATTCCACTGCAAGAACTTCGTGGGGATCTCCGAGATATGTTTTCTGACGGAACACATCGAAGAAGCAGCTGTCGGTGAGAGCGATTCCTTTGGCCGCGAATTTCCTGCCGTCGGGCAGCTCGACGTTTGTCTCGCCAAAAAATTCGACAAATCGCGTGGCGTTTTCGATCTGGGGAACATATCTTTTGAGCGCGGGGGCGATTCCTCCGGCAGTCTGGGCATATTCCTTATACTCACCGTTGGTGGTGATGCTCTCGCTGACGATATGGATTTTCTCGGCGTCCGGGAGTAAGGTGTCGAACGTCTTTTCGAAGTATACCTTTGCCACTAAGAGCATTCCGATCGCAAGACCTGTCGAGAGACAGAAGATCTTTATGAGATTGTGGCGAAGGTCGGATGTAAAAGTCTTAAGCATGGCGTGGATTACATTTTATCGTTAAGATTCTCTACTATCTGTCCGTCGAAGAGGTTGATCACTCTGTCGGCCAAAGCTGCGTCTTTCTGAGAGTGCGTCACCATAACTATCGTGGCTCCGGCGCGATGAAGCCCTTCGAGAAGCGCCATCACCTCCGCGCCGTTTTTTGAGTCGAGATTTCCTGTCGGCTCGTCGGCGAGGATAAGCCCCGGGTTGGAAACGACTGCCCTGGCTATAGCCACTCTTTGCTGCTGGCCTCCTGAAAGCTGAGAGGGATAATGGTCGCAGCGGTGGGCGATACCCATGCGCTCCATGATTTCATTCACTCTTTTTTCTCTTTCGGCTTTCGGAATATTCAGGCAATTCAGCGGAAGCATTATGTTCTGTTTCACGGTCATCATGTCGATAAGATTGAAGGCCTGGAAGATGAACCCGAGTTTCCCCTTGCGGTATGATGCGCGGCCCTTTTCGGTAAGATTCCCCACTTCCTTGCCGTCAAGAAGGTAACTTCCCGATGTGGGACTGTCGAGAAGGCCGAGGATATTGAGAAGCGTGGATTTGCCGCAGCCCGAGGGCCCCATGATGGCCACGAACTCTCCGTCCTCGATCTTTAACGATACCTTATTGAGAGCCACTGTCTCAACTGTTTCTGTGCGAAACACTTTCTCTATGTCTGAAATCTCTATCTTCATAATAATACTGTTCTCTTAAAATTTAACTTAGAGCTTGTTCCTTAAAATTTCGAGGCCGTAGGAGTCGCAGCCTTGGAGCGGATTTGGTCATTTGCTGAAAGGAGCATACCGAGGTATGTGACTGAAAGCAAAGGGCCAAAGCCGCCCAAGGATGCGAG
>CAJTYD010000011.1 GCA_910583775.1 uncultured Muribaculaceae bacterium | reverse complement strand
TCGTTATTTTCCTTAAAAAATTTCACAAATCAAATTAGTTTAAACGACTTCAATGTTCGTCATAGGCCTCGCACTGACTCCATGCATGAAGGTGTTCCGTAAGACCACATTCATTATCGCCACTGCAATGATAGTTGCCAGCTTCGCGATGTATGTATTCATCCCGTCGTTCGCTTCATATATCATCGCAAGCGCCCTCTGCGGTCTGGGCAACGGTATCGCTCAGCCTATCTTCTACACCAAGGCCACCGAAGTGGTGACGACCCAAAGCAAATCCACCCTCTCGCTGGCATACCTCCAGGTAGCCAATTATCTGGCCATTTCCCTGGTGCCGGTCATCGTCGGCGCAGGGCGTGCCATCTTCAACCAGCATACGAGCACGATCTTCCCGTTTGTCTTCATCGGCATAGCCTCGGCGATAGTGTTTGTATTCGTCGTGATCCGCACGCGCCACTTCGTGTTCGGAATGAGCAAGAATTATTATTGATAAAACTTGAATAAAATGGAAACAAATAACCCTAAACCAAGAATATTGATCATATACACCGGAGGCACCATCGGAATGGTCGAGACCCCTGACGGGCTGCAGCCCTTCGATTTCTCTCACCTCATGGACAACGTGCCGAAGGTCGGCCAGCTCGGCTACGACATAGAGAGCGTACAGTTCCCGCAGCCGATCGATTCCTCGAATATGAATCCCCAATACTGGAACCGGATAGTGAAAGACATCGCCGACCGATATGAGGATTTCGACGGCTTCGTCGTGCTTCACGGCACCGATACCATGGCCTATACCGCCTCTGCCCTGTCGTTCATGCTCCGTAACCTCACCAAGCCCGTCGTTATCACAGGTTCGCAGCTCCCGATCGGCGACACCCGCGAGGACGGAACCGAAAACCTCATCTCTGCCCTGCAGGTGGCAGCCGCAAAAGATGAGAACGGCGACCCGATGATTCAGGAAGTGGTAATTTCCTTCCAGGACTACATCGTGAGAGGATGTCGTTCCACCAAATTCACCTCCACAGGATTCCATGCCTTCAAGAGCTTCAACTACCCCGATCTGGGCACCATAGACCTTCACATAGAATACGACAGGCCTTATCTGATGCGACATTCGACAGTCCTGCCACTGGATCCCTTCTATTCGATGGATCCAAATATCCTTGTGCTCTGGCTCTATCCCGGAATCACCGAAGAGGTGGTGAAGTCGCAGCTCGCCACCCCGGGCATCAAGGCCGTCGTCCTGCGTACATTCGGCGCCGGAAACGCTCCGACCGAACAATGGTTCCTGACAGCCCTTTCCGAAGCCGTCGGCCGCGGACTGATAATCTTCAACGTCACCCAGTGTCTCAACGGCGGAGACGAGCAGAAACGCTATTATACCGGAGATATGCTTGCCAAGGCCGGCGTGATATCCGGTTATGACATAACCGCCGAGGCCGCCGTAACGAAACTGATGTATCTTCTCGGAAGCGGCCTGAGCGCCGAAGAGGTGAAACATTATCTCACCGTTCCGATGGTCGGCGAGATGACGGTCGAATAAACCCTCTTCCGCGGCCACCATATCAATATGGATTCACAATCAAAAGAGTGCAATTGTGTCTTGAAAGGGAAGAGGAACGCCAAATCGTTCCTCCTCCCTTTCAATTTTTTTATTTTTCATTTTGACACTCGCGAAATAAGCGTTAATTTTGCAAATGGAAAGCGCACAAGAGGTTTTCCGCGCTTTCACATTCCGACCATGAATGATATTTTGATAAAAAACGCGCTGTTCTCCCCTTCCGGCGAGGAGGGAGCGGCGGATATTTTCATATCCGGGGGCATCGTCAGGCAGATAGCCCCGAATCTCGAGGCCTCCCAAGGCTGCGAGGTCATCGACGCCACCGGACTGACAGCCATTCCCGGGCTTGTGGATCTGCATGTGCATTTCCGTGAGCCCGGTTTTTCGTATAAAGAGACCATCGCCTCGGGTTCGCGCGCCGCGGCCACCGGCGGCTTCACCACCGTCTGCCCCATGCCCAACCTCAATCCGGCGCCCGATTCCGTAGAGAACTTAGAGAAGGAGCTGGAGATCATCCGCCGCGATGCCGTGGTGGAGACTCTCCCCTACGCCACCATCACGCGCTCGCGCCTCGGCTCGGAGCCTGTCGATTTCAAGGCCCTCTCCCCTCTTGCCGTCGGCTTCTCCGACGACGGCTCGGGCATCCAGGACGAGGAGGCCATGCGTCGGGCCATGAAGGCGCTCGCTCCCTGCGGCAAGATTCTCGCCGCTCACTGCGAGGTGAACGCCCTGCTGAAAAAAGGCTATATCCATGACGGCGAATATGCCCGCGCCCACGGCCACAGGGGGATCTGCTCCGAAAGCGAATGGCGCGAGATCGAACGCGACATCCGCCTCAGCCGCGAGACAGGCTGCCCGCTCCACATCTGCCATATCTCCACGAAAGAGAGCGTGGAGCTCGTGCGCCGCGCCAAGGCCGAAGGGCTGAAGGTCACCTGCGAGACAGGCCCCCACTACCTTGCTTTCTGCGACGAAGACCTGCAGGAGGATGGCCGCTTCAAGATGAACCCGCCGCTGCGCTCCCGCGCCGACATGGAGGCGCTCCGCCAGGGCGCCGCCGACGGCACCATCGACGCCATCGCCACCGACCACGCCCCTCACTCCGCCGAGGAGAAAAACCGCGGCCTCGAGAAGAGCGCCATGGGCGTCGTAGGCCTCGAGACCTCGCTCGCTGCCGTGTATACCTATATGGTGAAGACCGGCCGCATCTCCTTCGCCCGGATGATCGAGATGATGGCCGGGAACCCGCGCCGCATCTTCGGCATCAAGGGCGGTCTCCGACCCGGCGACCGCGCAGACATTGCTCTGGTCGACTTCACCCGCGAATGGACCGTAAAGCCGGAGGAATTCCTCTCTGCAGGCAAAAGCACCCCCTTCGCCGGGCTTACGCTCACGGCGAAACCGGTGATGACCATCGCCGCCGGCAGAATCGTTTACGATGAGAAAACAAAATGATATGATGAAAACAGACAGATATAAAGAAAAGACATTCCGGATCGTCTCCAACCGCCGGCTGGCGGTGAAGACATGGGAGATGGTGCTCGAGGGCGATACTTCCGACCTCACCAGACCGGGCCAGTTTGTCAACATCAAAATCGAAGGCAAGTTCCTGCGCCGCCCTATCTCCGTATGCGACTGGAGCGAGGGACGCCTCCTGCTGCTCTATGACGTGGTGGGCGACGGCACAGAGGAGATGTCGCGTATGGAGCCCGGCAAACGCCTCAACATCCTTTCCGGCCTCGGCAACGGCTTCAACATGGAGGCATCGGGCGAACGCCCCTTGCTCGTTGGCGGAGGCATCGGCGTCGCTCCCCTCTTGGGACTGGCGCGCCGCCTCAGGGAGGAGGGTAAGAAACCGCTCGCCGTATTAGGCTTCAACACCGCCGACGACATCGTGATGAAGACGATGCTCGAGGCTCACGGCATCGAGACGATCGTCTCCACCGCCGACGGCTCCGAAGGCGTGAAGGGTTTCGTCACCGACGCCATTCTTGGCGGAAATCTCGCCTACGATTATTTCTATGCCTGCGGCCCGCTTCCTATGCTCCGCGCACTCTGCGAGAAGCTCGACGGCCCCGGCGAGCTGAGCCTCGACGAAAGAATGGCATGCGGATTCGGTATCTGCATGTGCTGTGTGCTCGAAACCAAGTCAGGACCCAAAGGCATCTGCAAGGCAGGTCCGGTATTCCCCAAAGATGAACTGATATGGAAATAAAAGATTGCGAACGTCTCAGAACGAGCGTCTGCGGAGTGGAGCTCCGCACTCCCCTCATCCCTGCCAGCGGATGTTTCGGCTTCGGCTACGGCATGGAGGCGTATTATGATCTCGACATACTGGGAGCCATCGCCATAAAGGGCACTACCCTGCACCCGCGCCTCGGCAATCCCCTGCCCCGCGTGGCCGAATGCTACAGCGGAATGATCAATTCCGTAGGTCTTCAGAACCCCGGAATCCACAAGGTGATCTCCGAGGAGATTCCGAAACTGCGGAAGGTGTTCCACAACCCCATCGTGGCCAACATCAGCGGCTTCTCTATCGACGAATATGTGGAGACATGCCGTCTGGTATCTCCGGTGGAACAGGTGGAGATAATCGAGCTGAACGTCAGCTGCCCCAACGTTCACGGCGGCGGCATGAGCTTCGGCACCTGCCCCGAGAGCGTGGCCGAAGTGGTGAAAGAGGTGAAGAAGGTGATCGACAAGCCCCTCGTGGTGAAGCTCACCCCCAACGTCACCGACATCGTCTCGATAGCGCGCGCCGCCGAAGATGCCGGCGCCGACGGCCTCTGTCTGATCAACACCCTTCTCGGAATGCGCGTCAACCTGCGTACGCGCCGCCCCGTCATAGCCAACACAATGGGAGGCTTCTCCGGGCCGGCGGTCTTCCCCGTGGCCGTAAGGATGGTCTACCAGGTCTCCAACGCCGTGAAGATCCCCGTGATCGGATGCGGCGGCGTCTCCACGGCCGACGATGTGATCGAGATGATGATGGCCGGTGCCTCCGCCGTAGAGGTCGGTACGGCCAACCTCATCGACCCTTACGCATGCAAGGACATCATCGACGCCCTCCCGGCGGCGATGGACAAATACAAGATTGAAAAATTAACCGACATAATTGGAACAGTATGAAAGATGTGATTATAGCCTGCGACTTCCCCAACGCGGAGGAGACTCTCGCCTTCCTCGACAAATTCAAGGAGGAGAAACCTTTTCTGAAAATCGGAATGGAACTCTATTACGGTGCCGGAAATGAGATCGTGAAGGAGATAAAGCGCCGCGGACACAAGATATTCCTCGACCTCAAGCTTCACGACATCCCCAACACCGTCCGCAAGGCGATGAAGGTGCTTTCGGCCCTTGACGTCGATATGGTCAACGTCCATGCCGCCGGAACCGTCGACATGATGCGCGCCGCCAAAGAGGGCCTCACCCGCGCCGACGGCACGCGCCCGCTGCTGATCGCCGTCACCCAGCTAACCAGCACCTCCGAGGAGACAATGCAGAAGGAGCTTCTGATCAACGCCGGAATCGGGGAGACGATCATAAAATACGCCAGAAACGCCGCCGAAGCCGGACTTGACGGAGTGGTATGCTCGCCGCTGGAAGCCGGAATCGTGAAGGAGGCATGCGGCAAGGATTTCCTTACCGTCACCCCGGGCGTCCGCTTCGCCGGAGGCTCTGTGGATGACCAGAAGCGCGTCACCACCCCCGGGCGTGCCCGCGAGCTCGGCTCCGACTATATCGTGATGGGCCGACCGATAACCGCCGCCGAAGATCCTGTGGAGGCTTTCCGCCGCGCAGTCCGCGAATTCGTCGGATAACGCCGGCTTCCTGTGTATTTCAATCTGAATCTTAAAACTTACAAACATTAAAGACATGACAACAGCAGAAAAAGTTGCAGCAGCGCTGCTCAAGATAAAGGCCGTTTTCCTCAGCCCCGACAAACCGTTCACCTGGGCCAGCGGCATCAAAAGCCCCATCTATTGCGACAACCGCCTGATCCTTTCCGACCCGGAGGCCCGCAAGATCGTCGAGGAGGCGATCGCCGAGACTGTCAAGGCTGAATATTCCGAGGCCGAGGCTCTGATGGGCACAAGCACCGCCGGGATCGCCCACGCCGCCATCGCCGCCTGGATCCTCGGCAAACCGATGGGCTACGTGCGCGGAAGCGCCAAGGATCACGGTCGCAACAACCGCATCGAGGGCCGCTGCGAGCCCGGAACGAAGGTTGTGGTCATCGAAGACCTCATCTCGACCGCCGGAAGCTGCATCGACGTCGTCGACGCTCTCCGCGAGGCCGGTGCCGAGGTGCTCGGTGTGGTAAGCATCTTCACCTACGGCATGAAGAAGGGTCTCGACCGTCTCAAAGAGGCGAATGTAAAGAATGTTTCACTTTCGAACCTCGACACCCTTCTCGAAGTGGCCGTCGCCGAGGGTTATATCCCCGAGTCAGACAAAGCCCGTCTGCGCAAATTCCGCGACAACCCCTCCGACGAAAGCTGGATGAAATAAATTTCAAAATTACCAAGATATGCGACATCTTATCGACCCTACGGATCTCACGCGCAAGGAGACCGAGGAAATCATTGACCTTGCCCTCGACATCATCGGCAACCGCGAGAAATACGCCGAAGTATGCAAGGGAAAAAAGCTTGCTACCCTTTTCTATGAGCCGTCAACCCGCACGCGCCTGAGCTTCACCTCGGCTATGATGGAGCTCGGCGGAAATGTGATCGGCTTCTCCGACGCCAAGAACACATCCGTGAGCAAAGGAGAGACCGTAGCCGACACCGTCCAGGTGATCAGCTGCTTCGCCGACATCATCGCCATGCGCCACTATGAGGAGGGCGCGGCGCTCGTGGCCGCCATGAACGCCCGCGTGCCGGTGATCAACGCCGGCGACGGTTCTCACTCCCATCCCACGCAGACCCTCACCGACCTTCTCACGATCCGTCGCGAGATCGGCCGTTTCGACAACATCACCATCGGTTTCTGCGGTGACCTCCGCTTCGGCCGCACCGTCCACTCCCTCATCAAGGCCCTCTCGCGCTACGAGGGCGTCAAGGTCGTTCTCATAGCCCCCGAGCAGCTGCGTCTCCCCGACTACATGAAACACGAGGTCTGCGACAAAAACGGAATCCCATACGTGGAGGTTTCCACAATGGAGGAGGTTATGCCTGAGCTCGACGTGCTTTACATGACCCGTGTCCAGAAGGAGCGTTTCCTCGACGAGGATGAGTTCGACCGCCTCAAGGACAGCTTCATCCTAACCCCTGAGAAGCTGAAGGACGCCCGTCCGGAACTCCGCGTGCTCCATCCGCTGCCCCGCGTCAACGAAATCACCGTCGAGGTCGACAAAGACCCGCGCGCCGCATATTTCCGCCAGGTGGAAAACGGCAAGTTCGTACGTATGGCCCTCATCCTCACGCTCCTCAAATGGGCGAAGGAGAATCCCGCCAACGACGGCGTCTTCTTCCCCGAAGGCACGCTCCGCAACGAGCTGCAGTGCTCCAACCGCCGCTGCATCTCCAACATGGAGAACGTCGACACGCTCTTCCGCCCCTGCGACGACGGCATCGAGAAGCACCGCTGCGTCTACTGCGAGTCCAAGCCCCGCCAGTAGTTATCTTAAGTAACAAGCTCCAAAACACTTAAAAAGAGGTTGTGTCGACAATCAAGACACAACCTCTTTCCTCATTTAAAAATCGTTACTCCCTCCCGGATCTATTACTTTACAAAGAGTCGACCTTTCCCATGAAAAGAATGGCTCCGGTGCTCTTTTCCTCTATTACAAACAGGAACGGACGGTCAACAATGAATTTATAAGGATTTTCAAATGTGCTTGGAGGAGGAGCAGTGACACCTCCGCTCACCGAAGTTTCTACAGCGGCCTTTGTACCGCTCTCACTGACCGACAGGACAATTGACTGACGTGCCACCGGAATGACACTGCCAGGGATATCCGAAGACATGTTACTCAGAGCACCGCCCCTAAAAACTTTATCAAGCCCCATAGCCTGCAATAAATCGGCGATATCGTAATCTCCGTTCATCTCAAAACGGGGAAGTTCGAGATAGACCCATTCCTGACTATAATTATCTTTGAGCTGTTTCCATTTCTCCTGATCTATGCCTTCAACAAACCTTTTCATGGTTACGTTATTGTCGGGGAGAATGATCTGGATCGAATAAGCAGTGTTGCCATACATAATCTTCAAGACCTTTACTCCCTCACCCTCGACATAATCAAATTGTTCCGGTCCTTGTCTCATCATCATGACCTTTGAATTAGAACCGTCCCAATTCCTGAAAAACGACTCACGGCTGCCCGATTCATTAAATTCAAAAAGCCACTGTCCTTTGAAATACAAGGAATTGGCTATAAAGTAACACTGTGGTTTGACGTAGTTAGGTATAGCCTCCTTCAACATCCCTTTTGTTGCATCGCTGAGCCAGGAATTGATTCTATTCCTGAAAGAACCGCTTGAAAAATCAATGTTCTCGCTCGGAGCATTGTAATAGTTCTTCAGAACTGATTTAAAATCTTTATTAACCGATATTTTTTTATCAAACCAGAAAGAATTCGCAAAACTTAATTTTGTAGAATTGTCAATGGAAACCAACCCATTTAAAAGCTTCTTATTGAAATCATTGAGCTGTGTCAGATCGACAAATCCGGGAGCAAGGACTTCAAGCATCTCTGCCCGAGCCTCCGGAGAAGCGCCGTTCGAAAGCATGGAAAGACAGAGATAAGCGCTTAAAGGTGAAACAACCGTATTGTGACGAGACTCCCTCTCATCCTTCTTGAGAGCCTCCTTAAAAAACTTAAAGGAAAACTCCGTCTGGCATTCAGTGATAGCCTGCTCTCCGGAACTCAGCTCAATCGGAACGTAGGCCTTCGGCTCTATATAACCGCCCTCTGAATCAGAGGAACATGAACTCATGGAAAACAACAATCCCGACAGAATTACATAACCAAAGTATCTCATCTTATATTTCATGACTAATAATTTAAATTAGACTTATTTACTAACTTTGCCACTTAACACTCATTTAAATAAATGACCGAATACACAACGGGACCATTACTCACGACATAGGGGAGAAGCCGGATATCTCCGGAGCGTGTCAAGGCCCGGTGATTGGCCCTGACATACTTCAGAATAGCCTCCTTTTCGCCGTCAAGAAACGCTTCTTTCCCGTCTTTGCAATTCAAGCTCATTTCCGAAACAGTCTCAGATGTGCATGAACAAAAGACAAAAAAGACAAATAATAAGAAATTTAAACACTTGAGCTTCATAAGTATCTGATTTTAAGTTGATATATAGTTTATGCAGACAAAAAAACGACAACTCGATCAGTGTATTGCAATTAACACAAATAGACTCTTGCTACAAATAAAAAACGTCGTTATATTATTTTGGAGCTAAGATATAAAATTTAATTCTAAAAAAAAATTTCTGATAATTTTTAGCCAAATCGGTGGTTGACTCCAAAAACATTTTCAACCCTTTATGTAGACTCTAAAAAATCATCCCGCAGAGAGACAAGAGGGCCCGCAGAGGTTTTTCCGCAAAGGCTTTTGTTTCCGGTTTGTCGCAATTTAGAGATGCGCCTTAGGCTTTTAGAGGGCGCGGAGGGCTGACGCGCGGAGGATTCAGCTATGTTATTCGGCATCGTTTTAGCGACTGACTCTGCATGCTCTAAAAGTCGAAGACGCAATCTCCTCATCTGAAGCATCCCAAAGCGATGCATCTACAATCGATAATGCTTTGCGGAAAAATCCTTTGCGGGCCCTCTGCACCTCTGCGGGAGGATTAAAATCAAGAAAATTAAATATATAACTAATCTATTTCTCGCTTCGTCTGACTAAAAATGAGGGCAGAGACCAATCCTTGGGTTATGCCGAATGCAAGGCGATTGCCTGAAAGGGAAATAGCCAGAAAGATCCTTAAAAGCCTTTGAAAATAAATTTAAACAGTCGTTTCTAAGAACGGAATTGAAATCGTTTGCAATCAGTAGAAAGTTTTTTCTACCGATCATAAACAGTTAAAAAGAGCGCGAACCATGTTTTTTCACTTGTGAAAACCAAAGAATTGTTTTAACTTTGCAACAAGAATTTACCCGCCCGTGCGGGTATCGGCAAGAATATAAAAACCGTAATGAAGAGCAAGCATCCTTTTCACACCATTTCGCAGATACGCCTGAGACGCCAGTCGACTCGTATGGCTTTGGAAACGTGTGTGCTTGCGAACGCAGCGGTGTGAGATACAAGGGCGTCGGACAAGTGTGTCCGACGCCTGCTTTTTTCTATTTTCCTGCCCCGAAAAGGGAAATTTCCTGCCTCGGAAATAAATGTATTTCCTTTTCTGACATGAAAAAAGAAAATAGCGGCCTATTATGCCGGAAGCAAAATCTGATCCTAAGGGAAAAACGCCGCAAGGAGATTCCCCTACAGGTATAAGAAGTTAAAGAACAACAATATAACAACAATATAAGAAATCAACAGATGAAAGCAGGAATAGTGATGGGGTCGACAAGCGACTGGAATGTCATGTCGGCGGCCACTGCAGTTTTTGATGAATTTGGTGTGGAATACGAAAAGCGCGTGCTCAGCGCCCACCGCACTCCCGCGGAGCTTGAGAAATGGGCGTCGTCGGCACGCGACCGCGGCTTCGCGGCCATCATCGCCGGTGCCGGAGGCGCCGCGCATCTCGCCGGCGTGGTCGCCGCGTTCACGACGCTTCCCGTGATCGGTGTCCCCGTGAAGGGGAAGAGCCTCGAAGGCCTCGACTCGCTCCTCTCGATGGTCCAGATGCCCCCGGGAATCCCCGTGGCAACCGTCGGCATCGACGGCGCCAAAAACGCCGCCCTCCTCGTTGTCGAAATCCTCGCCGTGACCGACCCCGAGATGAAACGCAAGCTCGACGAATTCCGCGCCCGTCAGGCTCAGAAAGTATTCGACTCGGAAGCCCAGATACAATAAGTCAAATTCCTTGAATCTTATCGATTTATCCTGAATCAAAACGATGAATAAGAACCGTATATTTGTAGAGAAACGCGAGCAGTTCCGCACCGAGGCCGAAAGCCTCCGCCGCGAGCTCAACGCCAACTTAGGCCTTGACATCAGGAGCCTGCGCCTGCTTTGCGTCTACGACCTTTTCGGTTTCTCTCCCGAACTTCTCGAGAGAAGCCGCTATCGTGTTTTCGGCGAGACAGCCACCGACACCGTCAGCGATGCCGTCGACACCGCCGGAATGCCCTTCCTCGCCGTTGAATGCCTCCCCGGGCAGTTCGACCAGCGCGCCCACTCCGCCGAGGAGTGCGTACGCCTCCTCGAACCCTCCGCCGAAGTGGAGATCAGCAGCGCCAAAATGATGATTTTCGACGACAGTGTAGGGGAGGAGCAGATGAAGAAAATCAGACACTACTGCATAAACGCCGTGGAGTCGAGAGAGAAGGATATGTCGCGTCTCGAGCGCCCCGAGCGTGCCGCCGCGCGCCCCGTGCCGGTGCTCGAGGGTTTCCGCGCCATCACTCCCGAAGAGGCGGCCGCCTACTGCCATGAGAAAGGGCTGGCCATGAATGCCGACGATCTCATGGAGGTGGTGAAATATTTCACCGCCGAAGGCCGCGACCCCAACGAGACGGAACTCCGCATCCTTGACACATACTGGAGCGACCATTGCCGCCACACCACCTTCACAACCCGTCTGACCGATATCACCGTCGACGACTCGCCGCTCGCCGAAGAGTTGCGCACCGCCATCGATGACTGGCGCCAGATCCGCACCTCGTTAGGCCGCGAGAACAAGAGCCTCTGTCTGATGGACCTCGCCACGATCGGCGCCCGCTGGCTCCGCGAAAGAGGGCTACTCGAAGACCTCGAGCAGAGCGAGGAGAACAACGCATGCTCCATCTATGTAGACGTCGATGTGGAAGGGGAGACCGAGAGATGGCTCTTCCAGTTCAAGAACGAGACCCACAACCATCCGACCGAGATCGAGCCCTTCGGCGGCGCCTCCACATGTCTGGGCGGCGCGATCCGCGACCCGCTGAGCGGCCGCAGCTACGTCTATCAGGCGATGCGCGTAACCGGCGCCGGCGACATCTGGCGTCCCGTCTCCGAGACCATGGAGGGGAAACTGCCGCAGCGCGTCATCTCTCTCAAGGCGGCCCACGGATATTCCTCATACGGCAACCAGATAGGCCTCGCCACCACTCATGTGCGCGAGATCTTCCATCCCGGATATGTGGCCAAGCGTCTTGAGGTAGGTGCCGTGGCCGGAGCCGTCAAGGCTTCCGACGTGCGCCGCGAGCGTCCCGAGCCGGGCGACGTGATCCTGATGTTCGGCGGCCGCACAGGCCGCGACGGCATCGGCGGCGCCACAGGCTCCTCCAAGGAACACAACGCCTCCTCACTCGAGGAATGCGGCAGCGAGGTCCAGAAGGGCAACGCCCCCGAAGAACGCAAGATCTCGCGCCTCTTCCGGCGCCCCGAGGTAACACGCCTCATCAAGAAATCTAACGACTTCGGCGCCGGAGGCGTCAGCGTCGCCATCGGTGAGCTCACCGACGGCCTCGACATCTACCTCGACCGCGTCACCACCAAATATTCAGGTCTCAACGTCACCGAGCTCGCCATCAGCGAGTCGCAGGAGCGTATGTCGGTAGTTGTCGAGGCCAAGGATCAGGAGGAATTCGAGCGCTACTGCCGCGAAGAGAACATCGAGGTGCGCCACGTGGCCGACGTCACCGACACGGGCCGCATGCGCCTCTTCTACAACAACGAGGTAGTGGCCGACCTCACCCGCGAGTTTATCGACTCCGCAGGTGCCCCGCATTACGCCAAGGCCCATATCACAGCCATCGAGAGCCGCGACGCCTTCGGCCGCCGGCCGGAAGGGGAGAGTCTCCGCGAGCGCTTCCTCGCCAACCTCGGCGACAAGAACGTTACCTCGCAGCGCGGCCTCGCCGAGATGTTCGATTCCTCGATCGGCGCATCCACCGTGCTCATGCCTTTCGGAGGAAAGACCCAGGGCACCGAGGCCCAGGTGAGCGTCCAGACGCTTCCTGTGGGCAACCGCCGCACCAACACCGCCAGCATCATGGCCTACGGCTTCAATCCCTACATCTCGAGCTGGAGTCCATATCACGGAGCCGCCTACGCCGTCGTCGAGGCCCTCGCCAAGGCATCGGCCGCCGGAGCCGACTACAGCCGTCTCCGCTTCTCCTTCCAGGAATATTTCGAGAAAATGACCTCGCCTGAAGCCTGGGGCAAGCCGCTCTCCGCACTCTTAGGAGCCCTCGAGATGCAGCTCGCATTCGGTCTGCCCGCAATCGGAGGCAAAGACTCCATGAGCGGAACCTTCAACGATATCAACGTGCCCCCCACGCTGATAGCCTTCGCCGCCGGCACCGTCGACGCCCGCGAGGTAATCAGCCCCGAGTTCAAGGGTGCCGGTAACTATATCTATCTCGTGCGTCACACTCCCAAGAAGAACCTCACCCCCGACACCGAGATGCTTAAACAGAATTTCGCCAATCTGCGCAAGGCCATCCTCGAAAAGGATGTCGTCGCAGCCTACGCCCTCTCCTTCGGCGGTGCCGCCGAAGCCATCGCCAAGATGAGTTTCGGAAACCGCGTCGGCGCCGACGTGAAGATGGATGAGAAAGACCTCTTCGACTTCGGCCACGGCTCGGTGCTTGTAGAAAGCGTCGTTCCGCTCGATATGCCGAACGCCGAGCTTGTCGGCCGCACCGTGGCTGAGTCCGAACTCACAGTCAACGGCGAGAAGGTGTCGATCGACGAGGCTTTCGAGGCCAACCGCGCGAAATTCGCCGAAGTCTATCCCGACCGCTCCGGCGTCACGGGCAAGGTGGAGAACGCCACCTCCGGCGAGAACACAACCCGTAACGAAGGTGAGGCCGTTGAGCATCCTGTGGTTTACCTTCCCGTCTTCCCGGGCACCAACTGCGACTATGACATGGCGAAGGCCTTCACGCGCGAGGGCGCCGAGGTGACGATGAGCGTGTTCTGCAATCTCACCGCCGCCGACATCGAGCGCAGCGCCGAAGAGATGGCCGCGCACATCGATGCCTGCCATATCCTCGCCCTGAGCGGCGGTTTCTCCGCCGGCGACGAGCCTGACGGCTCCGGCAAGTTCATAGCCAACGTGCTTCTCAACGATACCGTGAAGAGCGCCATCAAGCGCCTGCAGGCTCGCGGAGGCCTTATCCTCGGCATCTGCAACGGCTTCCAGGCTCTCGTGAAGTCCGGCCTGCTTCCCTTCGGAAAGATCGGTGAGCTCACCCCGGAATCGCCGACGCTCTTCCACAACGACATCAACCGCCATATCTCGCAGATCGTCACCACACGCGTCGGATCGGTGGCCTCCCCCTGGCTCGAAGGCTTCACCCTCGGCGAACTCCACAGCATCGCCGCCTCCCACGGCGAGGGCAAGTTCGTGGCTAACGCCGAGCTCGCCGCCGAGCTGCGCCGCAACGGCCAGATAGCCTTCCAGTATGCCGATTCCGAAGGCAACGCCACCATGACCTCTCCGGCCAATCCCAACGGCTCGACGGAGGCCATCGAAGGCATCATCTCGCCCAACGGCCGAATCCTCGGCAAGATGGGACACTCGGAGCGCTGGCACGAAGGCCTGATGAAGAATATCGCGGGAAACAAAAACCAGAATATCTTCGCCAACGCCGTGAGATATTTCAGAAAAAAGTAATTTAATTCAAGTTTAAAGTTTAAGGTTTGGGTTTAGAAGTTACCTTCTGAATCGGATATAGAGACAAACGGCATCATCTAAACCTTAAACCCAAACCATAAACCAATAAAAAAACATACCGACAGTATGGCAAAAAGTTATGAAGCGTCCGGCGTGAATCTCGAAGCCGGCTATGAGGTGGTGAGCCGCATCAAGAAACATGTGGCCTCCACGGTCCGTCCGGGTTCGATGGGTAACATCGGCGCATTCGGAGGGATGTTCGATCTCGGATCGCTCGGCTACGAGCACCCGATCTTAGTGAGCGGCACCGACGGTGTCGGCACCAAGCTGAAGATCGCCTTTGCAATGGATAAACACGACACGATAGGAATCGACGCCGTGGCCATGTGCGTCAACGACGTGCTTGCCCAGGGCGCCCGTCCTCTGATCTTCCTCGACTATGTGGCCGTGGGCAAGAACCATCCCGCAGTGGTGGAGGCCATCGTCTCGGGCGTGGCCGAAGGATGCCGACAGGCCGATTGCGCCCTTGTAGGCGGCGAGACGGCAGAAATGCCCGGAATGTACGCCCCCGATGATTACGACATCGCCGGATTCACTGTCGGAGCCGTCGAGAAGAGCAAGCTCATCGACTGCTCGAAAGTGAGCGAGGGCGACCTGCTCGTCGGAATCGCATCGAGCGGCGTCCACTCCAACGGCTTCTCGCTCGTGCGCAAGATCGTTGCCGACAACGGTCTGGACCTCAACAGTAAATATGAGGAGACAGGCGACCGCACGCTCGGCGAGATGCTCCTCACTCCGACGAAGATATATGTCCGTCAGGTGCACAAGGTGCTCGACGAGATCGATGTCCACGGCATCGCCCATATCACCGGCGGCGGCTTCGACGAGAACATACCCCGCATCCTCAAGGATGGCCAGGGCGTCGAGATCACCCTCGGCAGCTGGGAGATTCTTCCGGTGTTCCGGCTTCTCGAGAAATACGGCAAGGTTCCGTCGCGCGAGATGTTCAACATCTTCAACATGGGAATCGGAATGGTGCTCGCCGTCAATCCCGAAGACGCTCCGCGCGTGATAGAGATCCTCACCGAATGCGGCGAGAAGGCTTCCGTTATCGGCCGTGTCACATCCGGAAATGGGGTGACGCTTAAGTGATTGAATTTAAATTTACTTGCTGAATTTAAATAATATGAAACATCGGATAGCGATATTCGCCAGCGGCAACGGCTCGAATTTCGAGGCCATCGTCAATGCCGTCGAAAGGGGAGAGCTTGACTGCGAGGTAGCTCTCTGCGTCTGCGACAAGCCGGGCGCCTACGTGCTCGAGCGCGCCGCGAACCATAAGGTGCCGACGCTCGTGTTCAAGGCCAAGGACTATCCCTCGAAGCGCGATTTCGAGAAGATGATCGCCGACCGCCTCGACAGCCTGAAGGTGGAACTCGTCTGCCTCGCCGGATACATGCGCATCATCGGCGACGAGTTGCTCAGCCGTTACGGCGGCCGCATCATCAACATCCATCCCGCGCTGCTGCCCGCCTTCCCGGGAGCCCACGCCATCCGCGACGCCTTCGAATATGGCGTCAAGGTCTATGGCGTGACGATCCATCACGTGAACGAAGAGGTTGACGGAGGCAGGATCATCCGCCAGGCCGCCGTTCCCTACGACGGCGATGACATCGACGAAGTGGAGGCGCTCATCCATCAGACCGAGCATCGCCTCTTCCCCGAAGCCATCAAAGATTATTTCAAAAGCAAATAGTAGGGACGCACCGCTCGTGCGTCCGCCGAAAATAACAGCAGCGATGTAGGGACGCACCACGGTGCGTCCGCCGAACCGACGGCATGAAAACGGATAATATACGGACGCACGGGCCGTGCGTCCCTACATCGCCGAAAAAATAAAAATAATAAATACAGCATAATGAGAGCATTAGTCAGTGTTAGCGACAAAAGGGGAGTGGTGGAATTCGCCAAAGCCCTGCAGGACCTCGGCTGGCAGATTATCGCCACAGGAGGCACAATGACACGTCTGCGTGAAAGCGGCGTGGACGTAATCAACATCAGCGACGTCACCGGATTCCCGGAGATCTGCGACGGACGCGTCAAGACCCTCCACCCGAAGGTGCATGGCGGTCTGTTAGGACGCCGCGACCTCCCCGACCATATCCGTCAGCTCGAGGAGAACGGTATCGAGTTCATCGACATGGTCTGCGTCAATCTCTATCCCTTCGAAGCCACGATCGCCAAAGAGGGCGTGACGATGGAAGACGCCGTCGAGAACATCGACATAGGCGGCCCATCCATGCTCCGCAGCGCGGCAAAGAATTTCCGCGACGTCACCGTGGTCTGCGATCCTTCCGACTACGATAAAGTGCTCGCCGAGATCCGCGAGTCGGGCAACACCACGCTCGACACCCGTCTGAAACTCTCTGCAAAGGCATATACCCATACCGCGCTTTACGACAGCCATATCGCCACATACATGCGCCGCGCTGCCGGCCTCGACGAGAAACTCTTCCTCGCCTTCGACCAGGTGCAGAGCCTCCGTTACGGCGAGAACCCCCATCAGCAGGCGATGTTCTACCGCTCCGAGACCGAGGTGCCCTATTCGGTGGCTTACGCAAAACAGCTCGGCGGCAAGGAACTTTCCTACAACAATATCCAGGACGCCAATGCCGCCCTGCAGATCGTGCGCGAGTTTGACGAGCCCTTCGCAGTCGGCCTCAAGCACATGAACCCCTGCGGCACCGCTGTCGGCACCGACATCAAGGATGCATGGACAAAGGCTTACGAGGCCGACAAGGTCAGCATCTACGGCGGTATCGTGGCCGTCAACCGTCCTCTCGACGGCGAAACCGCGAAACTCATGAAACCCATCTTCCTCGAAATCGTGATGGCTCCCAAGTTCGAGCCCGAAGCCCTCGAGGTGTTCGCCTCGAAGAAAAACCTCCGTCTGCTCGAGGTCAGGATGGAGAAGAGCGACGTGAAGCAGAAACAGTATGTAGGCGTTACAGGCGGTCTGCTCGTTCAGGACGCCGACATGACTTGCAAGGAGATCACCGCGGAAATGTGCGTCACCGAGCGCAAGCCCGACGCCGCCGAGCTCGCCGACATGAACTTCGGCTGGCGCGTGGTGAAGCATGTCAAGTCGAACGCTATCGTCGTTGTCAAGAACGGCGCCACAGTAGGCGTCGGCGCCGGCCAGATGAACCGCGTGGGCTCGGCCGAGATCGCTCTCGAGGAGGCAAAGGCAGCCGGTCATACAGAAGGCCTCGTGCTCGCCTCCGACGGATTCCTCCCCTTCGACGATACCGTTGAGTTCGCCTCAAAATATGGCGTGACGGCAATCGTTCAGCCCGGCGGAAGCATCCGCGACGAGGATTCGATCAAGAAAGCCAACGAAAAGGGCATCACGATGCTCTTCACCGGAATGCGTCATTTCAAACATTAACCCCGAAGATGGATAAGAAGAAAGTACTGGTAATCGGCAGCGGAGGCCGCGAGCATGCCATCGTGGAGGCTCTGTCTCGCTCGCCGCGAGTGGAGAAGATCTACTGCGCTCCGGGCAACGCCGGCATCGCCGCGCTCGCCGAATGCCTTCCCATAGGGGTCGGCGAGGTCGACAGATTGGCGGATTTCGCCGCTGAGAACGGCGTAGACCTCACCGTGGTCGGCCCCGAGGCGGCACTTGCCGCCGGTGTGGTCGACACGTTTATGAGCCGCGGCCTGAAGATCGTCGGCCCTACAAAGAGCGCCACCCGCATCGAGAGCTCCAAGGAATTCGCCAAAGAGCTTATGGCCAAATACAACGTGCCGACGGCCGCCTACCGCGTCTTCGAAGATTTCAACGAGGCTCTCGCCTACGTCAAGAGCCGCCCCCTGCCTGCCGTCATCAAATATGACGGTCTGGCAGCCGGAAAGGGCGTGGTCGTGGCCGAAAACTATGATGAGGCCGAGGCAGCTCTGCGTGACATGCTCCTTGACGAAAGCTTCGGAAAGGGGAGGGTAGTGGTGGAGGATTTCCTCGCCGGTCCCGAATTCTCCTTCCTCTGCCTCGTCTCGGGCGAAAAGGTATATCCCCTCGAGCTCTCGCAGGACCATAAACGCGCTTTCGACGGCGATAAAGGCCCTAACACGGGGGGCATGGGCGCTTATTCGCCTGTTCCCTTCATCCCGGAGGTAGTGCGTGAGGAGGCTCTCGAGAAGATAATGAAGCCTGTGGCAAAAGCGCTCGTCAAGGAGGGTGCGCCATTCTGCGGCGTGCTTTACGGCGGTCTTATCCTTACAGCCGATGGGCCGAAGGTGATCGAGTTCAACGCCCGGTTCGGCGACCCGGAGACGGAAGTGGTGCTTCCGCGTCTCGCCTCGGATATCTATTCCTTCTTCGAGGCCGTTACCGAAGGCGCCGACTTCACTCCCGAATGGAACGAGCGCCCGATGCTCGGCATCGTCCTCGCCTCCAAAGGTTATCCCGGCAGCTACAGGAAGGGAGTCGAGATCAAAGGGCTCGACAAGGTTAAATCGCGTGTCTTCCACATGGGCACGACCGAAAAAGAGGGCAAGCTCCTCACGGCCGGAGGCCGCGTGCTGATGGTTGTCGGCGAAGGCGACACGCTCGCCGAGGCCCGCGAAAACGCCCTGAAGGATATCGCGCTGATCGACTGCCCCGAGCTCTTCCACCGCTCCGACATCGGCCGTCAGGCCATCCTCCCTTAAGGCCCTTAAAGACCTTAACCCCCTTAAAGCCCTTAAAGCCCTTAAGGCCCTTAAAAACATTATTAAACCCGCAAAATTAAAAACCATGATAGAAAGATACGGGCGCGACGTGATGCGCCGCGTTTGGACTGAGGAAAACAAATTCAACGCTTACCTCAAGGTAGAGCTTCTCGCCGCCGAGGCCTGGAGCAAATTAGGCGTAGTGCCTGAGGAGGATGTGGTGAAACTCAACGAGAAAGCCACATTCAACATCGACCGCATCAAGGAGATAGAGCTTCAGACACGCCATGACATCGTGGCCTTCACCCGCACAGTTTCCGAATCATTAGGCGAAGAGCGCAAATGGGTTCACTACGGCCTGACATCGACCGACGTCGTAGATACCGCCAACGGCTATCTTTTCAAGCAGGCCAACGAGATCCTTCTCGACGACATCGAGCGTTACATCGACATGCTTCGCCGCCAGGCTCTCAAATATAAATTTACACCCTGCATCGGCCGCACCCACGGCATCCACGCCGACATCACCTCGTTCGGTCTCAAATGGGTGCTCTGGCACGAGGAGATGCGCCGCAACCTCGAGCGCTTCAAGGCCGCAGCACGCGGCGTGGAGGTCGGCAAGATCAGCGGCGCCGTCGGCAACTTCGCCAACATCCCTCCTTTCGTGCAGGATTACGTTTGCGAGAAATTAGGCATCGACTCGGCCAACATCTCCACGCAGGTGATACAGCGCGACCGTCACGCCTGTTATATGGCTACTCTCGCCCTTATCGGCGCGAGCCTCGAGCAGATGGCCATGGAGATCCGCAACCTGCAGCGCACAGAGGTTCACGAGGTCGAGGAATCGTTCGGCAAGGGCCAGAAGGGTTCGAGCGCGATGCCGCATAAGCGCAATCCGATCTCAAGCGAGAACATCTGCGGCTGCGCGCGCGTGCTCCGCGGATATATGGTGACAACCTACGACAACGTTGCCCTCTGGCACGAGCGCGACATCTCCCACTCCGCAACCGAGCGCATCCTCATGCCCGACGCCACCATCCTTCTCGACTATATGCTCAACCGCATGATGGGCATCCTCGAGAACCTCGTGGTCTTCGATGAGAAGATGAAATCGAACATCTACCTCACCAACGGCGTGATCTTCGCCCAGCGCGTGATGAATGCCCTGATCGGCAAGGGATTCGTCCGCGAGCAGGCTTACGACACGGTTCAGCCCGTCGCCATGCAGGCGATGGCCACCGGAGCCTCATACCAGGAGCTTCTCAAGCAGAATCCCGTGGTGATGGGGGCCCTCACAGAGGAGGAGCTCGACGGATGCTTCACTCTCGACTACTACATGAAGAACGTGGATTATATCTACGACCGCAACGGGATTAAATAAAGCGCCTGCCTACAAATTCAGCTGCCGCTTAGAGCTTGTTCCTTAAAATTTCAAGGTCGTAGGGGCGGCGAATTTTGAGCAGATTTTGCGAGACGAAGAGGGAGCGATGCGAGCATCGTGACCGATGAGCTCTCGCGAAATATGCCAAAAAGCGCCGAGGCGATGGTAATTAAACTTTCGATTCTTTAATAATAGTTAAGTCTATTTGTTAAAGAAATAAAAATATAAAATGATTAATTATAGTTTGTCTTTAAAATATCAAGACCGTCGGGTAAGAAAAATTACCCCTTGTCTCGCATCCTTGGGCGGCTTTGGCCCTTTGCTTTCAGTCACATACTATAGTATGCTCCTTTCAGCAAATGACCAAATCCGCTCCAAGGCTGCGACCCCTACGGCCTCGAAATTTTAAGGAACAAGCTCTACACAGTAAAAGAGACATTTAAAAACACATAATTATGTCAGAAAGATTAGTGGTGATCGGCTCCCAGTGGGGAGACGAAGGAAAAGGCAAGATCACAGATTACTTCGCATGCCGCGCCGACATGGTGGTGCGCTATCAGGGCGGTAACAACGCCGGACATACCGTCGTTTTCGACGGCCATAAATATTCGTTGCAGAGCATTCCCTCGGGAATCTTCAACCCGCATACGAAAAACGTGATGGGCAACGGCATGGTCGTCAACCCCGTTTCGGTGATCGCCGAGCTCCAGAAGCTCCACGACCAGGGAATCACCGACTATCAGCTATATATCTCCAACCGCGCGGCCATGGTGATGCCCTGGCATTCGGCACTCGACGGCGCGTACGAGAACATAAAGGGCAAGAGCCTTATCGGCACGACCAAAAAGGGTATCGGCCCCTGCTATTCCGACAAATACAGCCGTCTGGGCCTGCGCATGGGCGATCTGCTCGAGCCGGAATACTTCGCCGAGCGCCTCAAGGCTGCCCTCGAGGTAAAAAACATGGAGCTCGATATGCTCGGTCTCCCGAAATACGACTTCAAGGAGGTCTACGACCAGTATATGGAGATCGCCGGGAAGATCGGGCACATGATCTGCGACACCTCGGATCTTATCAACGAGGCCCTTCTTACCGACGCCAAGATCCTCTTCGAGGGCGCGCAGGGAATGATGCTCTGCATCGACCACGGCACTTATCCGTTCGTTACCTCCTCCACTCCTTCGGCAGCCAGCGTCCCCGTAGGCGCGGGCATCTCTCCCAAATGGATTGACAACGTGGTGGGAGTGGCCAAATCCTACTGCACGCGCGTCGGCGAGGGACCGTTCCCAACGGAACTCTTCGGCGACCTTGCTCATGAGATCCGCGAGCGCGGCCACGAATACGGCACCGTCACGGGCCGTCCGCGCCGCATCGGCTGGTTCGACGCCGTAGTCGCCCGTTACACCGCGCGTCTCGCCGGTATCGACAACTGGGCCCTGATGCTCTTCGACGTGCTCTCCGGCCTCGACAAAGTGATGATCTGCACCGGTTACGAATGCGAGGGCGAGATCCTTCAGACTCCCCCCTCCACCATCTCTCGCCTCTCGAAGTGCAAGCCCGTGCTCATCGAGATGGAGGGCTGGAAAGAGGACATTACGGGAGCGAAGAGCTTCGACGAGCTTCCCGCGGCCGCCAAGGCTTACATCCGTAAGATCGAGGAAGTTACCGGCGTTCCCGTCGGCATCGTCTCCGTCGGTCCCGACCGCAACCAGACCATCGTGGTGTCGGAAAAGCTCCGCGAGTTCTGATCCCCTTTGACAAGGTTTAAGGTTTATGGTTAAGGTTTAAATAATACCCTCAGATTCAATGACCTATTCAGTGACACATTCAGTGACAAACGGTATTATCTAAACCTTAAACCCAAACCATAAACCAAAAAACAACCATAAACCGATTGATAATCATAAAACACAGAAAACATATATGTCATTTTTAGATGAAAAAGTCGTCCAGGAAGGCATGACATTCGACGATGTCCTGCTGATTCCGGCATACTCCGAGGTGACGCCGAATATGGTTTCACTCGCGGGCCGTTTCTCACGCAACATCCCGGTGAACATCCCTGTGGTCTCGGCCGCAATGGATACCGTGACCGAGGCCGACATGGCCATCGCCATCGCCCGCGAGGGAGGTATCGGCGTCATCCACAAGAATATGTCGATCGCCGCCCAGGCCTCGCAGGTCCGTAAGGTGAAACGCGCCGAGAGCGGCATGATCTATGATCCCGTCACCATCTCCAAAGACCAGACTGTCGGAGAGGCGCTCCGTCTGATGAAAGAGAATCACATCGGCGGCATTCCCGTGGTAGACCCGGAGAATCATCTCATCGGCATCGTAACCAACCGCGATCTCCGCTTCCAGAGCGACATGGAGCTCCCCATCTCCGAGGTCATGACAAGCGAGAATCTCGTCACCACCGGCAGCCCCGACCTCGCCGAGGCCTCTAAGATCCTGCTTAAGAACAAGATCGAGAAACTCCCCGTGGTCGACGGCGAAGGAAAGCTCCTCGGCCTCATCACATATCGCGACATCACCAAGATCCAGGACTATCCCATGGCCTGCAAGGACGCCAAGGGCCGTCTGCGCGTGGCCGCAGGCGTGGGAGTCACCAGCGACACTCTCGACCGTGTCAAGGCTCTCGTAGAGGCCGGCGTCGACGCCGTGGTGATCGACACCGCACACGGCCATTCGGCTAACGTGGCCAACACCCTCAAGGCCGTCAAGAAGGCATATCCCGAACTCGACGTCGTTGTCGGCAATATCGCCACCGGCGAGGCCGCCCGCTTCCTGATCGAGGCCGGCGCCGACGGCGTCAAGGTAGGCATCGGCCCCGGCTCCATCTGCACCACCCGCATCGTTGCCGGCGTCGGAATGCCCCAGCTCTCCGCGATCTTCGACGTGGCTAAGGTCGCCAAGGAATTCGGCGTGCCCGTGATCGCAGACGGCGGTCTCCGCTATTCGGGCGACGTCGTCAAGGCGCTTGCCGCCGGCGGCGACTGCGTGATGATGGGCTCGATGCTCGCAGGAGTCGAGGAATCGCCGGGCGAGACTATCATCTATAACGGACGTAAGTTCAAGGCTTATCGCGGAATGGGATCCGTGGAGGCTATGGAGGCCGGCTCGAAAGACCGCTACTTCCAGTCGGACAAGGTGGATTCAAGCAAGTTCGTGCCCGAAGGCATCGTGGCCCGCGTCCCCTATAAAGGCACCCTCAGCGAGACCGTTTACCAGCTCACGGGCGGCCTCCGCTCCGGCATGGGCTACTGCGGCGCCAAGGATATCGACGCCCTCCACAACGCCCGCTTCACCCGTATCACCTCCGCCGGCGTCACCGAGAACCATCCGCACGACGTCACCATCACCAAGGAGGCGCCCAACTATTCCCGCGGCGAATAATACTTCGAAATCCTATCCTGATATAGAATATGGAAAAAATCATTATACTCGATTTCGGATCGCAATACACCCAGCTTATCGCACGCCGTGTGCGCGAGCTCAACGTATATTGCGAGATCCATCCGTTCAACAAGATTCCGCAGCTCGACGGCGACGTACGCGGCGTGATCCTCTCGGGCTCACCCTCGTCGGTGCGCGACGCCGATGCTCCGAAACCCGACCTGAGCGGCATCAAGGGACGGTTCCCGCTCCTTGGCGTCTGCTATGGCGCCCAGTATCTCGCAAACGAATACGGCGGCGAGGTCGAAAGCGCGCCCTCGCGCGAATATGGCCGCGCAATGCTCACCGTCGTCGATCCTCAGGATCCGCTGATGCTCTCCATCCCCTCGCCCACACAGGTATGGATGAGCCACGGCGACACCATAACACGCCTGCCCGAGAACTATAAGATAATCGGCTCGACGGAGAATGTCACCAACGCCGCCTTCCGCATCGAAGGGGAGAAGACCTGGGGAATCCAGTTCCACCCGGAGGTTTACCACTCCACCGACGGCAAGCAGCTGCTCGGCAACTTCGTGCTCGGCATCTGCGGATGCTCCGGAACCTGGAGCCCGGCCTCGTTCATCGAGACCACCGTAGCCGAACTCAAGCAGAAACTCGGCGAAGACCGCGTGATACTCGGCCTCTCCGGCGGCGTCGACTCCTCCGTGGCCGCCATGCTGCTTCACAAGGCCATCGGCGACCGACTCACGTGTATCTTCGTCAACAACGGCCTGCTACGCAAGAACGAGTTCACCGACGTGCTCGACTCCTACAAGAACATGGGCCTTAACGTTATAGGCGTCGATGCCAGCGAACGTTTCTACAACGACCTCAAGGGCGTGACCGATCCCGAACAGAAACGCAAGATCATCGGCCGCGACTTCGTGGAGGTCTTCAACGCCGAAGCAAAGAAGATCGAGAACGCCAAATGGCTCGCCCAGGGCACGATATATCCCGACGTCATCGAGAGCTGTTCCGTAAAGGGTCCGTCGGCGACGATCAAGAGCCACCACAACGTAGGCGGTCTGCCGAAGGAGATGAACCTCAAGATCGTCGAGCCGCTGCGTCTGCTCTTCAAGGACGAGGTTCGCCGCGTCGGCAAGGCCATGGACATGGATCAACGTCTCTTGGGACGTCATCCCTTCCCGGGCCCGGGTCTCGGCATCCGCATCCTCGGCGAGGTAACGCCCGAGAAAGTGCGGGTATTGCAGGAGGCCGACGCCATCTTCATCGACGGACTCCGTCGCGAAGGGCTCTACGACCAGGTATGGCAGGCCGGCGTGATGCTGCTGCCCGTGCAGAGCGTCGGCGTGATGGGCGACGAGCGCACCTACGAGAGCTGCTGCGCGCTCCGCGCCGTGATCTCGACCGACGGCATGACCGCCGACTGGGTACACCTTCCCTATGAATTCCTGGCCCGCACCAGCAACGAGATCATCAACAAGGTGCGCGGCATCAACCGCGTCGTCTACGACATCTCCTCCAAGCCGCCGGCCACGATCGAGTGGGAATAACCCTTTGGCAATTAGTAATTAGTAATTAGTAATTAGTAATTAGCAATTTAGCTGGCGCCGAGAAAGCAATATCAATTATATCGCCGGAGGCTCTGCCGCGAAAGCGTCAGGGCCTCTGTCGCGTAAAGCCCCGGAGACTCTGTCGCGCGAAGCCCCGGCTATGTAGAGCCCCGATTACCCCGATTCCTCCGATTACCCCGATAACTCCGATAACTCCGATTGCCCCATGGTGGGGCGATTAAACCATCGGCGCAATCCTTGTCTAAAGGATAAAAACAGGAAAATTATGAAGAAGATTCTATTGGGAGCGATGATTTTGCTCGCCGCTGCCGGCATGACGGCAACGGCACAGGCACAGACAGCACCAGCGCCCGTGGCGCAGACGAAGGCCACAGCGCAGACGAAGCAGGCGCAGCCGGAGAGGGCTGCGGAGTTTCCGGGCGGAGAGAAGGCGATGTATGAGTTTATCGCAAAAAATCTGGTGTATCCCGAAAGCGCCATGGAGAATGGCATCGAAGGGAAGGTGATCGTCGAATTCGTCATCACTGCCGACGGCTCGGTTGCTAATCCTAAAATCGTCAGGAAAATAGACCCAGATCTCGAGGATGCGGCAATCAAGGTAATCATGAAGATGCCGAAATGGAAACCCGCTCTCCTCGGCGGCAAGCCCGTAGCCTCCACGACTCGCGCATCCGTCAGCTTCAAAATGTAAGACAGAATTAGTCGCGTAAATGTAAAAATTCTTTAAAAAATATGCATAAAAGAGCCTCTGTTTGAGACTCTTTTTTATTTTTATTTATATTTCAAACGTTTGCAGGTTGATAATTAACTACTGTTAACTAAATTTAACTTTTATTGGGGGGGGGATAATTTGTAAATTTGCAATTGCTTAAATGATCTAAGGAGAACCTGTGCGAAAGCTTGACTACCATAAGCCAAACAGGAACACACCTTCTCTATGAAAAACTGAACAAGGATATAACGGGAAACGAGACCCTTATCCAAGTATTGCACGTATAGTTTTAAGCAAGTTGTGAGGTTTAACCGGACCTGAGAAACCCGAACCGGTTATGCATCCTTAAGGAGTTAAATCTCCACAATCTAAATCCGAATAAATAAAAGATCTGTCACTGCGGATCAAAATCAGAACCTTATACAAAATTAAATTAATATTAACAACTTTGCACGTATGAGAAGAAACTTCTATGCATGGTCGATGGCCGCCCTTCTCGTTGCCGGCCTCACCTCGTGCTCGAACAAGAACGACGAGCCTAATCCCGATGAAAAGGAATACGGCAAGCTTGCGTTCACCATCAACTTCACCAACAGCAACACCCGTGCCGACGGTGAAGGTGGAACGACAGGTCTCCCTTCCGGATCAGATGCAAACGGATCGACGGAAGTCGACGCTGTTTCGAACGCAGTCCCTCTCACAAGCTGGGATAATGTCGCCAGCCTTCAGATTTTTCTGTATGACAACCAGGGTGTGATTCACTTCTCCGATGTAATCGACGCATCTCAGATCCAGAACACACTGCAGACAAATCCGACTGAGAACGGCTCGGTTACCTACACCTACACCAACGTTCCGGCAGGTTCCTATCGTCTGATGGCAGTGGCCAACACCAACACAGCCCTTCTGGAAACGGCAGCCAAGGTAAAGACGGAGATAGCAGGTCAGCAGCAGCCCTGGACAGCATTCAACGTCGTGAACCGATTCATCTACAACTGTCACATCTCCTGTGCTCAATCAGCCTTCCCGATCTTCTATCAGAATCAGGTTGCCGCAAGCGGTCAGATCCGCCGCGAAGTTCCTCTGAGCACTCCTACAGAGATCTTCCTCGGCCAGGGTTTCACTGCAGGCAACAACGAGGAGGTACTCGTAGAGCCACAGAAGACCGTAGCCGCCACCATCAACCTCAAGCGCGAGGTATCGCTGATGCGTCTGCGCCTCTGCCTCTCAGGCCAGCTTAACGACGAGGGACAGAAGATCCTCAACAACGCCGACATCAACCTCACGGAGGGCGGCCGCGTCGACTTCAGCCGCAACGCATCCATCATGATAGCTACCGTTCCTGACTACGTCATCCCGATGGCAAAAGACCGTCAGGTAGGCACCGAATGGCTGCGCGCCGGAACAAGCTGGTCGTCATCTTCTTCAGCAATCTACGTTCTCGGTTACGCAGAAGGCAGCCGCAGCTTCCTCTCCAACAACCCCACAAGAGGCTATAAGGAGGGCGGAAAGATAATCGGCATCGAGGGAGACCGCTACAACGCCGACGCTTGGCGCGACATAATCGTGCTTCCCAACAACAACCGTCAGCAGACATCCGGAAGCTCTCAGAACGAGCCTCTGCTTCAGAACCGTTACCTGCTTATCATCTCCGCGATGGGTCTGCCGGGACATACCACAAAAGAGGGTACCCTTACGGAAGAGAAGACCATTTACTGGGTAGGTTACATCAACCAGGGCTTCGCGCCCAACAAGATCCGTGAGGTCAACATCGTCTTCCGCGACGGCGGCTCTCAGGAACTTCCCGAGCGTCCCGACGACACAGGTAACCTCACCGTGACGGTCAACAAGCCTCTCGACTGGGACAGCGCAGTCCAGGCTTCGGAACTCCCGCTCTAATCCGGACGAAAGAAACTATTTCTAATCCTATGAAGCACTGATTGCTTCACTATCCATCGAGATGCACCGGCCGCTGAGTCCGACCGGCCGGCGCCGGTGCATCTCTCTTTCCATTTTCCTTTAAGATCCCCGACGGTCAGAGATGTAGGCTTACGTCACGGCGGAGATCGCAATCCCTAACAAAAACTACAATGATGCGCAGACTCGCGACATATCTTTTCGCCACGATAGCGATGATCCTCGGATTGAGCTCGTGCACCTACGATTATTTCGAAGACGAAATGAACTACAAGGTGTTCGTGCCCGAATTCAAGGACAAAAGCATCGATAACTGCCGGATTCTCATCTGGAACACCGAGACCGGCGAGCTGGTGGCGGAACGCTTTGCACGTGTGAATGAAACCGGCGACAACCTCCTTGACGACGGTATCTTCGCGTTCCATCTTCCTCCGGGCTCATATAAGTCATGCGTTCTGGCGAACACCGACTCGGTCGGTTTCTACGACAAGGAGGACCTGGCATACGCCGCCTTCTGCCTCGACCGTAAGGAATCGGGCCATTTCAAAAGCCCCGGTCCGCTCAAATTCGACTATATAAACAGGTCGCTCGATCTGGTCGACAAAATGGTTACCGACACTGCATCGATCAAGATGTATCCGGCGACACTTACCCTCAGATATCGCGGTAACGACGTCGACCCACATCTCGTGGGCTCGGCAAAGATCACTCTCGAATTCGTGGGTACGGAACAGAAAGTGGCGCTCGACACCCTCACATCCGGCGTCAAAACGGCCACAATAGAATATCCCTTCAGGGAGATCAACCCGTTTCCGATCTCCGCCGAAGGCGCAGCTATGGAATTCAACACCCTTGTCTTCCCCACGATGGAAGACTCGCTTGTTGTCCTTACACTCGAACTATACGATCCCGCAGGGAAGAGACTGATAACATACCGCTTCGGTCTCTATGCCGGAAACGAACCGCTCCGGATGCTCTACGGACGCCGATATATAATCGACCTCTATAACGAAGGCTTCTACATCACCATCGAGGGATGGGACGAGACCATCTTAGGAGGCGAGATAATCATCGACGGCGGCCAAAACAAGAAGAAAGGCACGCTGCCGGCCGAAATCAAATGAACCATTCTATAAAAGACTTCAAGATGAAACGGATATTTCGACATATCAGCATTCTGATTCTGCTGCTCGGCATCGCTCTGCCGGCGAAACCGCAGATGATCAAGATGAACGGTCCGGCAATTCTCTGCGGATCTCCCAACATCGGCTACGAGCACGGCCTCTCGCGCCATTTCTCGGTCAGCGGCGACGTGATCTGGCTCCCCTATATGAAAAAGAAACACGAGGAGGTGTTCCGCTCGTTCCAGGTGGCGGCAGAGGGAAGATATTACTTCAGGCCCTCGGAGCATGACGCCGACTATATAGCAACCGGATGGTATGCCGGCGCATACGCGATGTGGGGCGACTTCAATATCGGACTATACCGCCACCATGATATGGACCGCTCGGTGCGTCGCCGCGGATGGGGCGTCAGCGCAGGTATCTCCGGAGGCTGGAAATATGAGTTCAACAAACACTGGCAGATGGACATCAACCTCGGTATCGGCTACGCCCACCTCCAGTATAACAAATACAAGCTCGGAGGCCTATACGAGAATCATCCCTACGTCCGCAAGAAAACCCGCGGATACTTCGGGCCAACGCGCTTCAGCGTCAGCTTCGGATACATAATCCCCACCGGCCTCAAGAAGAAATAAGCCCACCCGGAGAAGAGAGCCATCCCAAAACACGGGATGAAAGGAGAGGATTGGATTTAAGAACCTTAAAAGTTTAGTTGTAAGTTAGAAACTTCCTTACGATGAAGATCAAGATAAACCATATACTGACGGGAGCACTGTTGCTCACAGGGCTCGCATCCTGCTCTACCGACGGTTTCGACATCGACGGGACCAAGAGCGAGGACGTGACCCTGTCGTTCGGTCTTGCCACCGAAAGCGAGCTGACGGCAAACACCCGCATCTTCCAGTTCCATTCGGAGACGAACGGAAACGGCGCATACCGCAAGAGCCCGGATCTCACGCTGGTCGACAACCATAAGTTCACTTTCAACTTAGGGGAAGGCCGCTGGGATTTCACACTCGTTTCGGCAAAGGAATCGGGAACGATGGACTACATCTCCGATCCTGAATACGGGAAGCGCCCCGAGGAATGCACGATGTTCGAGAACACGCTGACAAAAGCCGACGGTTCGCTCGCCGACTATCCGGAGCTATACACCACGCGCATCAAGGACGTGGAGCTCTCGGGTCATTGGGAGGTTACCGACGAGGCCGCCGGCAAGAGCGAGTTCGTGCTCGACCATGACTACAACTACGATGCGCAGTACACCCGCAACGTCGCCAAGGTTATCGTCAGGTTCGGACGCTCCGGCGACCTTGATGTCAACGGCGACCACCATATCGAGATCACCAACGTGCCGACCACCCTCGACTACCGTGGATGTCTCTATCCCTCCAAAGACCATCCCGCCGTCAGCGATGTTCCCCTCAGGGGAGACTTCACCCTCGAGCAGTATCTCCCCTCCAACCCCGACAGCCTGAGAGGATCAAACGAGCTCGAATACATAATCCCGGCTCACCGCGGATCGGATTATGCGAGCCCCGCCACGGCCACCGACACCACCACATCGCTGCTGCGCATGAACGTCAACCTCAAGGCCAAGGACGGATCGCGTATCATCAAGAATGAACTGTTGCTCCCTCGCTCGCCTAAGATGAACGGCATCTATATAGTGACCCTTTCCTACAACAAGCGCAAGCTCGCCATCGAGAGCGACATCATTCCCTGGCAGGAAGACAACGCCAACGCCGACATCGCCAACCGCACGATCATCACCGACAAGACGGAGATCGGTCTCTCATATAAGGATACCCTCCACGTGCAGGCAAAGGGCGACTTCACCGTCACCCGCGCCGCCGACGCCTCCTGGATCACGGTGCGCAACCTCGGCGCCGGCAAATGGGAGATCGAGGCAAACCGCGACACCTACACTCCGGGCTCGCCCCGAAGCTCATACATCTCCGTGACAAACGGCAATGTGGAGAAGAGAATACCGGTCACACAGCGTCCCGAAAAAGGAACGATCGACGTCGTCATCAACAATCCGGGCGCCAACGAGACCGCCAAGACCTGCTGGGTATCGCCTCCGCATCCGAACAAGGAGGTGAGGGTGCATACCACCGGCGGAGGCTGGAAGATCCTGCCGAACCTGCGCACCAACACGCAGAGCAGTCCGACCGTCGGCACCTCGACGGCTACCGTGACACGCAAAAACGATAACGAGATCGATTTCTCCGACTTCAACACGGCATTTGGAAAGGGACCGGTGGTCTTCATGAATATCAACACTCTCGACACCGACACGATCTATATGGACAACCTATACATCGGTCTTGCCGATGACATCGTGGAGCTTGAGCAGCCTGACGGCTCTACATATAAAGACATCACCACCGATCTGATCAGCGTCTATGGAGGAAGCCGCGATGTCACAGTCACCGATTATCCCGATTTCGTAACCAAGGATTCGCGTTATACCTACTATGACAAGAATACCGGACTGTTCCACTTCCGATCGCTCAACAACCCTTCGGGCGACGACCGTTACGACACGATCACGCTCTCTCATAAATACGACCCCGACTATACGGTGACGCTCTGGCTCGACCAGGTAATTATGGTCAACACCCCCGAGTTCGATTGGTTCCTTGTAACATTCACATGGGGGGCTACCTCGCCTGACGTCGATATTACCGTCGGATTCGAGAACATACCGAGAACCCAGGATTATCATGGCCAGACGTTCACAATGCCATACGTTGACAACTTAAACAACAAATATTGCGGATACGGTTGGAACTATTCAGGAACTATTCTGCAATGGGGAGGCGACAACACCAACGCAGCAGCAGGAGAATCTGTATATTTCAATGCAAAAGAGGTAAACAAACTTCCATACCCGGGTATGAAGAGAATACCTGATAATATGAAGAACAAAATGATTCCTCGTGTCATTCAGCTGAACTGTAAGGCCGGATGGTACGGAAGCTCTAGTAAGAGCGGAACTATCACATGTACGGTTTATTTCTATCAAGGAGGAACCCCCACTTGGAACAATAAAGTTTGTACCATAAACGGAGGTACCCTTGTAATGTCGCAACAGAAGACTTTCAACAACGAAACGGCCGGTCACAGGCCTGGAAAGCAGTTTGCGAGAATCAACTACGACCGAAAGCGTCATACTGCGAAATTCACATTGGGTTAATTTGAATAACTTAGATATTTTCAAAGAAATGAGAATATTCCACAAAATATATCAGATGATTGCAGTCGCCGCACTGACGGCGACCGCAGTCTCCTGTTCTTCGGAAGCAGGCAATGACCTGCCGGAGGAGCCGGATATGCCGGAGGCTAAGAGAGTGGAGGCGAAGATCACGGTGGATATGCCGCTGACCGTCGACCAGGCATCCGCCACGCGTGCCGGAACCACCGACTCGGATATCCTTACAGCCGACGGCCTTGTTTTCGACGAGAACAATAAGTTCATCGAGGTGATACCGGCCGGAAACATCGCAGTGGCCGACGGAAAGGTGACGATAACGTTCTACTTCGACAAAATCTCGAAGAAAAGAACGATACATATCATCGCCAACGCCCGCGACAAGGCCACCAACGCCGACCGCATCGACTACACGCCCCTCACCAAGGGCTGCGCCGAGTCGCAGGTGGCTCAGCTCAAGACAGTCGCCCTTCCGGCCGGCGTGAACCTGAGGGATCATGCCGCGCCCCCCGTGATGTGGGGCCGAGTGGTGATGAACGGAGGTATTCCGGAGAATACAAATGTATCGGGCATTAAGCTGCTGCGCAGCGTGGCCTGCGTCACGGCCAAGACCGCCGACGCAAATGCCTCTAACGGACTCGGCGATTTCGAACTGGAAGGAATGACCGTCATCAACGAATCGACTGTCGGATATGTGACGCCGACAACCGCCGTCACCACGGCTCCCACGGCGACACCCACAACAGGACGCCCCGCGGGCGCGGTGATCACCGACCCGGCGCGCGCCTGGGTCTACGACGCGCTTCCCTCTCTCTACGTCTATGAGCGCAACTGCTCCAACTCCGACTATATGCCCGTGATAATAAAAGGCAAATACAAAGGAGAGAGCGGATATTACAAGATAATACTCCTCAACGCCTCGGGAACGCCATATAACATCGTCCGAAACCACCGATATATCCTGAACATCAACTCGGTCACCGACCGCGGATATGCCGACCTGGCCACCGCCATCGCGTCGAATCCCTCGAACGCGCTGAAGACAACGCTGGTGGATTCCGACATCAACTATTCCTCCGTGACGGGCGACAGCCAGTATATGCTGCGCCTCGACTGCAACACTTCCGAGGTAGTGGGCCATTATTCGACCGACAACACAATCCTCGGCCTGCGTCTCGCCACAATATACTCCGACCGCGAGCTGACACCGACCCTTGTCTACGACAACACTCAGACCTGGATCTCCAACGTTAGAGTCTCCAACCTCGGAGGCAAGAAGTATGCCGTTGTAGCCAACCTCATAAACGACGGCGCGGACCACACTCTCGAATTCCTGGTGAAGAGCGACAACCTCGAGCTCCCCTTCACACTGAAATGGCGCCCCAACGACGTCGTGCAGAGCACTGCGGCGACCTACACCGTCAATCTGCTCAATGCCGGCGAGACCAACTGGAACGTGAAGATACTATCGGGACAGACAGCGACGCCCTGGTTCGGCCTGACGAACACGGCGGTGCCGATAACGGTGAGCGCGGCCAACTACTCGTCATACTTCCTGCCCGACATCAACTCGCGCTTCAACCCCGGCGCTTACGCCCACGTGAGCAAGGGCACCAACAACCAGGCGATCTTCCGCAAATCCTGCATGTCGCCCTCCGGCGCCCCCGTCGCCTCGCGCATCACGCTGCTCCGCCACCAGTAGCGGGTATCTAATCCTAATCTCTATATATGCGGGAGGGGAATGGCCGTCCGGCCGTTTCCCCTCTTTTACTGTGGCGCGACCGGAAGGGCGCGCTTGAATAGGTTTTGTCGGTATCGTGGAAATTTATTAATTTTGTGTGAATAAATATGTGATAATAAATACACGATATCATGAAATGGAATTATAGAAATGCGATTTTTCCCGCGATCATCGCTGCGCTTGCCCTGACGGCAGGCACCGCCGCGGCACAGAACCGATTCAAGGGCGCCGCTCGCCCCGACAGCTGCCAGTCGGCAAGTCAGTATCTCGCATACCCGGTGCCGGCCCGCGGAATCCCGGCGCTCACCCCGGCACCCAAAGGCTACAAGCCCTTCCATATCGAGCATTACGGCCGCCACGGCAGCCGCTGGCTCATCGGCGAAAACCAGTATGCCAACCCTGTCTCATATCTCGAGAAGGCCGACAAATACGGCAAACTTACTCCCCGCGGCAAGCAGCTTCTCGCACAGCTTAAGAAAATACATAACGACTCGCAGGGGCGCCTCGGCGAGCTCACCCCTTTGGGTCACCGCCAGCACCGCGGCATCGCCGCCCGCATGGTGAAGAACTTCCCCGAGATCTTCCGCGCCGGCACTCACGTCGACGCCAAGTCGACCGTAGTGATCCGCTGCATCCTCTCGATGGCCAACGAGATCGTCGAGATCGAGAAAATGGTGCCCGGCATCATCATCACCATGGACGCCTCGCGCACCACGCAGAAGATCCTCAACCATAACAGCAGCGACACCGTGGCGCGCAAGCTCGCCGAGGAGACCGAGCGCAAATACGCCGGCGAATTCACCAAGAGCCACCGCGACCGCCACGCCTTCCTGGCCAAGGTCTTCAACGATCAGAAATTCGTCGCCGACAGCCTTGACGGTCCGCGCGTCTTCTCCGCCGTCTTCGATGTGGCCGCCAACATGCAGAGCCATGACGACCAGCCCTATATCTACGACCTCTTCACCCCCGAGGAGCTCTACGATGAATGGCTCGTAAACAACGCCGAATGGTATTGCGCCGCCGGCAACACCTCGCTCTCCAACGGCCGCGTGCCCTTCCGCCAGCGCGTCACGCTCCGCAACATGATCGAATCTGCCGACACGGCGATGGTCTCGCCCCACATCAGCGCCAACCTGCGCTTCGGCCACGAGTCGATCCTGCTGCCTCTCTCGGTGCTGATGGAACTCAACGACAACGGCGTGGACCGCACCGACCTCAATAACCTCGACGACCACTGGCGCAACTACACCATCTTCCCGATGGGCAGCAACATCCAGATGATCTTCTACCGCCCCGAGAAGAAGGCGAAGCGCAGCGTCGACGACGTGCTGGTCAAGGTGCTCCTCAACGAAGAGGAGGTTAAACTGCCCGTCAAGCCCGTCTCCGGCCCCTACTACCGCTGGAAAGACCTCCGCGACCACTACGCCGCCAAGCTCGACTCCTTCACGACCCGATTCCCCGAATAATTTTGAATTTTGAATTTTGAATTTTGAATTGGGCTGACGCGCAACCTACCGAGATCCTCGAGAAAAAACAAAATTCAAAATTCAAAATTATTTCCGGCGCCAGCCCAATTCAAAATTCAAAATTAATCATCAATTGCCCTGATTATGAAAGTTACTGATTTCTTCCGCAAAGGAGAAGGCCCGGCGTTTTCGTTTGAAATACTGCCGCCGCTTCGCGGAAACAGCATATACAAGATCTACGACATCGTTGACTCGCTGCGGGAGTATGATCCGAAATTCATCAACATCACCTCCCATCACAGCGAATACATCTACAAGCCTCTTCCCGACGGCACGCTGCGCCGCGTGAACACTCTCCGCCGCCCCGGCACGGTGGCCATCGCCGCCGCCCTGCAGATCCGCTACGGCATCATGGCCGTGCCCCACATCATCTGCCGCGGCTTCACCAAGGAGGAGACCGAATACGCGCTCCTCGACCTCAATTTCCTCGGCATCCACAACCTCTTCATCGTCCGCGGCGACGACAAGACGCAGGGAGCGCTCCACGGCACCCCAGCCGACTACCACGACCACGCCTTGGGCCTCCAGGCGCAGGTGAACGACTTCAACCGCGGCATCGGCGTCGACGGCACCTCGATCGAGGGAATCCACATCCCCTTCTCCTACGGTATGGCCTGTTACCCGGAGCGACACGAGGAGGCGCCAAACATGGACTCCGACATCCACTATATGAAAAAGAAAATGGAGGAGGGTGCCGAATATTTCCTGACGCAGATGTTTTTCGACAACAGCAAATATTTCGAGTTCGTGGAGCGCTGCCGCGCCGCGGGCATCGATCGGCCGATCGTTCCGGCGCTGAAGCCGATCTCGAAGCTTCGCCAGCTCAACGTGCTGCCGAAGGTGTTCCGCACGGAGCTTCCCGAGGCGCTGGCCTCGGAGCTACGCAAGGCAAAGAGCGACGCCGAAGCCTCCGCGATCGGCGTGGAATGGACCATCGCGCAATGCCGCGAGCTCAAGGCCGCAGGCGTGCCCGGCATCCATTTCTACACGATGTCGCTCTCCGAAAACGTCGCGAAGATCGCGAAAGCAATCTTCTGATAATTTTGAATTTTGAATTTTGAATTGGGCTGCGCCGGGAAGGATTAATATCGAGATTCTCGGGAATCTCCGGAACCTCGAGAATCTCCGGCAAATTCGAGAATCCCGAATAAATTAATTCGAAAAAATCATGATGGAATTTAAGGAGATGTTGCGGCGGAGGGTGTTGGCGCTCGACGGCGCGACGGGAACGATGATACAGCGGCTCGGCCTCACGGAGGCCGACTACCGCGGCAGCCTCTTCCGCGAGTTTCGCGGCGAGCTGAAGGGCAACAACGATCTGCTGAGCGTGACGCGTCCCGACGCGATCGCGGGCATCCACCGCGCCTATATCGACGCGGGCGCCGACATCATCAGCACCAACAGCTTCAACGCCAACGCCGTGTCGCTGGCCGATTACGGCCTTGCAGACCGCGCCGCCGAAATCAACCGCGCCGCCGCGTCGGTGGCCCGCGCCGAAGCCGACGAAGGATCGCGCCGCACAGGACGCCGCATCTTCGTGGCCGGCTCTATGGGCCCCACGAACCGCGCCGCATCGATGAGCCCGACGGTGGAGGATCCCGCGGCGCGAAACGTGACCTTCGACATCCTCGCCGACGCCTACGAAACCCAGGCAACGGCCTTGGCCGAAGGAGGCGTCGATCTCTTCCTGATCGAAACCGCCTACGACGCCATCAACCTCAAGGGCGCCATCGAGGGAACGCGCCGCGCCATGCGCGCGCTCGGCCGCGAAATCCCCGTGATGGTATCCGTCACGGTCGCCGACAAAGGAGGCCATATCCTCTCGGGGCAGAGCCTCGAGGCGGTGGTCACGGTAGTGGAAAGCGCTCCGGAGGTGGTGAGCTTAGGCCTCAACTGTTCCTTCGGGCCAAAGGAGATCATCCCGCATCTTCAACGTCTCGCCGAGATCTCGCCGCTTGCCGTGAGCTGCCATCCCAACGCCGGCCATCCCGACGAGCTTGGCCGCTACCTCGAGACTCCCGAAAGCTTCACCGAGGCGCTGCGTCCCGAAATCGAGGCAGGGCGCCTCAACATCGTCGGCGGCTGCTGCGGCACCACGCCGGAGCATATCGCCGCTCTGGCCGCACTCTGCCGCGACGCCTCGCCGCGCCCCCTTCCGGAGGCGCGCCGCGCCATGGTGCTCTCCGGCCTCGAGCCGCTCGACACGCGCCTATGCAGCTTCATCGTCGTGGGCGAGCGCTGCAACGTGGCCGGATCGCGCAAATTCCTGCGCCTGATAAAAGAGAACAACTTCGAGGAGGCGCTGCGCATCGCCGCGAAGCAGGTGGCCGACGGCGCCATGGTGATCGACATCAACATGGACGACCCGCTGCTCGACGCCCCGGAGGCGATGGAACGTTTTCTGCGTCTCGCCGGCGCCGACCCGGAGATCGCGAAGGTGCCCTTCATGATCGACACCTCCTTCTGGAGCGTGGCCGAGCGCGCCCTGAAGAATATCCAGGGGAAATGCATCGTCAACTCCATCTCGCTCAAGGAGGGGGAGGAGGAATTCCTCCGCAAGGCGCGCTTCATCCGCGACATGGGAGCGGCCGTGGTGGTGATGGCCTTCGACGAGGAGGGCCAGGCGGCCACGTATGAGCGCAAGACCGCGATCTGCGGCCGCGCCTACCGACTGCTGACCGAAAAGGCCGGCTTCAACCCATACGACATAATCTTCGATCCCAACATAATGGCCGTCGCCACCGGCGTTCCCGAGCACAACCTCTACGCCCGCGACTTCATCCGCGCCACTGAATGGATACGCTCCAATCTTCCCGGCGCCAAAGTGAGCGGCGGGGTAAGTAACCTTTCCTTCGCTTTCCGCGGCAAAAACAGCCTCCGCGAGGCCATGCACTGCGTCTTCCTGCATCACGCGCGCCTCGCCGGAATGGAGATGGCGATAGTCAACCCCGCCTCGCTTCTCGTCTACGAAGAGATAGAGCCCCGCCTCAGGCAACTGCTCGACGACGTGATCCTCTTCCGGCGCCCCGAAGCCGCCGAGGAGCTTGCCGAATTCGCCATGAGAGATGAGGGCGCTTCCGGTGCCGGGACCGGCGAGCCCGGAAAGGAGGCCGAGCCCGAGTGGAGACAGCGGCCCGTAACCGACCGTCTGCGACACAGTGTGATAAAAGGAATTTCTGAATTCCTGAATGAGGACATAGCCGAGGCTCTCGCCGGAGGAACCCCGGCGGCGTCACTGATCGAGGGCCCCCTTATGGAGGCCATGGAGCATGTCGGCGAACTCTTCGGCGAAGGAAAGATGTTCCTGCCTCAGGTGGTGAAGACCGCCCGCACCATGAAACGCGCCGTGGAGATCCTGCGCCCAGCCATGGAGCGCGAGAACTCGGCGAAAGGCGCCGTCTCGGCCGGCAAGATACTTTTCGCCACAGTGAAGGGGGATGTCCACGACATAGGCAAGAACATCGTGGAGATAGTGCTCGAATGCAACAACTACGAAGTCGTCGATCTCGGCGTGATGGTACCCGCGGAGACAATCGTCGAGGAGGCGATAAGACAGAAGCCGGACCTCATCTGCCTCTCCGGCCTTATAACACCCTCTTTGGGGGAGATGACCCATGTGGCCGAATCGCTCGAGAAAGCGGGGCTGAGAATTCCCCTCGTAGTGGGAGGGGCGGCCACTTCGAAGATACACACGGCCCTGAAGATCTCTCCGGCATATTCGGCGCCCGTTGTCCATGCCCGCGACGCGGCGCAGAATCCTGTGATCGCGGCAAACCTGCTGAATCCGCAGAGCCGCGGCCGCTACGAGCGCGATCTCCGCGAAGAGCAGGAGAGACTGCGCTGCCAGCGTGCCGGCGAGAAGAAGGTTCTGCCGATCGACGAGGCACGCCGCCGCGGTCTGAAGATCGACTGGACACGCCGGAATCCGCATGCCCCCGAAATCGGCACCGGTTACGCGATGACGATGGCCGTTCCTCTCGCTCAGGCAATACCCTTCATCAACTGGAACTTCCTCTTCATGGCCTGGCGCGTGGCGGGAGCGTTCCTGAAGGATTTCCCGTATGGCGCCATGGAAACCGAAGAGGCCGCATGGCTTTCGCGGCTTCCGGAGACCGACCGCGCGAAAGGGGAGGAGGCATTGGGTCTCTATCACGACGCCCTCGACCTTTTAGAGGGTTACCGCAGGGACAGCGCCACGGCGCCGGAGATCCGTGCGATGGTGCGCTTCGAGGAGGCCAACGCGGAGGGCGACGACATTGCAGGCGACGGATGGCGACTGCCCATGCTGCGCAGCCAGAGTCCCGACGGCGACGGACATTGTCTCTCGCTTGCCGACATGGTGATTCCCGCCGCCGAAGGGCGCCCCGACTACATCGGATTCTTCTGCGTCTCCGTCTCGAAATCGGGGAAGGAGGAACTGCTGGAGCAGACACTGCGCGACCGGCTCGCCGAAGCCGCCTCCGAATGGCTTCACGCCGGCGTGCGCGAGGACCTCTGGGGCTACGCTCCCGACGAGCGACTCACGCCCGCGGAGATGATCCGCGAAAGATACGAGGGAATACGCCCCGCCGTAGGTTATCCGGCACTCCCCGACCAACTGCTGATCAAGAGGATAGCGGAGATCCTGCCGATCGGGCAGATCGGGGTCGAGCTCACCGGGAACGGCGCCATGACCCCCTCCTCGACCGTATGCGGCCTTTACCTCTCTCACCCCGATGCACGCTATTTCACCGTCGACGCCATCGGCGACGACCAGCTTCAGGATTATGCCAGCCGCACCGGCGTTTCAATCGACCGCCTTCAGAATTCGTTGCTGTCTCTGCTCCCGAGCCAAAGGCGAAAGACCGATGAATAATTTTGAATTTTTCTAAAAATCAGGAACAATAATCTAAAAAACACAAAAATTGGGGCTGAGCGGCATATTTAGGTTGCTAAGCCCCAAGCTTTTTATTAACTTTGCAGTTAAGATCCAAAACTATAGGGTCTGCAAGTGATTTTTCGATAATATTTTTGACAACCATACCGATAGAAATGAAGATAACCCGTATATTTCTGGTGTTGGCTCTATTGTGCAGCATCCCGGCGTTCGCGCTTACCGACGAACAGGTGATCAACTACATCAAGCAGCAGGCCGCCAAAGGTAAGACCGAGCAGCAGATCGGCAAGGAATTGCTCGCAAAGGGCGTCACCCCCGAACAGGTGAAACGTATCAAGGCGAAATATGACAAGGGTCAGACAACCCAGACCGACTCCCGTGTCAGCCGCTCGGTAGGCTCGGGCGTGCGTCAACGCACCGGCAACAACGCAGCCATGGAGGAGGAGAGCCTCGACTCGCGCCAGAGTAACGCCCGTCAGAGCCGCACGGGCAGCAAGAACAGCCGTCGGCAGACGGCCACGCGCAACCGGCGCGCAACCGGCACCCGCACCCAGCAGGGACAGAACGGCCTCTACGCCGAGGAGGACATCTACGTCTCCTACCGAGAGACCGAGGACGACATCTACGTCTCCGACCGAGAGACCGAGGACGACATCTACTACTTCGACCTCGAGGAGCAGCCGGAGCGCCTCATCTACGGCCATGACATCTTCAACGGCCAGGCCCTAACCTTCGAGCCCAACGAAAACATGGCCACACCGCAGAACTACCGTCTGGGCCCCGGCGACGAGGTTATAATCGACATCTGGGGCGCCAGCGAGGACCATCTCCGCGAAGTTATAACCCCCGAGGGAAGCATCATGATCGCCCAGATAGGCCCCGTGAACCTCAACGGCCTCACCATCAGCGAGGCCAACAACCTCATCAAGGGCGTCTTCTCGAAGAAATATGCCGGCGTCGGCGAGGAAACCGACATAAAGGTGACCCTCGGCGACATCCGCTCGATCTCGGTCGACGTGATGGGCGAGGTCTCCACCCCGGGATCATTCCGCATGTCGCCCTTCTCGACCGTTTTCCATGCCCTCTATAACGCCGGGGGCATCAACGACCTCGGCTCGATGCGTAACATCCACGTGATGCGCAACGGGCGACGCGTCGCCAACGTCGACATCTACGACTACCTCTTCAAAGGGAAGCAGACAGGCAACATCCGTCTGCAGGAGGGCGACGTGATCATCGTCCCGGCATATTCGGAGCTCGTCAACGTCGAGGGCAATGTGAAGCGCCCGATGTATTACGAGCTCAAACCCACCGAGACAGTGGCCGACCTACTCGAGTTCGCCGGCGGATTCGCGGGCGACGCATATTCAGGAATGGTGCGCCTCGAGCGTCAGAACGGTCTCGAGAACGAGCTCTTCAACATCGACAAGAACCAGTTTGACTCCTACCGTCTCAAGGACGGCGACATCGTGACGATAGGCACGGTGATCGACCGCTACAGCAACCGCGCCGAGCTCAAGGGAGCCGTGAACCGTCCGGGGGTCTATGCCATAGGCACCGACATCAAGACGATGCGCGACCTTATCGCCAAAGCCGGCGGCCTCTCCGAAGACGCCTATATGCCGCGCGCCATCATATACCGCGAAAGCCCCGACCTCACCATGGAGGTTATCGCCGTGAACCTCGGCAACCTTATGGCGGGCAAGGAGGCCGACATAAAGCTTGAGCGCAACGACATCATCGAGATCTCCAGCGTCAAGGAGATCATCGAGCGCGGCGACTTCACAATCGCCGGCCCGGTGGCCTTCCCCGGACAGTACACCTACGCCGAAAACACCACCATCCAGGACCTCATCGTCCGCGCCGGCGGTCTGCTCGAGGGCGCCTCGACGGCCCGCGTCGACGTTTCGCGCCGTATCGTGAATCCCACGTCGACCGATGCCTCAAACCGTATCGCGGAGATCTTCACCTTCCCGCTCGAAAACGGCCTCACGAAGGGGGGCGGCGCTGAGTTCAAGCTCAAGCCATACGACATCGTGGAAGTTCGCAAATCACCCTCCTACCTGCCTCAGGGCATCGTGGAGATCGACGGCGAGGTCGTCTTTACCGGCGAATATACCCTGGAGCGCCGCAACGAACGTCTCTCCGACATCGTGCGCCGCGCCGGCGGAACGATGGAGGGCGCATACCTCAAGGGAGCGTCGCTGACGCGCCAGATGACCGAAGACGAGATGGCCAGCCGCAAGGAGGCCCTCAAGATCGCCATGATGAATGCCAACGCCCAGAGCGGCGACTCGATCTCGATCGACAAGATAGAGATCTCCGACCGCTATAACGTCGGCATCAACCTGGTTATGGCCGTGGAGCATCCCGGCAGCAGCTACGACCTCGTGCTCAAGCCCGGCGACAAGCTCTTCGTTCCCGAGCTGCAGAGCACCGTCAAGATCTCGGGCGACGTGATGTTCCCCAACACGGTGGTCTACGAGCCGGGCAAAAAGGTTAAATACTACATCAACCAGGCCGGAGGCTACGGCGAGCGCGCCAAGAAACGCAGCGCCTTCGTGGTCTACCTCAACGGATCGGTGGCCAAGGTGGGCCGCAACACCGTCATAGAGCCGGGCTGCCACATCATCGTGCCATCGAAGGCGCCGAGCAACGGCGACGGCTGGGGCAAGATCATAGCCTACGCCACCTCCTTCGGTTCGCTGGCCACAATGGCCGCGACGATCGCCAGCCTCTTCAGATAATTTTGAATGTTGAATTTTGAATGTTGAATTGGGCTGACGCCGGAGGGAAACCTTTCGCATCGAAGCTCAGGACTGAGACAGCAAACGACACGCAACGCCGGCGATGTAGGGACGAACGGCCCGTGCGTCCGACCCCCCTTCGATTAATCCCGGTTAATCCTGATTAATCTTGATTAATCCCTAAAATTTAGCTTGAAGAATTATGATGGAAGAAAAAGATAACGAAAACAATAAGCCGGAGGAGAAGGAAATCGATCTCCTCGAGCTCGGCGCCAAACTGTGGCGCAGCCGCAAGACGATCCTCAAATGGTGCGGCATCGGCGCGGTCGTTGGCCTGGTAGTAGCCTTCAGCATACCGCGGGAATATGTCACCACCGTCAAGCTCGCCCCGGAAGCCTCCAACGGCAAGACTATCTCAGGCAGCCTCGGCGCCTTGGCCGCCATGGCCGGAATCGGCGGCGGCTCAACCGGAGGCGCCGACGCCGTATACCCGCAGCTCTATCCGGACGTGGTGAGCTCGGTGCCCTTCACCGTCTCCCTCTTCGACGTGCCGGTGACCGACATCGACAAAAAGCATAAATATTCCGTCCGCCAGTATGTCAAGGAGGAACTCCGCGCCCCCTGGTGGAGCATGATCATGGGTTTGCCCGGAAAGGCTCTCGGCCTTCTCCGCTCAGAGAAGAAGACTCCGGGCGGCCATAAGCTCGACGAATTCCAGCTCACGCCGGAGGAAAACGCCATAGTCATGGCCCTCAACGGGCGCGTTTCGGCCAACGTCGACGCCAAGACGAACGTGGTCACAATTTCCGTCAGAATGCAGGATCCGATGGTCTCGGCGATTCTTGCCGACTCGGTGGTTTCGCGCCTTCAGGAATACGTGACCAACTACCGCACCAACAAGGCCCGCAAGGACCTGGCCTACGCCGAGAAACTGAACGAGGAGGCCAAGCAGGCCTATTACAAGGCGCAGCAGCGCTATGCCGACTATCTCGACCGCAACCAGGGCCTGATCCTCTATTCGGCGCAGACCACTCGCGACCGCCTCGAGAACGAGTCGACGCTCGCCTTCAACCTCTACAACCAGACGGCCCAGCAGCTGCAGATCGCAAAGGCGAAGGTGCAGGAGAACACGCCCGTCTACGCCACCGTAGCCCCGGCCACCGTGCCTATCCGCCCGGCGAGCCCCAAGAAGCCGCTGATCCTCGTGGGCTTCATCTTCCTCGCCTTCGTGGCCTCGTCGGCGTGGATACTTTTCGTCAAACCGCTCATCGAGGAGAATAAGAAGAAAAAAGCCGAAGGCAAAGAGGCTGGCGAAACCGAAAGCAAAGCTTCCAAAGAAAAAGACTCCGAAGAAAAGGAGAATACCGCAAAGTGAGAATCACCCTTCGTGAAATATTGATAGCCTTGGCGGCCGTGGCCTTTCCGCTCACAGCCGTGGCCGACGATTTCTCGGATCTTGTCGGCGCCGTCGTGCGCGGGCCGAAGGCCAACAGCGCCATGACCGGCATGGTCAGCTCCGTGACGGGGCGCAAGACGAAGGGCAACAAGAGAAGGGTGGGCGTCAACCTCGGCGAGATCGCCGGAACGATGTCGGAGGCGGAGGCCCTCGACGGCATCGCTAAGGCGATGACCGTGAGCTCGGCACTCAACGTCGCCTCGCACAACCGGAGCAAACACTCGCCGAAGAATAATTTCACCACCCTGACGATGCCGACACCCGAGATGGGCAAGTGGCGTCCCTACGGGGGCGATCCCCGTTTCTTCCGTCCCGTTCCGGGACACATCACCTCCGGCTTCGGCTACCGCCCTCAGTTCGGGCGAATGCACAAGGGGGTCGACCTGCATCTGAACGTGGGCGACACCGTGAGAGCCGCCATGGGAGGCACTGTGGAGCTTGTGGCCTACGATCCGGACGGCTACGGGCACTATGTATTGCTCAGCCATTCTGACGGCGTGGAGACCTGCTACGGCCATCTGAAGCGCTCCTTAGTGGTGACAGGGCAATATATCCGCGGCGGCGAGGCGCTCGGCTTAGGCGGCAACACGGGTAATTCCACCGGCCCGCACCTGCATTTCGAGACGCGCGTGATGGGCGTGGCGATGGATCCGACGATGATGTTCGACTTCAAGTCGCCCGTCAGCTACCGCGGCTCGATGCTCGCCTCGGGCGGAGTCGACGCCAACGCCGAGATCCTTCACACCGGCTTCCACCGCAAGGCGCAGACGATCTCCGACCGCCGCACATACGTTGTGAAAGCCGGCGACACCGTCGAGACGATAGCGCGCCGCGCCGGCATCACGCCCGCGGAGCTGCGCCGCCTCAATATGCTCAAGGCCGGCGACCGCCTCGAGGAGGGCCGGATGCTCAAACTCAAATAATTTTGAATGTTGAATTTGGAATTTTGAATTGGGCTGCGCCGAAGCGAATCGGGATTAATCGGGAATAATCAAGATTAATCGAGAATCTCGAGAATCTCGAGAAGCTCGGGAATCTCGGGAATTCAATTCAAAATTCAAAATTCAAAATTAAACTATAAAATCCCACAAAACGGCGTAATATTTGAGCGCTGAGATGATTTT
>CAJTYD010000010.1 GCA_910583775.1 uncultured Muribaculaceae bacterium | reverse complement strand
TTTACAATCTACTGTGTCCCGACCCTTGCGGATCGCGACTGATGTGTTGTGTCTGATTTAGCCCGGAATTTATTAAAGTCGGAATGATTTGACGGGACGTCATGTCCCTTGTATCTTCTCAACTTATTTTCGTCATATCTAAAAGATAATCAGAAATTTCGCTGCTTGTCTTGTGTCAAAATTTCAAAGTTCTTTTGCATCGGGAATCCTGTTTCCATGCGGGCTGTCAGGTCCGTCACTGCTGTGTCGTTTTCCCGTTTGCGGTTGCAAAGTTATAGCAAAAATCAGCGCTGTGCAAATATTCCGACAACAATTTTGCAAAATAATTGTTCATATCAGTTTAAATTACTGTAAATCACTCTTATCAATAAATGTTAAAATTCATTTCGTTTTGTTAACAGATCTCTGCTCATTTACCAGGATCAGCAACTCGTCGCGCAACTCGTATGGCAGTTCGATGCGACGGAGCGTGATGCTCCTCGCCCATCCGGGAGCATCCTCAGGGAGGAGCGTCATCAGGACATCGCGGAATTCCTCCTCCTCCTCGGGTGTATAGCTCGAAGGCTCTCGACCGATAAAGCGGTCGAGCTCCTCGTCGTCATAATATATGATCTCATCAGAGAAAGGAGAAAGCGTATCCTTTTCGCAGACGATATGCATTCCGCAGCATTCCGAGCTCTCGGTGGAGTCAGAGCTATCGGAAGAATCGGAGGAATCAGAGTTATCGGAATTATCAGAATTATCGGAATTATCGGAATTATCTGAGTTCTCGGAGCCCTTGCGGGCCACTGTTATTTCTTCATTCGGATTCAGGCGCCCCATATTCTTGCGCCGCATCCGATCGGCCATATACAATATAAAGCCGACAACGACGGTCACCGCCAAAATCCACATTGCTCCAATCATAATATTTCGTTTTATTCTGGTTAAATCATCAATCAGGCTTCCTTCGCGCTGAAACCGAGCTTTGGCAGCTCATTGTAAAATCCGGGGAAAGATTTCGAGACGCAGGCTGTGTCGTCTATCCGCACCCCGTCGCGTTTTGTGGCCGCAAGCGAGAAAGCCATCGCCATCCGGTGATCGGCATAACTCTCGATCACGGGGGCTTCGACCGCGGGCATTCTCTCCCCTTTCCACTCGAGCGTGGAATCTCCGCAGACAAGACGGTAGCCGAGTTTGCCTAAGTTTGTCTGAAGGGCGGCCATGCGGTCGCACTCTTTATGGCGCAGATGGGCCACATTCGTGAACCGGAACCGGATTCCGGCCAGACACATCCCGACAGCCAGGGCCGGCGTGAGATCAGGCACGTCTCCGAGATCGAATTCCACGGTCTCACCCCCGGAAGCAAGAGCCTCTATTCTTCCGACGGCACCAAGCAGGACAGCACCACCGTCGGGCAGCAGGCGCGTCTCCACGCCCAATCGTCCGAAAAGAGCCGCAGCGGCTGAATCGCCCTGCACCGATCTCTTCGGATCACAAAGACGCCCGATCCTCACCGGCTTGCCCGGCGAGAGAAGGGCCAGCTCATAAAAATAACTTGCCGCCGACCAGTCGGGCTCTATATCGAATGCATCCTTCTTATTATTAAGAAGCATCTTCTCTGTCATCTCCACATACGGCCGCGACACCATTCCGCCTTCAAGGCGCAGCGACAGCGGCTTTTCCCATAGCTCCGAAACCATCAGCATGGCGGAAATGAACTGGGAACTGACCTTGCCGCTCATCTCCACTTCGTCTCCGGGAAGCCGCCGGCCGAATATCCTCATCGGCGGGAAACCCTCCTTGCCGATATATTCTATGCGTGCTCCGGCCATACGCAAGGCTTCGACAAGTCCGGCAAGCGGACGTTTCCGCAAGGCATCCGAACAATCCACCGTCGAGACCAGGCCGGGCACGGAAGCCGCCAAAGCCGTGAAGAAACGCAACGACGTGCCGCCGGTGCCGAGATTGAACGCGGCCTCCGGCTGCTCCGGATTCTTCTCATTCATTCTGTCGGGCAGCGAGGGAACCAGGGAAGAAAGCTTTCTCAGGGCCGCGGAAAGCTCGCGGGTATCGTCGCAATCGGGAAGATTCCTCACCTGGCTCTTCATGTCGCGCACATAATGGATCACGAGGGCGCGCGCCGCCATGCTCTTCGAGCCCGGAAGCGCCACGGCTTCGGACGAGGTCTCACGATTTTCGCGAGAATATCTGATTTCTGTCATATCTATACACTTTTTATCGGGAAAAGAAGGCAGGCGTCGCCGTAGGAGAGGAATCTGTAGGCATGGTCGAGAGCCTCGTCATATATCTTTCTCCACTGCAGAGGATGCCGGCGCACGTCGCGGTCAAGGAAAGAGGAGACTAAGAGAAGGAGGGTAGACTGCGGCTGATGGAAATTGGTTACCATCACCTCGACGATGCGCCACCGGAATCCGGGAGCTATCAATATCGATGTTGTGGCGGTGAGAGTCGCCAGCCCTTTGCGGTCCATATAATGGAGGAGATGCTTCAGCTCGCGGTCGGTGTCTCCGGGAGGGTTAGGGCATTCCGAGCCGTATGGCCACCATTGCTCTACATGCAGACTCTCGTCGCCGGCGCCCACCGCCGCGCCAAGATAAGGGAGCGACTCGAGCGTGCGGACGGTAGTCGTGCCGACGGCAACGACCTTCTTCCCTTTTTTGCGGGCCTCGAGAAGATTCTCGAGCATATCGCGGTTCACGGAGATCACCTCCGTATGCATCGGATGACCGCCGATCTCCTCCGACTTAACGGGCTGAAATGTGCCGGCACCGACATGAAGCGTAAGCGGAATCATCTCGATGCCTTTCTGCCGCAGGGCCTCGAAAAGTTCTGGTGTGAAATGCAGGCCGGCCGTCGGAGCGGCCACCGAACCCTTGGTGCGCGCATAGACGGTCTGATAGTCCACGAGGTCGCACTGCTCCGACTGCCGTTTCAAGTAAGGCGGGATAGGAATATTGCCGGCAACCTCCACCACCTGGGCGAACGTGACGTCAGGCACGTTCCAGTCGAACTTTATGATATGTGCCCCGCCCTTTCCTTCACGAAGTCTGGAGGCCGTCAGCATCAGCTCGCGGCCATCGATCACCAGCTGTTTGGCGAGAAGGCCCGCCTTCCAGCGCTTGAGATTACCCACCAGGCAACTCCATTCGCAGGCGCCCTGCGCCTGGAACATCAGGTTGTAGTCCTCCGGAAAAATCGGCTCGAGAAGGAAGATCTCGATTTTCGAGCCTGTTGATTTCTCGAACTGCATCCGGGCGTTGATCACACGCGTGTCGTTGCAGACAAGCACCGAATCCTTCGGAAGAAGATCCGGCAGGCTGGAAAAAATCTCGTGGCTCACGGAGCCGTCGCTGCGGCTCACGAGCAGCCGGCAGGCATCGCGCTTCTCAAGGGGATGGCGCGCGATCATCCCGTCGGGCAGCGGATAGTCGAAATCCGCTATCCTTATATTTTTTACAGGACTGTTATCCTCGTTCATAATACTATAATTTTAAACCATCGGAACAATCGCTTTAAGAAATTATATCTCAGAGCAATAAGTTCCTTATTCCGGCCTATGCGAAATAAATCCGAAATAAAATTTGCACAAAATTAGCAAAAAAATTTGTGGGAATTAAAAATTTCACTTAACTTTGCATTCGCAATCGGGCGATTAGCTCAGCTGGTTTAGAGCGTCTGCCTTACAAGCAGAGGGTCTGCGGTTCGAATCCGTAATCGCCCACTCCCAAAAGGATTCTTTCGTGAGAAAGGATCCTTTATTTTTTATACGACTTATTTGACTTTATGAACACTACCTTATATTCCGCGACCGCGCCGCGGTCGATCTTATTCTCTGATCATTGGGATATTCCCGTAAACCGTATATTTTACCCGTAAACCGTATATTTTTAGCGGAGGTGGATTAATGGGAACAACAACGTGGCCGGAGGTTTGACCCTGGCAAGGGTCACGGATGGTAGCCCCGGGAGGGGAAAGGCGAACGCCTTTCCCCTCCCGGGGTAGATTAGCGGTGTGAATTACGACCGCAGGGCGGTCGCGGATACAAATCACAGAATGCAAATGATATATACACTTGATACAAAAGGATAAATTCTAAGTAAGTGTTGGAATTTAATTTATACTTAATACGAGTTTATTTTTGAGTTGATTTCGGTGCGGAGAGAAGGAGAATTGAAAATCGCCGATTCCTATAAAAATAACTAAGGATGAGGCAATATAAGCATATTCGACTGAACGACAAGCCGGAAGCAACCAAAAAGAAACCGTAGTAAGTATAAAAGATAATTCTTCATTTACTATCGTTTAAATTTCAACACTTACTGAAGTCAAAATATCCCATCTGTCGCCCACTCACGGACCGAGAATCCGCCAACTTACGGAATACGAAAAATTTATATTATCTTTGCCAATAAAAACTCACTAATAATGAATTCAATAGAAGAATACAGACCTCATATAGCCGATAAACTGCTCGACAGAAGACTCAACGGCAATGGAGCGGTGTTGCCGGAGGGTGAAAATCTATTTTAAGGCCATATTCCCTATTTTTTTGGCATTGTATTAGCATTTTATTCGATTTATCGTTATTTTTGCAAGTTGAAGCGGATTCATGCCTCAAAGCATGACTCAGACCCGTCAATATTTAAATTGGTTTATAGTTTGAGTTTAAGATTTGGATAATAGCATTTGTCCTGTTATCTCAGTGAGGCGGTAACCTCTAAACCTAAACTTTAAACCTTAAACTTCAAGTTTTCAAGTTCATTGAAACTTGCGAAACTTGAATGAAGTGATTATAAACAATACAGTATATGAATCTTTTCGACCAGGTGAGCGAAGACATCAAAAAAGCGATGCTCGCACGTGAGAAAACACGCCTCGAGGCTCTCAGAGGCGCAAAAAAGGAATTTCTTGAGGCCAAGACGGCCAAAGGCGCCAACGGAGAACTTTCCGACGAGACAGCCGTCAAGATCATCGTCAAGATGGTGAAACAGCGCAAGGAAAGCGCGAAAATATATGAGGAGAACAACCGCCCCGAGCTCGCAGCCAACGAGCTCGCCGAGGCGGCCGTGCTCGAGGAGTATCTGCCAAAGCAGCTGAGCGCCGAGGAGCTCGACGCCGAGCTCAAGGCCATCATCACCGAAACCGGAGCCACCGGCCCCAGGGAGATGGGCAAGGTGATGGGCGTGGTCTCGAAACGCCTCGCCGGCAAAGCCGAGGGCCGTGCGATATCCGAGGCCGTGAAACGTCTTCTCAACCAATAACCCTCCGAAAAGCCAGATAATCATGCTTACATTACAGACGATAAAGGCTGATCCCGAATTCGTGATCAAGCGTCTTGCCGTGAAAGGATTCGACGGCAGAGGAATAATTACAGAGGTTCTCGAAATCGACGCCGAGCGCCGACGCCTGCAGCAGAAATGCGACAGCGATGCCTCCGAGCTCAAGAAACTCGCCGCCTCCATCGGCGCCCTGATGAAACAGGGAAAGAGGGAGGAGGCAGAACAGGCCAAGGAGAAGGTAGCCCATATCAAAGGAGAGACAAAAGGACTTCAGGACCGTCTCGAGGAATGCGAGAACAAGGTGCGCGACCTCCTTCTGACGGTTCCCAACCTGCCGTGCGCTGCAGTGCCCGAAGGTCTAACCGCCGAAGACAATGTGGTCGAGAAGACGGGCGGAGTCATCCCCGAGCTTCCCGAAGACGCCCTTCCCCACTGGGAACTCGCCAGGAAATACAACATCATAGACTTCGAGACCGGCGTCAAGGTGACCGGCGCCGGCTTCCCCTTCTATGTCGGCAAGGGGGCACGTCTTCAGCGCGCCCTCATCCAGTTCTTCCTCGACGAGGCCTGGAAAGCGGGATACACCGAGGTTGAGCCTCCGTTCGTAGTCAACGAGGCATCGGGCTACGGCACCGGCCAGCTTCCCGACAAAGAGGGCCAGATGTATCACGTAAACCTCGACAACCTCTATCTCATCCCAACAGCCGAGGTTCCGGTGACAAACATCTACCGCGACGAGATCATCCCCGCCGCCGAGCTTCCCAAGAAAAACTGCGCATACTCCCCCTGCTGGCGCCGCGAGGCCGGCAGCTACGGCAAGGACGTGAGAGGTCTCAACCGTCTGCACCAGTTCGACAAGGTGGAGATCGTCCGCATCGAGAAACCGGAGAATTCATACGACGCGCTCGAAGAGATGAAAGACCACGTTCAGGGACTGCTCGAGAAACTCGGTCTCCCCTGGCACATCCTGCGTCTCTGCGGCGGCGACATGAGCTTCACCTCCGCCATCACCTTCGACTTCGAGGTCTGGTCGGCCGCGCAGAAGCGCTGGCTTGAGGTCTCGTCGGTATCCAACTTCGAGTCTTATCAGGCAAACCGCCTGAAATGCCGCTACCGCGACGAAGACAAGAAGATACACCTCTGCCACACCCTCAACGGCTCGGCGCTGGCCCTGCCGAGAATCGTGGCAGCGCTGCTTGAAAACTTCCAGACTCCCGAAGGAATCGTGGTTCCCGAGTGTCTGCGTAAATATACAGGCTTCGACATCATCGACTGACGGAGCCCGACAACGGTCAGGAAGTCGCCGGAACGCGTTTCCGCGCCCGGCGTGCTTCAATTGTAAAATCCAAATAAATCAGAGCTTTTGGACGATAAATCATACATAAGCAAGGGCGAAAAGGAAATTCCTATCGACGATCCCTCGGGGAAATGGTCTAATCTCACCCTCCTTCCCGAATGGGAAGAGAAATACTACGATGTATACACCGTGAAGAAACACGGCAAATGGGTTATGCTCAAAGCCTTGAAAAAGGAATACCGCGACAAGCCCGAATACCGGAGGATGCTCGAGGAGGAATTCGACACGCGCTATAACTTAGCGCACGCCAACATCGTTATGGTGAACGACTTCGAGGAGATCCCCGGCATCGGCACGGCCATCATCACCGATGATGTCTACGGCTATTCGCTGCGACGTCTCATCGACGAGAAGAGGCTCACGCCCAAAATCGTACACCGCCTTGAGACGCAGCTTCTCGACGCCATGGAGTATATCCAGGAGAACCACATCTCCCATGCCCCCATCACCCCCGACACCATCATCTTCACCGAGTATAACGAGAACCTCAAGCTCACCGACGTGGGTCAGAAAAAGACCGACTCGTTTTCGAAACAGGATGTGGAAGAGGATGTGCGTTCATACGGGAAAGTGCTTAACGAAGTGCTCGACCATCTGCCCACTTCGCTGCCCCGGCTGAGGCGCGTGGCCCGCAAATGCGAGAGCGACAAGCCCTATCAATCCATCTCCGACATCCAGCTGGCCGTCGAAAAACGCAACTCCAACCGCATCTACATCTTCCTCTGCATCTTTATCGCCTTTATGGTCGGCATGCTGCTGTGGCTGACCTTCAGCAATTGATTTAATTATGAGCAAACCGGAAATAAAGCAAATAGAACCCACAAAACAGAATCTGCGCAAATTCACCAAATTTCAGATCGATCTCTATGACGGCAACGACTATTACGTCCCGCCGTTGGTGATCGACGACATGTCGACACTGAACCCCGAGGAAAATCCGGCCTTCGACTTCTGTGAGGCCGCATATTTCATGGCTTACCGCGACGGAAGGCCCGTGGGACGTATCGCCGCCATAATAAACAGGCAGGTGAACGAACGGTCGAGCCAGAAGAACGCACGGTTCGGATTCCTCGACTTCATCGACGACTATGAGGTCTCGGAAGCGCTGATGAAAGCAGCTGAAGACTGGAGCCGGAAAAAGGGCATGACGAAGATAATCGGCCCGCTCGGTTTCACCGACCTCGACCGTGAGGGTATGCTCGTAGAAGGCTTCGAGGAGCTCTCGACGATGGCCACAAACTACAACTACCCCTATTATGCCGAACATCTCGACCGCCTCGGATATCTGAAGGAGTCAGACTGGCTGGAGTTCATGATGGAGGTGCCCGACGGAATCCCCGACAAGTTCAACCGAATCAGCGAGATCGTAAAGAAGAAATACGGACTCAAGGTCAAGAAATACACCAGCCGCAAACAGATAAAGAATGAATACGGCCACGCCCTCTTTCACCTCGTGAACGAATCGTATAAGGGCCTTTACCAATATTCGATGCTCACCGAGCGACAGATCGAGCATTACATCGACATCTACCTGAATCTGCTCAATCTCGACCTGGTCACGCTCATCGTCGACAGCAACGACAAGCTCGTCGGCGTCGGCATCTCGATGCCGAGCATGAGCCGCGCCCTGCAGAAATCGAAAGGGCGCTTCCTCCCGCTCGGATGGTATCACCTGCTCAAAGGGCTGAAAGGGAAAAACGACCGCGTCGACCTAATGCTCGTCGCAGTCCATCCCGACTATCAGAACAAAGGGGTAAACGCTCTTCTCTTCCAGGATCTCATCCCTTATTATATCAAGAACGGATACAAATATGCCGAGTCGAATCCGGAGATGGAGACCAACTCGAAAGTGCAGAGCCAGTGGGAGTATTTCGTGACACGCCAGCACCGACGCCGCCGTTCGTTCGCCAAAAAGCTCTGAAAATGGAGAATGAAACACGCAGCGGAGCCGAGCTCGTGAATCCATATAACGACGGAGATCCGAAAGCCAGGCAGGTGGAACAGATGTTTGATTCCATCGCTCCGGCATACGACTTCATGAACACCGCCATGACATTCGGCCTCCACCGCCATTGGCGCAACCGCTCCCTTTCCGACGCCCTGAAGAGCAGCGCCTCTCCGGCGAACATACTCGACATCGCCACCGGCACCGGCGACCTCGCCTTCTACCTTCACCGCCATCTGCCCGGGGCCTCGATAACAGGCATCGACCTCTCCGAGGGAATGATCGCCGAGGCTCTCGCCAAACTGAAGAAGGAGCCGGCAGAGGCAGCCCGCAGGATAGAATTCCGCAAGGCCGACGCCACCGCCATCCCGCTGCCCGACGGCTGCATGGACCTGGTGACAGTGGCATACGGCGTGCGAAACTTCGAGAATCTGCGTGCCGGATACCGAGAGATGCGGCGCGTGCTGCGTCCCGGCGGAACGCTCTGCGTCATCGAGCTCTCATGCCCCGCCAACCCCGTCTTGCGCAGGCTTTACGACATATATTCGCGCAACATCATTCCAGCAGTCGGCAAAATGGTCTCGGGCGACTCCCGGGCATATTCATATCTTCCGGAGAGCATCGCCGCAGCTCCGCAGCGCGAAGCGATGTCGGCGATAATCAGGGAGTGCGGTTTCTCCGAATGCCGCTGGAAGACGCTGACTTTCGGCGCCGTAACATATTATATAGCGACAAAATGACCCGCAAGGATTTTGAGATAATGGCTCCCGTGGGGAGCCGCGAATCGCTCGCCGCAGCAATAGCCGCCGGTGCCGACGCAGTGTATTTCGGCATCGAGGGCCTCAACATGCGCTCGCGGTCGAGCGCCAACTTCACCGCCGACGACATGGACTCGATCGTGGAGCTCTGCGACCGTCACGGCGTGAAGACATATCTCACGGTCAACACCGTGATCTATGACGGAGACGACGCGACGATGCGCATGATAATCGACCGCGCCCACCGGGCCGGAGTGTCGGCGATAATCGCCTCCGACATAGCCGCCATCCTCTACGCCAGAAGCATCGGCCAGGAGGTCCACATCTCCACCCAGGTAAACATCAGCAACACCGAGGCCGTGAAATTCTATTCGCAGTTCGCCGACGTCATGGTGCTTGCCCGCGAGCTGAACCTCGAGCAGGTTTCGGAAATCTACCGCGCCATCGGGGAGCAGAATATCTGCGGGCCGGCCGGAAAGAGGATCCGCCTCGAGATGTTCTGTCACGGAGCGCTATGCATGGCCGTGAGCGGCAAATGCTACATGAGTCTGCATGAAATGAACTCAAGCGCCAACCGCGGCGCATGCAACCAGATCTGCCGCCGCGCCTACACCGTGCGCGACAAGGAGACAGGCGACGAACTCGAAATCGACAACCAGTATATCATGAGCCCCAAGGACCTCAAGACCATCCATTTCCTAAACAAGATGGTGGATGCCGGAGTGAGGGTCTTCAAGATCGAGGGGCGCGCCCGCGGCCCGGAATATGTGGCGGAGACCGTGCGCTGTTATTCGGAAGCGCTCGAGGCCATCATCGCCGGCGAATTCACCAACGAGAAGATCGCCGCCTGGGACGAGAGCCTGCGCAAGGTGTTCAACCGCGGTTTCTGGAATGGCTATTACCTCGGCGAACGTCTCGGAGAATGGAGCGCGAAATACGGCTCGAGCTCCACGCGCGTCAAATCGTATGCCGCAAAGGCCATGAGATGGTTCTCGAAAATCGGAGTGGGAGAATTCCGCATGGAGGCCGGAGAACTGCATGTCGGCGACGAGGTGGTGATAACCGGGCCTACAACCGGAGCGTTGATATTTAAAGTCGGAGAACTACGGCTCGACCTCAAGCCCGTTGACTGCGTGACGAAGGGAGACCTCTTCTCGATGCCGGTGCCCGAAAAGGTGAGACCGTCCGACAAACTTTACATCTGGAAAGAGAAATAAGAGCCTGTTCCTTAAAATTTCGGGGTCGTAGGAGCGGCGATTTTTGAGCGCCGGGCCGACGGTAATTAAATACTCGATTATTTAATGGTAATTAAGACTTATTGTTAAAGAAATATAAATATTAAATGATTAACTATAGCTTGTCTTTAAAATGTCAAGACTGTCGGGCAAGAGAAATTACCCCTTGTCTCGCATCCTTGGGCGGCTTTTGCCCTTTGCTTTCAGTCACATACCTCGGTATGCTCCTTTCAGCAAAGAGCAAAATCCGCTCCAAGGATGCGCCCCCTACGGCCTCGAAATTTTAAGGAACAAGCTCTAAACTATGGCACAGAAAGGAGATACAGTCCGCTTCCTCAATAGCGTTGGCGGCGGAATAATCACAAAGATAGAGGGAAAGATAGCTTACGTCGAGGAAGACGGCTTCGAGACGCCGGTTCTGCTGAGCGATATAGTGGTAGTGCTTCCTGCCGGACACGAGGCCGCCACCAAAGGCGCGGCCCTGATGTTCGACCAGAAGGCATACGACGAAGGAAAGAAGGAGAACCGCTCGAAACCGATGAAAGAGGAGACGGCCGACAAGGCCGCGGCTCCCGCCGTCGAAGAACTGCCCGTGGAGGAAACGCCCTATGGCGAAACCCTCAACATCGTACTCGCTTTTGAGCCGCAGGACATCAAGGCGCTCTCGAAAACCAAAATAAACGCCGTGCTCGTCAACGACTCCAACTATTTTCTCTCCTTCATCCTGATGCGGCGCGATGACGAGCAGAAGGCCTGGGCACCCGTATTCCAGGGGGAGGTGGCGCCCAACGAGCTCATCGATCTCGCCTCATACACCCAGGAAACGATCCGCGATCTCGAAAGAATAGTTTTCCAGGCCATCGCCTATAAGAAAGGAAAATCATTCCAGATAAAATCTCCTGTAAACGTATCGAAGAAACTCGATCTCACGAAGTTCTTCAAGGTTCACTGCTTCCGCCCCGGAGTCTATTTCGACAGCCCCGTGATCGAGCTGCCTCTTTTCTCGGAGCGTCGCAAATAAGGGCAACCGCACAATCATACAGACTTATACTCTATAAACCAACAAATTGCATCCATGAAAGAGAGATGGTGGTCGGCGCCTACAGAGGGCGAAAAAGGCGGAACGGTTATCGTGACCGGGCGCGACTTTATGGACGAGATAATCGGAAAGAGGAAATTCAACTATCGCGTCACCGTCAGCTGGAACTATAACGCGCTGCCCGGCGGAATGCCCGAGGACGGCGACGCCGAACTGATGGAGAAAGCCACCGACGCCCTCATGGACGCCTTCAGAAAAGACAAAGTGGCGTATATGACCGGAATATACACCGGCGACGGACGCCGCGACTGGATATTCTATACCAAAAACCTCAATATCTTCGGCAGTGTCTTCAACCGCGCCCTCGAACCGCTCGACACGATGCCTCTGCTGATCGAAGCCGAGGAAGACCCCGACTGGGAAGAATACCGCGAGATGCGGGAAATCTCCTACATCCCCGAAGACGAATCGGAAAAGATGGCCTTTGGCAATTAGCAATTAGCAATGAGTAATTGAGAATTGCTGCGTAGCTAATTCAAAATTCAACATTCAAAATTATTTTTGCTTAACTAAATACTTATTTTTTCATGTTAAAACTCTACCTAATCTCCCTTCTGACGCTATTGCTGTCGGCTTTCGGCGTCAGGGCCCAGATCGTCACAACTTCCCCCTCCCCTCTGACGGAGGACTCGAAAAACGTGGTGATCTATTATCACGCCGACCAGGGCAACCGCGGCCTCGCGGGTCTTCCCTCTACAGCCGAGGTCTACGCCCACACCGGCGTCGGCGTGATCAACGCTTCCGGTCAGGCCGAGACCTGGAAGAACGCTCCCGCCTGGAATACAAATCTTCCCAAGTACAGAATGACGTATGTGTCGCCCAATCTCTGGAAACTCGAGATCGGCGACATACGCACTTTTTATGGCATCCCGACTTCGGACAAGATTCTCAACCTCGCGTTCGTATTCCGTACCGGAGACAGAACTAAAGAGGGCAAGACTGCTGACGGCAAAGATATTTTCGTCAACGTTGAAGGAAGCGCGCTCAAGCCGTCGGAACCATCCGAGCTCAAGGAGGTCCCCGCGATGGGAGCTCACCGCGGCGCCAACGGCACTATCACCTTCTGCATCGCCGCGCCGGGAAAGAAGAGCGTCACCCTTCTCGGCTCATGGAATAATTTCCAGGTCTCCGACAGCCAGATAATGAAATATATCGATTCAGACGTAAACGGCGTCGAGGCCCGCTATTTCACCGTCACGCTGCCTGAAAGCACCGTGGGGCGCAACCAAACCTACCTCTATTATTACATGATCGACGGAACCGTCAACACCGGCGACCCATACGCACGTCTCATTCTCGACTCTGACAATGACAAAGACCTCAACTCAGAAGTATTTCCGAATCTCCCTGCTTATCCTACAGGTATCCCGGAGCACATCCCGCTCGCCGTCTATAACGACAATCTTCTCGACTACACCTGGAAGACCACCAATTTCAAGGGAGCCTCGAAAGAGAACCTTATAATCTACGAGCTCCTCTTCCGCGACTTCACCGGAACCGAGGGGAAGGCTTACGGAAACGGCACCGTCCGCAAGGCCATCGAGAAGATTCCCTACCTGAAATCGCTCGGAGTCAATGCCGTGGAGCTTCTCCCCATCAGCGAATTCAGCGGCAATAACTCCTGGGGCTATAATCCCAACTTCTATTTCGCCCCCGACAAGGCATACGGCACGCCGCAGGACTATAAGGAATTCATCGACCTCTGCCATGCCGAGGGAATAGCCGTGATCCTCGACGTCGTCTTCAACCAGGCCGACGGCCTTCATCCCTGGTATCAGATGTATGAGTCCGGCAAGAATCCCTTCTTCAATAAGGTTGCCCCGCATGCCTATAGCGTGTTAAACGACTGGAACCAGGGATACGCGCTCGTTCAGAAACAGTGGAAGGACGTGCTGCAGTACTGGCTCAAGGAATTCAACGTAGACGGATTCCGCTTCGACTTAGTGAAGGGTCTTGGCGACAATGACTCGTATGCGAGCGCCACCGATGCAGCTACAAATGCCTACAACGCCTCGAGAGTGGCGCGCATGAAGCAGCTTCACGCCTGGGTGAAGGAGGTGAAGCCCGACGCCTATTTCATCAACGAGGATCTCGCCGGAGAGAAAGAGGAAAACGAGATGGGCGAAGACGGCGAACTGAACTGGGTGAACGCAAACTATGCGGGATGCCAGTTCGCCATGGGCTATCAGGAAAAATCGGACCTCAACATAACCTGGGCGCCGGGATATAACCGCCTGCCCGGATCCACCGTATCCTATCTTGAGTCGCACGATGAAGAACGCCTCGCCTATAAGGCGGACAAATGGGGCAACACCGGCGTGAAAGACAACCATAAGGCCGTCTGCCAGCGTCTCGGATCGGCCGCGGCCCAGCTCCTGCTCGTTCCGGGCACACACATGATCTGGATGTTCTCCGAGATGGGCAACGCCGAAAGCACCAAGAAAAACGACACCGGCGACAACAACCTTGACCCCAAGATCGTTGACTGGGCTCTTCTCGACGACCCGGATAACAAAGGCCTCTGGGATTCATATAAGGAACTGATCGGAATCCGCCTCGGCAACAAGGATCTCTTTTCCGAGAGCGCAAATTTCACGATGAACTGCAGGCAGTCTGACTGGACGAGCGGACGTTCGATCATCGCCTCTACCTCCGACAAGGAGCTCTACGTCTACATCAATCCAAAGACCGACACACCGCTGTCGGTTACCGCGCCTTTCAGATTCGCCGACAACTCGCGCTACCAGATACTTTCTAAATCCTACGACAGTTCGCCGACATTCGACGCCGTGACCAAAAACGTAACCGTTCCCGCCAACTGCTACGTGGTTATAACCTCAAAGAATGTTTCCGAGGTCAAGGGTGTGGCCGGCGACCGGACAGGCTTTAACGTCAGCTCTGGCGACGGGAGCCTGACCGTAAGCGGCGCAACCGCTCCGGTATCGGTATGGAGCGTGGCGGGCGACAGAATCCATGAATCGGACAGCCGTGATTTTACCCTCAGCGTCGAAAGAGGCGTCTATATCGTGCGCTCGGGGAAAGAATCAGTAAAGGTGATGGTGAAATAAAACGGTCGAGAGAGCTCGGGAAAGGGCAAAATCGGTGTTAAATCAAAGGAATTTTAACTTAATAGTGTTAAATCTTATCAAAAACGTAATAAAAATCAAAAAAAAGTAAAGATTTTGTTTGTATACGAAAAAGAATTATTACCTTTGCAACGTTTTTGATAGCAAAGAATATTGTTTTATTATTTTAAATTTTAAAGAGATGAAAAAATTAGTTCTTTCGCTTGCTGTTCTTTTCAGCGTAGCAATGGTATCATGTGGTGGCAAGAAAGCTGAGGCAGTTGATTCAGATTCAATCATCGCTGCTGAGGAGGTTGTAGCAGAGGAGACAGTTGACTCCAACAACGACACTACTCTCACAGTTGAGGCTGCTGCCGTTAACGCTGACAGCGCTGCTGCTGCCGCTGCTACTGTAGCTCAGTAATCTGCTGATTACAGCAAGACGACAAACGTCAACATTACAACCGGTGATTCCTTCGGAATTGCCGGTTGCTTTGTTTTTTAAGACGCTAAATATCTCCCCCGGAATCAATCGAACCGGCTGATGGTTTTCCTGATTGTATATATAACCATTTTTGATTAATTTTGCACAGTAAATGCTGTTTATACAGATATATTCCTGTATATACAGAGAAATATTATAGAAACATACACTTAGGCTATGGATAAAAAACAGAAAAAACTACTTTGTATCGGAATCGGGGCGCTTGCCTGCCTCGTGCTTCTCATCATCGTGCTCATCATCAACAACTCGCGTTCCACATCGGCTGCAAACGAGGCCATCGCACGCGCCGACAGCCTCTCCATAGCCAACGACCAGCTGCTGCTCACAAACGAGTTCAATCAGCTCAACGCAGACTTCAACCAGTATGAAGGCCAGCAGATATATCTAAAGAACGACTCGCTCGTGCAGAAATACAACGAGGCAAGGATGAAGGTGGAGGGCCTTATCCAGGAGCTCAACGACGAAAAGAGCAAAAACGCCAAAAACATGGCCCAGAGCCGTGAGAAGATAAAGAAACTCGAGGGCGAGATCGCCACGCTCAAGAACATCGTGCGCCATTATCTTGAAGAGATCAAGCGTCTGGGCGAGGAGAACGAAGGCCTGAAGCAGGAGATCCAGCAGGTTCAGCAGAAAAACGAGCAGCTCAGCTCGCAATATACCGCCGCCACCAAGAGCAATGCCGAGCTGACGCAGACCGTCAAGCTCGCCAAGAAGCTCAACATAACCGGAGTGTCGTTCCATGCCTACAACAAGAAGGGACGCGTCGAGAAAAACATCACAAAGGCCCGCCAGCTCGGCGTCAGCTTCACCGTGAGCCCCAACAACACGGCCGCTCCGGGTATGAAGGATTTCTACATGAGAATCATCTCGCCCGAAGGAACGCTGCTCGGCAACGGCGGCAATTTCCATCTCGACGGCGCATCGGTCGCATCGACGGCCCACAGAAGCGTGGAATATGCCAACGAAGAGGTAAGCGTATCCATCTACTGGGATGTAAACACCACCCTCACGCCGGGCGACTACACGGTCGAGGTGTTCTGCGACGGATACCGTCTCGCATCGCGCCATTTCACCATGAAGAAATGACCTGAAGATACAAAGCATCCTAAAATAAAATGAAGCACGGGAATAACATCGTAATTCCCGTGCTCTTTTTTTAGAGTGTGTTAAAAAGAAAGCAAAAAGACAACTTATTTTTCTGAAAAGACAACTCTCAGTTTTTATCAATGAATTATCCCTCTGAAAACAAACTAAATAAGAATTCAGAAAAGACAACAAAAAAAATTCAAAAAGACAACCTATATTTAAAAACAAAACCTTAAATTTGCAGAAGGACACTCTAACATCCGCACGTCCATGAGACTAAGATACCTTCTGCTCCTTATCGCATCACTCACCTCGCTTATCGCCGCTTCCCAGACCGTTATAACCGGGAATGTGACGGAAAGCCAGACACGCACACCCGTCGACGCCGCCAACGTTATGATAAAATCACCTGAAGGGAAGATTCTGGCATTTGCCACAACAGATACGAAAGGCCATTTCAGTCTCAAGATCTCCAAGCCGACAGAGGGAATGACTGTCAATGTGACCGTGCTCGGATACAAACCGTATTCCCAGAAAATCGCAAACGAGAGCGCTGAGCTTGAAATCCGGCTCGAGACCGGCTTCAACAAACTGCAGGAGGTAGTGGTGAGATCGAACAAAATCAGGGAACGCGGCGACACGGTCATCTACAACGTAGGCAGTTTCGCCCGCAAGCAGGACAAGACCATCGGCGACGTGATAAAGCGGATGCCGGGGCTGGACGTGGAAAACAACGGCCGGATAACCTATCAGGGTGTGGACATCAACAAATTCTATATCGAGGGCAGCGACCTGCTCGGCGGCAAATACGGCATCGCCACAAACGGAATATCGCATGAAGACGTCGGAGCCGTCGAGGTGATGGAAAACCACCAGCCCATGCGGGTGCTCCGCGGAGTGAGCTATTCCGATCAGGCAGCCCTCAACCTGAAACTCAAGAACAAAGCCAAGGCCACTCTCGTGGCCAACGGAAATTTAGGAGGTGGCTAGAGCAGGCAGCCCCGGGGCGCGCTCTGGCAGGGCGACATCTTCACCATGATTGTCAGAGGGAAATATCAGATGATAACCACTCTCAAAGGAAATAACACCGGAATCGACCAGACAGCCGACCTTTTTGACTTTTACGGAGACATTTCGGAGGAAAAAATCTCAAGATACACTTCCATCGGAGTTCCCACAACCCCTAATCTCGCAAGAAAACGCAGCTACTTCAACCGCTCCTGGTTTGTTTCGTCAAGTCAGCTGTGGAAAACCGGGAGCAACACCGAAGTCAAGGCCCAGATAGATTACTCCCACGACCGCGTCAAGGCATACGGCAATTCCACCACCTCCTATTTCCTTGACTCCGGCGACAAAATCATTCTTGAGGACCGCAGCTCGCTGACCCGAAGAAACGCCATCACCGGCAAATTCACCTATGAGGCCAACGCAAAAGCCTATTACCTCAACAACACCCTGAAATCCGACATCTCATGGAACAGCCGCGCATTGAACACCACCGGCACCCTCTCCAACACCCAGTCGGCATTCAGGCCCGAATTCCTTGTTTCCAACAACCTCCAGCTGATTAAGCGGTTCGGCAACCGGCTCGTAACCTTCAAAAGCCTAAACGAATGGAGATCCCTTCCCGAACGGCTCTCGGTGGCGCGCGGCGATGCTGAATACGGAGAGAGGATAGCGCAAAACGCTTTTTACACCAACGAGAGAGCCTCACTCGGATTCGTGATTAAGCGCGCCGTGCTCTCGCTTGACGCCGGCATAGCAGGATATTTCCGAAATCTGCGAACAACCCTCTACGGATTTGAAGAGACCCAGGCGCCCGAAGACGGAGCCGTGACCACCGACTATATGCGTGTCTTCGTCTCCCCGAGGTTCGAATGGAACTACCGGCGCATAGAGCTGAATCTCAGTGTGCCGCTGAACCTCTATTCCTACTTTTTCTCATCGGGGATAAAGAACAGGACGGAGTTTTTCACATCGCCTACCCTTAACCTCCGCTGGCACATCATGGGACGCACCACGCTCTCGGTCAGGGCCAGCGCCCGTCGCTCTCCGGCAAATCTACATGACATCCATAACACGGCCGTTATGACCGACTACCGCACTTTCAACACCGGCGCCGACGACTATTATACCACTTCGGGGCAGTCAGTGGGAGCGGCCTTCTCCTACCGCAACATATACGGTCTCTTTCTCAACGCGAGCGCCAATTATCTCTGGGGGAAATCGAAAATCGGCAGTATGCAGGATTTCATCGGCGACTACGTTTTCTACTCTTATACATCGCGGCCTTCGCGGTCGCAAAACTTCATCAGCTACGCCAGCGTAAGAAAGACGGTTGATTTCATCGACGGAGCAGCCGGACTGACAGCAAATTACGGCCATCGGAAAAACAGCATGTATTCACAAGGACACAACACCCGTTATTCGGGGAATTCCATCGGATTAAACGCCTTCGTCTCAGGCAGCTTCACCTCGATGTTCAACTGGGACCTGAAATTCGTCTGGAACCGGGAGGAGATGAAGATAGAGAAGCTTAACTCGCGGTCTACCGACAATTTCCTTTACCAGGGAAGCTTCACGCTTACACCCTGCCGGCTGATAACCTGGACTGCCGGGGGCGAATTCTACCGCAACGAGATTGAGAGCGGACGCTTCAAGAACATGTTCATGCTCGACACCAAAGTTACCTTCAATATCAGCCGCCGCTTTGAGATAACGGCCTCCCTCAACAACATCCTCAACCGCAAAAGCTATTCCTACACCTCCTATGGCGCGCTGAGCAGTTTCGAGCAGGCGTCATCACTGCGCGGACGCGAACTTCTCATCTCGTTTTATCTCAAGAAATAGACATTTATATCTCCGGGAATAGACTTTCCCTGCCTTTCCAAAGGCATCAGAAGTTGAGAATTATAGGATAACTGAAGTGCGGGTATTGTGCATTTTGTTATTTTTTACTAACTTTGCAACGACTTCGAGGTTTCCGGCGCTTTGTCGTCCGATGGAATCTGGAGTTCAGGATTGCCTTATGGTGTAATGGTAGCACTACAGTTTTTGGTTCTGTCTGTCGAGGTTCGAATCCCCGTAAGGCAACATTACGATCCCTTGATTTGTTTTTCTGACAGATCAAGGGATTAACTTATATTATTCAGGTTCCGAAAATTCCAATGAACCTGGGAACTTGAAGTTTAAGGTGTAGGTTTAGAGGTTACCGTCCGACTTAGATAACAGGACACATGGCATTATCTAAACCCTAAACCCAAACTATGAACCAAAATGATACTGATAGCTGAATCGAAGACGATGGCCGACGGCCTGCGGGAGGTGTCGAGGGAGGAATATCTTTCGAACAGGCCGATATATGCCGACACAGCCGATAGAATCATGGAATCACTGAGACAGCGGTCGCAGGAACAGCTCGCCGAGGAGGGAGGTCTGACACCGGGACTCGCGCGCTCGCTGCAGAAGATGATTTACGAGTTTCCCGAAAAGGCACTCGGGATGCGTGCCATCAACGCCTTCACCGGTGTAGTCTTCAAGCAATTACATCCCGGCAGTTACAATGAGGCGCAAAAAAAGTTCCTCCGTGAGAAACTGCGGATCATCTCCTCGCTTTACGGCTGGCTTCGCCCCGACGACATCATAAAGCAATACCGCCTCGATTTCAAAAGCCGTTTCGCGCCTGAGGGAGAAACGATGATGAAGTTCTGGAAAAAGGACGTGACGATAGCATTGGTAAACGAACTGCGTGAAGCGTGCGACTACGAGATAATCGACCTGCTTCCCGCGGATGCGTCAAAATGCATCGACTGGAAACTTGTGAAAAGGTTTGCAAAAGTATATCGCGCCGATTTCAAGACCATAGTAGAGGCCGACATACTAAAGACTCCCAACGCCGGACGCCTCAAGGAGCTGCGCGGACGCCTCCTCGACATGGTGATCCGGGAGCGGCTATCTTCAGCAAAAGAAATAGGTCCCCTTGAAAGCGCCGACTTCATGCCCGCGCCCGAAACAGGTTATCCCGAAAACCTGAACTACATCACCGCTTAGGAAAAGTTTCCCGATGGCTTACGGCCTGTTGGCGGTGTGCTTCTCAGGCATGAATCTCCAAGACCTCGATGTTGCGCGCGTTGCAATACTTCTCAAGCAGACGGCGCGTAAGTCTCTCCACTTCAGGCAACGGCATTTCGTCGCCGTAATCGTTCACGATCATCAGCAGCCGGCGTGTCTCGGGTGTGAGCTTGGTGCGCTCGTTGTCGCTTGTAGGCGTACCGATACCGCCTGTCCTGTCGCGATAGACGGGCATTCCCTCGATATTCAGCATCCCACGACCGATTCCTTCGTAGGGTTCGTCCTGAGCGCCTCTGCCGAGCGTCACCGTATCGCCGTCAATCCTGTCGGCGTCGAAACCACCGATCGAATAGCCCGACTTAAGGCTGATAAGATTAATGATGTCCACTAAAGCGTCGATTCTGTATAGCTCCATACCCTTGACCACGCGGCGGCACAGCGCCTCCGAAGACGGACGGTAGCGGTTAGGATCCTTGCCCAGCGCCTTGTAGGCCGATCGCGTCGCCGCGATAGCAGGCCGCTTGTTGATCTGCGGCATCTCATAAGTCGCCTTTATCTCGCTCGCCACATCGCCAAGCTCCTGCCAGAGTTCATCCGTTGTCGGCGGATTGCTTACCTCCGCTTCGATAGCCATCACCTTCAGCCCGGGGGCCGCCTCTCTTACCACATCCTCTATCTTTATCCCTGTCATACTTCCTTCAATTTCTTTTTTTACAACAATTTCCCACAAAATTACAAATAAAACCCATTAACCCGGAAATTCCGTCAACACTATTTCCCCTTTCGATTAGAAAAAATTGCATAATAAAGATTATCTTTGCGTTGAAATCAGAATCACGACCAAACGATAATAACCATTTACGAAAATATGAGAAAAGTGTTTTCCATCATGGCGGCCGCAATGACGGTGATTGCCGCGGCGGCCGCAGCGCCGGGCAGGCCGCTGAAACTGCATTACGACCGTCCGGCGCAGTTCTTTGAGGAAGCCCTCGTGATAGGCAACGGCAGAATCGGCGCCACCGTCTACGGCGGCGTCAGGTCTGACCGTCTGTCGCTCAACGACATCACCCTCTGGACCGGCGAACCCGAAACCACTGTCCACTCCCCCGAGGCATACAAGGCCATCCCGGAAATACGCGCCGCCCTCGACCGCGGAGACTATCGCGCCGCCGACTCCCTGCAGCTCCTTGTCCAGGGGCATTTCAGCGAAAACTACCAGCCTCTCGGCAACCTGACCATCACACGCGACGACAGCCGCGACGACGCCACGGATTATTACCGTGAGCTCGACATCCGCAACGCCACATCCCTTACTGAATACAAAATCGACGGAAAGAACTATTCCACGGAATATTTCGCCTCTTCGCCAGATTCGGTGATCGTGGCGCGACTCCGTTCCGACGCCCCGCAGGGTTTCTCCGTGACCCTCTCCTTCTCCTCGCAGCTCCCCTGCAAGACCAAGACCGCCGACAACGAGATCATAGCCAACGGCTATGCCGCCTATCACTCCCTCCCCGTATACTATGACGCCGAAAAGAAACACTTCTACGACCCTGAACGCGGAATCCGTTTCACCACCATCATCCGTCCGATCCTTAAAGACGGCAGCCTCGAGGCCCTACCCGACGGACGTCTGCGCATCTCCGGATGTCATGACGCCACACTGCTCATAACCAACACAACCAGCTTCAACGGCTTCGACAAGAATCCCGCCACCGAAGGCCGCGACAACCTCGCCGACGCCAGACGCATAATCAAAAAAGCCTCGGCGAAGAGCTTCGACACTCTCCGCAAGGACCATATCGACGACTACTCGGCACTCTTCAGCCGCGTGGAGCTCGACCTCGGAGCAACCGACCCACAGACCTCCGCTCTCCCCACCGACCGCCAGCTCTACCTATACACCGAAAAGAACATGGCCAACCCCGAACTCGAGGCCCTATACTTCCAGTTCGGCAGATACCTCCTCATCTCCTGCTCGCGCACCCACGGCGTTCCTGCAAACCTGCAGGGCCTCTGGAACGAACGTCTCCTTCCCCCCTGGAGCTCAAATTACACCTCCAACATCAACCTCGAGGAAAACTACTGGGGAGCGGAGACCACAAACCTCAGCGAGCTGCATCTTCCTCTGATGGATTTTATCGCCGCGCTCTCGAAATCCGGCGAAAAATCCGCCAAGGCATATTACGGCGTGGAGAAAGGCTGGAACCTCGGTCAGAACACCGACATCTGGGCCATGACAAACCCGGTGGGCCTCAACACCGGCCACCCCTCCTGGGCAAACTGGACCATGGGAGGCGCTTGGCTCGCAACCCACATCTGGGAGCACTATCAGTTCACGCAGGATAAGGAATTCCTCAAAAAATACTACCCCTATCTCAAGGGAGCGGCCGACTTCTGCCTCGGCTGGATGGTGGAGAAAAACGGGAAGCTCACCACATCGCCCGGAACTTCGCCTGAAAACATCTTCGTCACCGACGACGGTTACCGGACAGCCACCTCGACAGGCACCACGGCCGACCTCGCCATGATCCGCGAATGCCTCGCCGACGCCATCGACGCCGCGAAAATTTTAGGCAAAGACCCAGGCTTCGTCAAGGAGGCGACAGATGCCATAGCACGTATGGAGCCATATCATATCGGAGCCCGCGGCCAGCTCCAGGAATGGCAGCGCGACTGGAAGGAATCCGAGCCTACCCACCGCCACCAGTCGCATCTATTCGGCCTTTATCCCGGCCATCACATAACCCCTGACGCCACTCCAGAGCTCGCCAAAGCCGCCTCGCGTACCCTCGAGCTCCGCGGCGACAGATCCACCGGATGGAGCACCGGCTGGCGCGTGAACCTCTTCGCCCGCCTCGCAGACCCCCAAAACGCATATCATTACTATCGCAAACTGCTGAAATACATAAGCCCGGACGGCTATAAGGGTGAAGACGCCAAGCGTGGCGGAGGAACATATCCCAACCTTCTCGACGCCCACTCCCCCTTCCAGATCGACGGCAACTTCGGCGGAAGCGCCGGAGTGGCCGAAATGCTCCTGCAGAGCACGCCCGAAACCATAACGGTCCTCCCCGCCCTCCCCGCCGGCTGGAGATCCGGGGCCGTGAAGGGACTGAAGGCCCGCGGCGGATTCGAGGTAGACATCGAATGGAAATCCCCCGAAAAAGCCAAAGTAACCCTCCGTTCGGCCAAAGGAGGCAAGACAAAGCTGATTCACGGCAGCCGAAGCATCGAGGTCAGCCTACGCCCCGAAGGAGTCAAAACCCTGACTCTGTAATACTTATTTCTCCCCGAAATACCGCTCCATTTCCCGAATTCAGTCAGTTTCGGGGAATGGAGCTTAATTTTAGTTTAATTTTAACTCTCATATTCTTTGAATTATGACGCAGAATTACTAATTTTGGGAAAGGAATACCCTCAAAAATACTTGGCAATGACAGCACTCGAGGAAGACAGACTCATAGAGGATGCCTATCAGAAATTACTTACGGCATACCTGACGAGCAACCACCGCAAGAAAGTGGAGGTGATCGAGCGCGCCTATAAGTTTGCCAAAGCCGCCCATAAAGGGGTGAGAAGGCGCAGCGGGGAGCCATATATCCTACATCCCATCGCAGTGGCGCAGATCGTGATCTCCGAGCTCGGGCTCGGCTCCACATCGATATGCGCCGCCCTGCTTCACGACGTTGTCGAAGACACGGAATTCACAAAAGAGGACATCGAAGCCAATTTCGGCCCCAAGATAGCCTCGATCGTCGAGGGTCTCACAAAAATCTCAGGCGGCATCTTCGGCGACCGCGCCTCGCTGCAGGCCGAGAACTTCCGCAAGCTTCTTCTCTCGATGTCGACCGACATCCGCGTGGTGCTCATCAAGATGGCCGACCGTCTGCACAATATGCGGACTTTAGGCTCTATGCGCCCCGAGAAGCAATACAAGATCGCCGGAGAGACCCTTTATGTCTACGCCCCGCTCGCCCACCGTCTTGGCCTCTACAAGATAAAGGACGAGCTCGAGGACCTCGCCTTCAAATACGAACACCCGCAGAAATACGCCGAGATAATGGCCAAGGTTAGCCAGAGCCATGAATATCGCGAGCGCATAGTCGAGGAGTTTGTCGGCCCGGTAAGGAAGAAACTCGACGACGCCGGTTTCAGATATGAGATAAAGGCGAGGGTGAAAAGCGCCTATTCCATCTACAACAAGATGGAGAAAAAGAAAGTGCCTTTCGAGGAAATCTACGACATATATGCAGTCCGCGTCATCTTCGAAAACGAGGACGATGCGCTTGAGCGCATCCGCTGCTGGGAGATCTACACCTTCTTCACCGACGGCCACAAGGTTCATCCCGACCGGCTGCGCGACTGGACGAGCACCCCGAAGGCAAACGGCTACCGGGCCCTCCACCTCACGGCCATGGGCCCGGACGGACGCTGGATCGAGGTCCAGATCCGCTCCCGGAAAATGAACGAGATCGCCGAGCTCGGCTACGCCGCCCACTGGAAATACAAATCGGGAATTCAGGAAGACGACACGGAGCTCGACAAATGGATGAACACCATCAAGGACATCCTCGCCAACCCCGAGCCAAACGCCATCGACTTTCTCGATACCATCAAGCTCAACCTCTTCTCCGCGGAGATATACGTGTTCACGCCCAAGGGCGACCTCATCACCCTGCCGGCCGGCTCCACCGTGCTCGACATGGCCTTCGCAATCCATACCCAGCTCGGCACTCACTGCATCGCCGGCAAGATCAACCATCGCCTCGTGCCTATCTCCCATCGTCTCGGCAGCGGCGACCAGGTGGAGATCATCACATCCGAATCGCAGTCGCCACAGCCGGAATGGATGCAGTTCATCCAGTCGGCCAAAGCACAGAACCGCCTGCGCGCCATCCTCCGCAAAGACAGAAAAAAACTTCTGTCGCGAGGCATGAAACTTTTCGAGGAATTTCTCGAGAAGGAGGGTGTGAAGCCTACCCCCGAACTCATCGCGCGCCTGATTGGCAACTTCCATCTCACCACCGCCGACGACCTCTACCTCATGCTCGCCAACGATGAGATAAACCTCTCCACCAAGCAGCTCAAGGACCTCAACAAAAGCAAGTCGTCGATTCTCTCCAAACTTCTGCGCAATCCGTTCTCCTCGCGGAAAAGCTCCGTCAGCGAGGAGGAAAAAGAGGTGAAGAAACCGCCGGTCGACCGCAAGAAAGTCTATGTCCTGCATCCCGACGCCGACGAGCCCAACTACAGGCTTGACACCTGCTGCTCGCCGATTCCGGGCGATGACGTTCTCGGCTTTGTCAACGAAAACGAAGAGGTGGTGCTCCACAAAGTGAGCTGTCCCAACGCCATGCGCCTCAAGAGCTCGTTCGGATCGCGGCTCGTGGCTACGGTCTGGGGCGGTGTTGCCGAGAAATTCATGGCCCGCATCAGTATCGACGGCCTCGACCGCCACGGCATTCTCGAAGAGATAACAAAGCTCGTCTCCCAACAGCTCGGAGTGAACATCCGGAGCCTCAACATCGCAGCCAGACAGGAGGTTTTCCACTGCGATCTCGACGTGCAGATCGACACCGTCGAGACCGTGGAGCTGATCTGCCGGAGCCTCAAAGAAATAAAAGGCGTGAAATTCGCAAAGCGTGTTTCCTGATCCGACTAAGAAATTATTACTATGAAGAGATTCATAAGCAAACTTAACCTGACACGGCTCGGACTTCTGCTCGGCGCGACAGCGGTGATAATGCTGCTGCTCCCCAAGGCCGACCACCAGTCGTACAGCTACGAGCTCAACCAGCCCTGGAAATATCCGTTGCTCACGGCTGATTTCGATACGCCCATACTCCGCGACTCCACCACCGCCCGACAGCTGCGCGACAGCATAGACGCCAACTTCATCCCCTTCGTCAAACGCGATCCGGAGGTCGCCAAATCCTCGCTCGAACGCTTCGTCAACGCCTCCCGAGCCCTCAACGAGCCGACACAGGCCGCCATTCTCGAACGGCTCCTCCGCGACGCCTATTCCCGCGGAATCCTCGAATCGAAAGTTTATGATGAAGTGGCACGTTTCCATCCGATGCGCGTAAGGATTTCCGGCAGCGAAGACGGCGCGAGCGCCGTGGAGACCACCGATGCCTCGGCGATGATGTCGCCGGCGCGGGCATTCGAATATATCGACTCAATCTACCGCTCCACCGGCGCCTTCGCCCAGCAGCATCCCCTTGAAGGAGAAATGGCAAAAGCCCTCAACATCTGCCTGTCCCCGAACGTCATCACCGATTCCATGGCCGACTCCAAATTCCGCAACCAGGAATACCTCAACGTCAACGGCGCCACGGGCGTGATCAAGAAAGGACAGAGGATCGTAGACCGCGGCGAGATAATTACGCCCCAGATCTTCACAAACCTCAACACATACATGGATATGCTCAAGCGTACGCAGGAAAACGACGCCAGCCACACCTATTTCTATGTGGGCCAGGCGCTTTATATCCTGATATGCTTCGGCGGTCTCTATCTCTTCCTGTCGCAATACCGCTGGATATTCTACCGCAGCATAAAGAAGATGACCTTTCTGATGATCTTCATCACGCTCTTCATCCTCTTCGCCATCCTCATGTCGGAATATTTCACCAACGGAATCTATCTTGTGCCTTTCGCCGCCGTTCCGCTTGTGATCCTGATATTCTTCGACTCGCGGACCGCGATATTCTCTCTGCTCGTCACGGTAATGATTTCGGCGATAAACGCCGTGTTCCAGTTCCAGTTCATATTCATAGAGCTGGTGGTCGGAATGGTGGGAGCCTTCAGTATCCATCAGCTCACGCAGCGCTCGCAGCTTCTGCGCACCGCGCTGTTATGCTTCATCGCCTACTGCGTGGCCTATATAGTGATAAAACTGCTTAACGAAGGCGACCTGACCACCTTCTCCTGGCGCATGATCGGCATCTTCGCCATCAACTGCGTCACCCTTTCCTTCGCCTATATTCTCAACCTCATCATCGAGAAGGTGTTCGGATTCACCTCCACCGTCACGCTTGTGGAGCTCTCCGACATCAACACTCCTCTGCTGCGCCGTCTGGCTGAAGAGGCTCCCGGCACGTTCCAGCATTCCATGCAGGTTTCGACGCTCGCTTCCGAAGCCGCACGCGCCATCGGCGCCAACACGCAGCTTGTCCGCACCGGCGCGCTTTACCATGACATCGGAAAGCTCGAGAGCCCCATTTTCTTCACTGAAAACCAGCACGGCGTCAACCCGCACACTGGCCTCAATCCCGAGACGTCGGCCCAGAAGATAATATCGCACGTAACCGGGGGCCTCCAGATCGCCGCCAAAGCTAAACTTCCGCAGGTGATCCGAGACTTCATCGCCGAGCATCATGGCAAGAGCGTGACCCGATATTTCTACAACACCGCCGTCAACCAGAATCCCGACAAGGTGGTCGACAGAAGCAAGTTCACATACCCGGGTCCCAATCCCCGCTCGAAAGAGACGACCATACTCATGATGGCCGATTCGGTGGAAGCGGCATCAAGGAGTCTAAAAGACTATTCGCCGGAGGCTATCAGCGCTCTGGTCGACAAGATCATCACCGCTCAGGAGAGCGACGGTCTGTATAAGAACTCCCCCATCAGCTTCCGCGATATCGAGACAATCAAGGAAACTTTCAAGAAACGCCTCGCTACCATCTACCATTCCAGGGTGGTATATCCCGAGATGAACAAAAACACCGCCACAGCCGTTGCAGAAGAAAGGTCGCACGAAGTGGAGGAGAAGAAGCCTGACGATTCAGCGAAATAACTTATTTTGACTTATGAGAATTGCATCCCTGAAAAAATACATCATAACCGCAGCGGCTTTGTTCGTTCTGCAGCCCCTCGCAGCGTCGGCCCAGGGCGCCGACACCGCCAACAAACGAAAGATAGTGGTTGAAAAGCCAAACCTCGCCGACATCCGCGACGCGACGCTCGATCCCTCGAGTCCTTATTATTTCCCGAAACTTAAGGCGCGCTACGACCGAAACGACACAACGATGACCAACGACGAGTTCCGGCACTTCTATCTCGGGTATATGTTCCAGGAGGACTACGATCCCTACCGCGTGTCGCCCTATTCGGGAAAGACCGACGACCTGCGCATGAAGGCTACCCATACAAAAGAGGAAATCGACACGATCCGCAAATACGCGCAGCTTGCCCTCGAGGACAATCCCTTCGACCTGCGCCAGATGTCGTTTCTCGTCCATGTGCTCAAGGAGAAACGCAAGGACATGACCGCCAAAATCTGGGAATACCGTCTCGAGCATCTTCTCGGGGCGATCAAGAGCACGGGCAACGGCGAGAACATCGAAAACGCCTGGTACGTTATATATCCGGTTCATGAATACGACATGATCCAGCTGCTCGGCTATCAGGCCACCGACGCCCGCTATATCGAGCCGGGCTACGATTATCTCACCGTGATTCCCGACGAGACGAGCAAGTCAAAGCGCGACAAGACGGCCAAAGGGTTCTACTTCAACATCGTGGTTCCTCAGGAGCAGTATATCCTCAAGCACCCCGAGGAGATGGAGGAGGGAGTTGCCGACGACGAGCCGGCCGAGTGATAATTTTGAATTTTGAATGTTGAATTTTGAATCGGGGTCCTCGAGATTCCCGAGATTCCCGAGATTCTCGATAAATCCCGATTAATCCTGTTAAATCCCGATTAATCCCGATAAATTAATTAAAAAAATAAAAACTATGGCAGAGAATAAAGAAAACATCATAGGCCCGGGAATGTTTGTGAAATATTCCTACACCCTCACCGACGACGCCGACGGCAAAGTGCTTTTCGAGGCTTCGAAGAAGGAGCCCGACGAGATGATCTACGGCGTGTCGCAGGAAGTGATTCCGGGGCTGATCGCAACATTAAAAGGCCTTAAGGCAGGCGACCGTTTCGAGGTCACACTTCCGCCGGAGGCCGCTTTCGGTCCTCACGTTGCTGAAAACGTGATAGATCTTGAAAAAGATATCTTCATGCAGGACGGCGAGATGGCGAAAGAGGTCAAGGTCGGAGCCATGATTCCGATGATGACAGCCGAGGGCTATCGCGTCTACGGAAAGGTTCTCGAGATCGGCGACAAGGTGAAGATGGATTTCAACCATCCTTTCGCAGGAAAGACGGTGACCTACAAAGGTGAGATCGAGACTGTCCGCGAGGCTACGCCCGAGGAGCTCAAGCCGACTCCCGGTTGCGGAGGTTGCGGCGGAGGCTGCGGCAGCCACGAGCATGGCGGATGCTGCGGCGACTCAGGTTGCGGCGACGGATGCTGCCACTGATCCAAATCACAACGATATAAAAAATGCCGGATGCTGGTTTGATTGCACAGCATCCGGCATTTTTTATATGACAGCGGGAATTCTTTAGCGGCGACGTTTTCTCTTCGATTTCTTCTTCGATGACTTCGATGACTTTGCCTTTGAAGGAATCTTGATCGTCTCGCCGGCGCGAAGGTTGTCGCTCTTCATGTTGTTGGCTTTCTTGATTTCGGAAACGCTCACGCCATATTTCTTTGCAAGCGAGCTGAGGTTGTCGCCGTTCTTGAGTTTATGGGTAGTGGTGGAAGCGCGGGTGCTGCTCTTCTTAGAACTCTTTTTCGACTTAGCGGGGGCCTGATATACGGGCTGTTCGGTCTGTGCCGGAATATCTTCGGCCACGAGATCCCGGCTCGCGCCGTCGGCGACTCCGGTGGTGATACGGAGCATCTGGCCTGTGCGCAGTGCGTTACGGCGCAGACGGTTCCACTTCTTGATGTCTTCGGGGCTGACCTCATACTGCGCGGCGATATCGGCAAGCGACTCGCCGGGCTTAACCTTGTGGGTGATGGTGCGCAGGCCCTTTGTGGAGGAAGACGCCGCCACCGGGATGGCGTCGACGGCCGGCTCGTTGTCGGTGGGGTTGTCGGTCTTGCCGGTGTTGAGCGCCAGCGCGCCGCCTGTAGGAGCGTCGCCCGGCTCGGCAGTAACGCGGCGTGCATATCTCTCGGCGTCAAAATTCTTTATGTCGTTCTCGCTGAGCAGATAGGCATGAACCTGCTGCGAAGGGAGAATCAGCGTGTAGGAGTGTTCTCTCGAACCCGGGATAAGGTCGGCGCGGAACTGGGGGTTAAGCACACGCAATTCGTCGACCGGGATGTTGAGCACGTTGGAGATCTGTTCGAAATGGACGCGGTCGGAAATCATCAGCGTGTCGGTGATGAGCGGCTTGGACTGAAGCACGGGGCTGATGTTATGCTCAGGATAATAGTTCATCACGTAGTTGGCTGCGATAAACATCGGGACGTAGCCGCGTGTCTCGGGCGTCAGATAATTGTAGATCGACCAGAAATCCTGCTGCTTGGGGTCGCCGCCGGCGCGGCGGATGGCCTTGTTCACGGTCGAAGGCCCGCAGTTATAGGCTGCGATGGCGAGGCTCCAGTCGTTGTATGTGTTGTAGAGGTCCTTGAGATACTGGGCGGCACGCTCCGACGATTTGTAGGGGTCGCGGCGCTCGTCGACAAGCGACGTCACCTCGAGGCCCATGCCGTGGGCGGTGGCTATCATGAACTGCCAGAGTCCGGCGGCTCCATGTTTGGAGACGGCGTTGGGATCCAGCGCTGACTCGATCACCGGAAGATATTTCAGCTCAAGCGGCAGACCCTTCTCCTCGAGCGCCTGCTCGAAGATAGGCATATAATAGTTGCTCAGACCGAGAAGCACCGTGACCTGCTCGCGGCCACGCCGTGTGTAGCGGTCGATGTAATCGCGGACAATACTGTTGAACGGCATGTCGATCACAGTCGGGAGCTTGGCCAGACGCTCGCGGATCGTCCTGTCGTCGGTATTCCTGTCGCCCTCCCTTTTATAACGGTCGTCGGTGGCGGCATAATTCTTCATATACCACCCTTCGAGCATCTTCTGCGTGTTCTGCTCGAAACTTTCCGGATAGACGATGTTGTTGTCGGTGATGCTCGTCTTGAGCTCGAGCACCGTGCCGTTGGTTTTCTTCTGTGCCTGCGCCATAAACGGTGCGGCTGCGGATAGCAAGAGGAATAATATCGTTTTTTTCATATATTGTTCTTGATAAGATCGAAATATTCAGGTTAGAGCCTTTTTCTGAGAATATTCAGGTTAAGGTCAGAAAGTGAGCGCCCAGTTTAGACCGAGCGCAGCCTTTCGTCCGGTGGGCGACGGAGAGACCATCATCGCCGGAGCGACGTCCATCGATAGGTTCGGCGATATGTCGAAATGCGCCATCGACGCGTCGATATAGGCATCCACTATGCAGAGAAGATAGACCGCCACGATCGAGATTATGCAGAGGTCGCGGTTGCGTCGGTAATAATCCTTGCGCTGCTTGAAGATATTCTTCAGCCACTCCTGGTCGAGATCCCCTTCCGAGATCGTGGGCGGGAAGAAATTCATGTAACTCTTCGTATTGGGGTCGCTGTCGAGCAGATCGCGGTAACCCTGCATATAGTCCTGATACTGGTTGTTATTCCAGTTCGTGGCGTATCCGAGACCCATGAAGCCGCCGATAATGATAGGGAGCTTCCAGTAACGGCGGTTGTAGATCTGGCCGAGTCCCGGGAAAAGGGCCGAGAGCCATATCGCTCGGGTCGGCGAGGGATTGAAGGGAATCTTCCCGTCGAGCCCGTAGGGATAGTCGTCTGCCTGCACAACCGTGGGAGGGATCGAGTCGCCTTCGGCCTTCACGAGCAGTTCGGCATCGACCATCACTGTGGAGTCGGAGGGGATCGTGTCGGGTCTCTGCCCCGGTTTCTGCATCTGCGGGAGCCTCATCGGCCGGGGGAGCTCGGGCCGGTGCGCCTCGACGCGCGGGGTGAAGAAGAGCGACCACGGGAGAGCGATCAGCAGGCAGAGCGCCACAAGCAGGCCTCTCTCACTGCGCCGCAGTCCGGAGTAGTCATCCTTTCCCTCCCTTATGATATGTCGTAAGAACCGTTTCTTCAGATTCATTGGCCGAGGCGTTCGAATATCTTGATTAGTTCATGCAATTCATCGTCAGATCCGAAGCGGAACGTGACGGAGCCTTTTCCGTTGCCCGAGCGCGAAACCTTCACCGGCACCGGGAAATGGCGCGAAAAGGTTTGTTCGAGTTCCACGAGCTCTTGCGATTTAGCGGGTCTTTCCGGTTTCTCCGCATCCTTGTCAGCTGAGATGTTTCTGCCGAGTTCCTCCACGGCTCTCACCGAAAGGCCCTCTTTTAGAATGCGCTTATAAACCTTCAGCTGCTCCTTGGGGTCCTCTATGGAGAGGATGGCGCGGGCATGGCCCATGTCGAGCTTGCGGTCGCGCAGGCCGAGCTGGATTTCAGCGGGGAGGCGGAGAAGACGGAGATGGTTGGCGATGGTGGCGCGCTTCTTGCCGAGGCGTTCGGAAAGGCGTTCCTGAGTGAGGTTATATTTGTCGATAAGTTTCTTAAAGCCGAGAGCCACCTCGATGGCGTTGAGATCCTCCCTCTGGATGTTTTCGATCAGCGCCATTTCGGTCATCTCCGAGTCGGAGACGGTGCGGATATAGGCCGGCACGGTCTGCAGGCCGGCGATGTTGGCGGCGCGCCAGCGGCGCTCGCCGGCGATTATCTGGTAATTGCCGGCGTCGCCCATGCGGAGCGTGAGCGGCTGCACCACTCCGAGTTCGCGGATAGAGGCGGCGAGCTCCTCGAGGGAGTCCTCGTCGAATGTGCGTCGCGGCTGGTCGGGGTTCGGCTCGATCCGCGAGATCTCGATCTCGGAGATCGCAGAGCCGCCGTCGGTCTGCACGTCGTTTATAGAAATCAAGGCGTCGAGGCCTTTTCCCAAAGCGTTTCTTTTCAAAGCCATTCAATAAATCGTTTTAATTTACCGCAGGTCATTTTGCGACTTTCTCCTTGGCGCGGTTGCGCGCCACAAGCTCGCGGCCCAGCTCGGTGTAGGCGATGGCACCGCGCGAATCGGGATCGTAGAGAATCACCGGAAGTCCGTGGCTCGGGCTCTCCGACAGACGGATGTTGCGCGGAATCACCGTGTCGAACACCATCTTGCCGAAATGGCCCTTCAGCTCCTCGTAGATCTGGTTGGCCAGACGGAGGCGGGCGTCATACATCGTGAGCAGGAAGCCCTCGATCTCAAGCTGCGGACGCAGGCGGCTCTTCACGATGCGGATCGTGTTGAGGAGCTGCGCTATGCCCTCGAGCGCGAAATATTCGGCCTGCACCGGAATAAGCACCGAGTCGGCCGCCGTAAGGGCGTTGACCGTGATTATGCCTAACGAGGGGCTGCAGTCGATGAGGATGAAATCATACATATCCTTCACCGGGGCGAGCGTCTGCAGAAGAACGCGCTCGCGATCCTTGCGTCCCGTCAGCTCCACCTCCGCGCCGACAAGGTCGATACGGGAGCAGATGATGTCGAGATTCTCCATCGAAGTGTGCATGATCGCGTCCTTCGCCGGATAACCCTCTACAAGACATTCATAGACTGAAGGGTCGGTGGGCGCCGGCTCCATGCCGATGCCCGAAGTGGCGTTGGCCTGCGGATCGGCATCCACAAGAAGCACGCGCTTCCCCTCAAGGCTCAGACAAGCCCCGAGATTGAAGGCCGTCGTTGTTTTTCCTACGCCACCCTTCTGATTGGCTATTGCTATGATTTTTCCCATGATGTAAGTAAAATTCTACCTCCCTGCAACTTACGGCAAATTTATTCCCGATATCGGATAAGAGCGGAAACAAAGCCCGTAAAAGCAGGCCTTTAATTTGCAAATGTAATCAATTTTTGCCGTATCGCCTTGCCCTGACTCTCAATTTAAACCGAATTTAACATTTATTTCCCGATTTAGAGATGGTCCGGTTTTCTCTTTGTTCCTTTTTGCGTTATTATCTCCCCGATTGAAACTTTTTTGTTAATTTTGCGTATTAATTAAGTAGCTAAGATAAATTAATGAACATATAAAACGAAGAGATTTTTGAGACGATTTTGGTGCGGAGCGAAGGAGCATATTAATATATGCGACTGAACGACAAGCCAAAAGCGACCAAAAAGATCAAGTTTTATAGTTCAAGATAAAATAAATACATATATAGTTTAATTTTTCTTAGCTACTTACATAAGAATCATAATGAAGTTGCCTGAGCGGCTTCAATCGTAGAGTTTACGATACCTCAAAAAGAGCATGATGAGTGATAAAGAGACTAATACAGAAGACATCCTCCAGCAGGCCACCGGTTCGGAATACAAATACGGCTTCACTTCCGATATCGACACCGAGATCGTGCCCCCGGGGCTCAACGAGGATGTGATCAGACTTATATCCAAAAAGAAAGGGGAACCGGAATGGCTGCTCGACTTCCGTCTCAAGGCCTACCGCTACTGGCTTACCCTCACGCCCCCGCATTGGGCCCACCTGAAGATTCCGGAGATCGACTTCCAGGCTATCAGCTATTATGCCGCCCCTAAGAAGAAGGAGCTTAAGAAAAGCATGGACGAGGTTGACCCCGAGCTGGTGAAGACCTTCAACAAGCTCGGCATCTCCCTTGAGGAGCAGAAACACCTCGCCGGCGTGGCCGTCGACGCCGTGATGGACTCGGTGAGCGTCAAGACCACCCACCGCGAGAAACTCGCCGAATTAGGCGTGATCTTCTGCTCTTTCAGCGAGGCAGTCAGAGACTATCCTGATCTGGTGAAGAAATATCTCGGAACCGTCGTCGGCCCGCGCGACAATTTCTACGCCGCCCTCAACTCGGCCGTCTTCTCCGACGGCTCGTTCGTATATATCCCCAAGGGCGTCAGATGCCCTATGGAGCTTAGCACCTATTTCCGCATCAACGCCTCGGGCACCGGGCAGTTCGAGCGCACCCTTATCGTGGCCGACGACGACGCCTACGTCAGCTATCTCGAGGGCTGCACGGCGCCGATGCGCGATGAGAACCAGCTCCACGCCGCAATCGTCGAGATCATCGTCGAAGAGCGCGCCGAAGTGAAATATTCAACGGTGCAGAACTGGTATTCGGGCGATGCCGAAGGCCGCGGAGGAATCTATAACTTCGTGACCAAACGCGGACTATGCCGAGGCCACCGCTCGAAGATATCCTGGACCCAGGTGGAGACCGGCTCGGCGATCACATGGAAATATCCCTCATGCGTATTGCGCGGCGACGAATCGGTAGGTGAGTTCTATTCGGTGGCTGTAACCAACAACTACCAGCAGGCCGACACGGGCACCAAGATGATCCATCTCGGCAAGAATTCCAAATCCACTATAGTCAGCAAGGGAATCTCGGCCGGCCATTCGCAGAACAGCTACCGTGGTCTGGTGCGCATGGCGCCCGGCGCCACCGGCTGCCGCAACTTCACGCAGTGCGACTCGCTGCTTATGGGCGACCTCTGCGGAGCCCACACCTTCCCTCACATCGACGTGAGAAACAACTCCTCGACCGTCGAGCATGAGGCAACCACCTCCAAGATCAACGAGGAGCAGCTCTTCTACTGCCGTCAGCGAGGAATCCCAGCCGAGGAGGCCGTTTCCCTGATCGTGGGAGGATACGCCCGCGAGGTGATGAACAAGCTCCCGATGGAATTTGCCGTCGAGGCCCAGAAACTCCTGCAAATCAGTCTGGAGGGGTCGGTAGGTTAAATATCAGAACATGATCGAAAGAATTGTCATAATCGACCAGGTTGACCCCCAGACGTTCTACGGAGTCAACAACGCAAACATAAGCCTCATCCGCAATCTCTTTCCGAAACTGCGGATGGCGGCGCGCGGAAACGTGATCAAGGTTATCGGCGAGGAACACGAAACCGCCGAATTCGAAAAGAAAATCAAGGAGATCGAATCGCACGCGGCCAAATACAACAAGCTGACCGAAGACGCTATCATCGATATCGTCCGCGGCGAGCCCCCGATGGAGGTAAACGCCGAAGGCGTGATCATCTACGGCCAGAACGGAAAGCCCATAGCGCCGCGAAACGCCAACCAGACGCGGATGGTGAAAAGCTTCAACCAGAACGACCTCACATTCGCCCTCGGCCCCGCCGGCACAGGCAAGACCTACATAGCGATAGCCCTTGCCGTCCACGCCCTCAAGAACAAGCTCTGCCGCAAGATAATCCTCTCGCGTCCCGCCGTGGAAGCCGGCGAAAAGCTCGGTTTCCTTCCGGGCGACATGAAGGACAAGATCGACCCCTATCTCCAGCCGCTTTACGACGCTCTCGAGGATATGCTTCCGCCTCTGAAGCTAAAGGAATATATGGAGGCCGGAACCATCCAGATCGCGCCCCTCGCCTTCATGCGCGGCCGCACGCTCAACGACGCCATCATCATCCTCGACGAGGCTCAGAACACCACCCGCCACCAGATGAAGATGTTCCTGACGCGCCTCGGCATGAACGGAAAGATGATCATCACCGGCGACACCACACAGATCGACCTCCCCCGTTCCGTGCAGAGCGGTCTGCTGCAGGCTCTCCGCATCCTCAAGGGGGTGAGGGGAATTGGGGTCATCGAATATGAGAAGAAAGACATCGTGCGCCATCCGCTCGTGCAGAGAATCGTCGACGCCTATGAAAAGCGCGAGACGGAGGTCTCCGGAGAGCTCGACGCAACCGACCCCTCCCTCCCCTCCGAATAGTCTGACCCGTCAGGCCGGTCCGGCCCGTCACCCCCATAAGCCAAATAATCAATACGAAATAATTCATGAAATCGATTAAGGAAATATACCGCATCGGCTACGGTCCCAGTTCAAGCCACACCATGGGTCCGCGCCATGCTGCGCAGGAGTTTCTCAGGCGGGCGCCTCATTCGGCCCATAATTTCGAAGTGGTGCTCTACGGAAGCCTCGCCGCCACCGGCAAAGGCCACATGACCGACGTCGCCATAGAAGACGTCTTTACAAAAGCCGGCAAGCTCCTGAAGATCACATGGGAGCCAAACACCTTCCTTCCGGCCCACCCCAACGGCATGACTCTCCGCGCATTCAACGACGAGGGCGAAAACATCTATGAGATGACCGTCTACAGCATCGGCGGCGGCGCCATCCGCATCGAGGGCGACAAAGAGGAGCTCTCCCCCGACATCTACACCAAAGACAAGCTCACCGACATCCTCGAATATTGCGAGCGCACCGGCAAGAGCTATTGGGAATATGTCGAGGAATGCGAGGGTCCTGACATCTGGCATTATCTCCACAAGGTCTGGGAAACGATGAAGGCCGCCGTAGAGCGCGGAATCACCAAAGAGGGACGTCTTCCAGGGCCGCTCAACCTGCGCCGCAAGGCCGCGCAATATTACATCAAGGCCACCGGCTTCCGCGACAACATCAAGAGCCGCGGTCTCACCTTCTCCTACGCCCTTGCGGTGAGCGAGGAAAACGCCTCGGGCGGAGAGATCGTCACCGCGCCTACCTGCGGATCGTGCGGCGTGCTCCCCGGCGTGCTCTATCACCTCTGGAAGAGCCGCGACCTCCCCGAGATGAGGGTTTTGCGCGCCCTCGCCACCGCCGGGCTCATCGGCAACATCGTCAAGCAGAACGCCTCTATCTCCGGCGCCGAAGTAGGATGCCAGGGAGAGGTGGGTGTGGCGTGCGCGATGGCGGCGGCTGCCGCCAACCAGCTCTTCGGCGGAAGCCCCGCCCAGATCGAATACGCCGCCGAAATGGGCCTCGAGCATCACCTCGGAATGACCTGCGACCCCGTCTGCGGGCTTGTCCAGATCCCTTGTATCGAGCGTAACGCCTATGCCGCGGCACGCGCCCTCGACGCCAACATATATTCCACCTTCTCCGACGGCGGTCACCGCGTCTCGTTCGACAAACTCGTCCAGGTCATGAAGGAGACCGGCCACGACCTACCCTCCCTCTACAAGGAGACCTCGACAGGCGGTCTGGCAAAAGACTACAAGCAGATGTAATCCTTACAGCATCATACCGACAGATACAGAAAATCCCCGACCATCTCACGATGACCGGGGATTTTCCCGTCTTCAGACCGGTGTGGCGGCGTGCGACGCTAAAACGGTCCGGGCCGCGACCGTCATCCTCCGACGGACGATAGAAATTACTAATGTATATAACCCAAAATTTAGACAATTATGCTTTTCATCGGAAATTCCCGATTCGACTTCCGTCGACTTCGGAAATCCTCCATGGCCATTAGAATAAGGCATCATTGAAACATATCTAAGTCATGAAAAAAGTGTAGGAATGCTATGCCTGCCGGCATCCTCGTCAGATACCGGCAGATGCGTTAGAGCAAGCTCTTATGGCCATCCGTGCGGTTTGTCTGTTTCATAACTATAATCAATCTATTCTATAAAACTTTAAATTCGTCTATGTTCGTTTCCCTTTCGTAAACCTCTCGGTGAGGTCGTTCCCTTTTCGTAAACCTCAGTTATGGTCTGCGCCTGCCATGGCGCACTTATGCAAAATTATGGCGTTTGTATGGCTTAAACGTAAAAAAACCGTCCGTTATTGCGGACGGTTTAGTTAAAAACGTGAATAAAAGTGTTAAATTTTTCGGAATCTGTCAGATTTTATGCCTTCGGTCCTCGAATGGAGGTTGGCCATCTCGATGGCTGCGACAGCCGCTTCTGCGCCTTTGTTGCCGAGCGGACCGCCGGCGCGGTCGAGCGCCTGCTGCTGGTTCTCGACGGTGAGGACGCCGAAAATCACCGGAGTCTCCCCGCGCGAATTAAGGCGAGAGACAGCGTCGGAGACAATATCGCAGACATAGTCGAAATGAGGAGTATCGCCGCGTATCACGCAGCCTATCACGATAACGGCCGAAAGCGCCGTCAGCTCGCGCAGGGCCATACCGGCGGCGTTGGCGAGCTCTACCGTGCCGGGAACATCCTCCAAAAGAATGTTCTCATCGGAGACGCCGGCCTTCCGCAGCACATCTATGGCGCCGTCGCGAAGAGCCCCCGTAACTTCCGGATTCCATTTCGCAGTGAATATGGCGCACTTAAACCCTTCCGGATCCAGAATGCGCGGAATCTCGAGCGTCGCTCCGTTTGTATTGAGTATCGTCGACATTATTTCTCCTTTTTCCTTCTGTGGGCCGCCTGCTTGACCTTGCCGGTGGCTTTCTTTACTTTATCGGTGGCTTTCTGAACCTTGTGCATGAACATTTTCCACATCGGCTCATGCTCGATGTCCTGGGCTATGATCTCCTGCAGCGCGAGGATATCCTCCTCGAGGCTGATGGCCTCCAAGGCTATCGAATGCGGAAGCACGGCGTCGAGCAGACGCTGGGCGCGCGGACGCATCTGGCGCATTCGCATCATGATCTTCGCCATATCGATGCTCATCTCGATCTCCTTTACCGTGACGCGGCCCGAACGGCGCTTCGAAAGCTTGATGGCCTCCGAATAGAACTTGAGCGACCCTCTGTAATCGCCCGATGAGGCGAGAAGTTCGCCCACATTGCGCAGCGAATCCACGAGGCGGTCGGTGGCGGCCACGACTCCGGCATTGACCTTATCGTAAAGCTGCCCGGCGTTTATCTGCTGCTTCACAAGAAGTTCCATAGTCTTTTTGCGCGACCGGAGAATGCGGGTCGAGAGTTCCATGGCAAGGATATGATATTTGCCGAAACGCTCGCCATCCTCCTTTATGAGGTTCTCAAGCACACGGAAGAGGACCTCGAGCTCTTTCTCGCTCTGTTTGTAGTCCTTGAGTTCGTAGTGCAGCTCCGAAAGATCAAAAAGCAGCGCAACGAGCATGGCGCGGAACTCGCTGCTCTCGAAATCGGAGAACTCACGAAGGTGTTTGAGTCCCTCGACGATTCTCTCGAGAGCGTCGATGCGGCGGTTTTCCTCCACAAGTTCCCTGGCGGTCTTGCGGCACGACTCCACCAGCCCGACTATCTCCTCATCCTTTGATTTCTTTGCGACCTTACTGAGGTCGACAGGTATTTCCAAAAAATTCATATCTATATGATTAAATTTCGCAAACAAATTTAAAATGGCTTATGGTTTGGGTTTATGGTTTAGATAACACCGTTACCTCCATAACCGAATCAAAGGGCAAACCGAATCCAAGGGTAACCTCTAAACCTTAAACTTAAACTTAAACCGGTTCCACGGCGGGAGCCGCCCCTGCGGCCATCGATTTCTCGAGCGCCGCGCGCCAGTGGTCGGGCATCGGCATCGAATCCCTCTTTTCCGGATCGAAGCAGACCATCACCGTCTCGCAGGCCGACTTGACTGTGCCGTCTTTCTTCGAAGCGATCACCTGAAGCACCTTGAAACTGCGGTCGTAGATACCGGTGCATTTCGTATAGACAGCCACCTCGTCGTTGAAATAGATGGGATGGATGAAACAGCAGTCGACATTGGCGATCACCGTCTCTACCCTGTCCCATTCGATTATACGCTCGTGGACATGCTCGAAAAAGCGTGCTTTCCCTGTATCATAAAACGACATATAGACCGTATTGTTCACATGGCCAAGCACATCCACGTCGTTGAAGCGGATCTGCAGGTCTATCGAATGCCGGAATTCCGAAACCGGCGGCACTGTATGTGGATTCATCTCTTCCTTTAAAATTTAAAATTAAGAATGCAAAATGCATAATTATAATTTAGAATGTAGAATTATCGGTGTCAGCCCAATTCAAAATTCAAAATTCAACATTCAAAATTATCCTTGGCGTCAGCCCAATTACTAATTTCTAATTACTAATTGACAAAGTTATCCGGTGAAGCGGATGTCATGAATGACCTCCTTTCCGAGCTGGCTGTTGATAAGACGCACGATCGCGCTGCGGTTCATCGTCAGCTCGTGGCGAAGCGGCCCCGCGTTGACCGGGATAGTCATCAGTCCGTTTTTCACCGACGGCCTGCCGCATCGCGAGGCTATATGGGCGCCGACTATAGGCTTCCAGAGCTCTATGGCCTTGAGCTCGTTGAGCCTCGAGGTCATGTTGCATTCCTGCACCGTCAACCGAAGCACGTCGCCTATACTCTGTACCTCCATCCGCTTCATATCGCTATCTCCTTTATCTCCGTGAACTCACCGTCCTTAACCTCGAACAGGCGGCTCTCTCCCTTAAGCGCGGCAATCGTCTCGTCGAGATGCTCGCGGTTGGTGTCGGTGATGAATATCTGCCCGAAGTTGTCGCCGGAGCTGACAACCTCCATGATCCTCCCTACGCGCCCGGAATCGAGCTTGTCGAAGACGTCGTCGAGAAGCAGGATGGGAGTTATACCCCCTCTTCCTTTCAGATAGTCGAAGATTGCGAGACGCAGGGCTATGGTGAACGATTTCACCTGCCCCTGGCTCCCGAGGCGGCGCATGCTGTAGTCGCCCAGACCGGTGAGGATATCGTCGCGGTGGATACCGCGCGAAGTGAAGCCTAAGGCAAAGTCACGTCCACGCTCGGAGGCGAGCACGTCGCGGAACGACGCCTCGTTCAGTATGCTCTTGTATTTGAGCGACGCCTTTTCGGCGTCTCCCGAAACAAGCGAATAATATCTGTTGAAAAGAGGCTCGATGGCCGCCGTCCACTCCCTGCGGAGTTTCCAGATGGCCTCGCCGGTGTCGACAAGCCCCGATTCTATCGATTCATATAAGAGATTGTCGCGAACACCGGCACGCAGCATCTTGTTGCGCGACTCAAGCGACTTGTTATAGCGTATCAGCAGCGACAGATATGCTCCGTCGGCCTGCGAGATAACCATGTCCATAAGCCGGCGGCGCACCTCCGAGGCGCCGCTCACGATCGCGCTGTCGGCCGGGGTTATCGAGACTATCGGAAACTTGCCGATATGTTCCGATATGCGGGCATATTCCTTACCGTTGCGCTTCAGTGTCTTCCCCTTTCCTTTCACGATGCCGCAGCTCACGGTCTCGCGCGCGTCTGTGTCCATATCGTATTCTCCCTTAACCATCAGCATGTCGGCGCCGTGCCTTATGAGCGCGCTCTCCGGTATCGGTTGCATCGGGCGGCTCATGCTCAGAAAATATATAGCCTCCAGCAGATTGCTCTTTCCCATGCCGTTCATTCCCAGCAGACAGTTCACGCCTCTGGAAAATTCCAGCCTGACTCCGGCTATATTCTTGAAATTCAATATATCTATATTGTCGAGAATCACTTTTTCACGCTGTAAAAGGGTTTACGACTGATTAATCCTTCTCGCCGTACGCGAGATCGCCTGCGTCGCCGAGACCCGGCACGATATAGCTGTGTGAGTTTACCTCCTCGTCGATGTCGCCACACCAGAGAGTGGTCCTGTCTGCGGGGAAATGCTCCATCACGTAGTTCACCCCGAGCCGGGAGGCTATAACGGAGGCCACATGGATCTTTGCCGGCATTCCCTTGGTGAGCAGCGCCTTGTAGGCAAGTTCCATCGAGCTGCCGGTGGCGAGCATCGGGTCGACGAGCAGCAGCGTCTTCCCCTCGATCGAGGGAGAGGCGAGATATTCCACGAGCACGTCGAAGGAATCGCCCTTCTCCCTGTAGCGGCGATAGGCGCTGACGAAAGCGTTTTCTGCCCGGTCGAAATAGTTCAGGAAACCGTGATGGAAAGGAAGCCCGGCGCGCAGGATCGTGGCCACTACCACACGGTCGGAAGGCTCCCGGCATATCGAAGTGCCCAGAGGCGTCTGAACGGGGACCTCTCTGTAATCCAGACGCTTCGATATCTCGTAGGCCATGATCTCGCCGATGCGGTCGAGGTTGGTGCGAAAGCGCAGTCGGTCTTTCTGGATGTCGATGTCCCTCAGTTCAAGCATATAGCGGCTCACCAGACTGGGAGTCTCCGCGAAATTGATTACTTCCATACAGTTTTTCTATATTAGACCGGTTCTTGTTCTTAAAAAAAGCCGATTAGCAAATATATATAATTTTTGCGACTTATCCTAACCTTAAAGTCCTTAAAGTCCTTAAAGCCCTTAAAGTCCTTAAAGCCCTTATCGCCCTTATCGCCCTTATCGCCGATTTCACAGCCTCCGGGCGGCCTCGACGTCGGCGCGGATCTGCTCCGTAAGCTCTTCGACCGACGGAAATTTCCTCTCGTCGCGAAGACGGTGAAGGAAGTCGAGGGCTATTTCCCTGTCATAGAGATCGCCGTCGAAATCCGTTATGTATGCCTCCACAGTGACGGGGAAAGCGGATCCGACGGTCGGGGCTTTTCCAACATTCACCACAGCTCGCCTCACCTCCCCGGAGGGCAATTCCGCATCGGCGGCATAGACGCCGTTGGCCGGCAGAAGGAGTCTGCCGTCAGGAATCACGTTGGCGGTCGGATATCCCAGGCAGTGGCCCAGTCCCTTGCCGTGAACCACCCGGCCTCCTATCCGGTAGGGATAACCGAGCATCTCCGAAGCGCGTTCGACATCGCCTCTGCCCAAGGCCTCGCGAATGACAGAAGAACTAATACCTTCCACGATCGGAGCCTCCTCGACATCGACCCCGAGGGTCTCGCCAAGCGAGCGGTAATCGTGAATGCTCATCTTCAGCCCGTCGCAGCCGAAAGTGTTGTCATATCCGGCAACAACCTCCACCGCGCCGTAATCGCGCCTCAGGATCTCCATCCATTCGGCGGCAGTCTTTCGCCGGAGCTCCTCGTTGAATTCCAGAAGCACCGGGACGGCTCCCATGCTCTCGATGCGGCGGCAACGCGTTGCCGGGCTCTCGAGAAGTCCCGGCATCCGCTCCGGAGCCACAACCGCCAGAGGATGAGGGTCGAAGGTTATCACCAGCGGACGGGCGCCGCGCCTGCGGGCATCCTCAACCACCTTCCCGACCACGGCGCGATGTCCTAAATGCACCCCGTCGAAAGTGCCTACCGTAATTACCGAAGGCTCTGCTTTCATACCGCGTCGCATTCTCTGATTCTCCTGATCTGGGCAAGCATGTCGTTATCGGCATCCGTGCCTACGCACGCGCTGCGCAACCCTACGGATTCGGCGGCCTCACAGTTCTTGCGCGAGTCGTCGAGCATCACCGTCTCCCCTGGATCCAGACCGTAACGGTTCACGACGGTCATGAACAGATCCGGGTCAGGCTTGCACATTCCTTCCTCAAAGGATAGAACAAGTCCGTCGAAATAATCGTTCACTTTAAGGCCCTCCTGCATGAAAGCCTCGCGGATCCAGGAATTGAACATCACGGCGTTCGTATTCGAAAGGCCGTAGACTTTAAAGCCATCCTCGCGAAGGCTGCGCAGGGCCCGGAGTCTTTCCACAGGCAGCCCGATAAGGAAAGCATTGAAGGCAGACTCGATTTCGCGGTCGGTGACGCCGGCGCGGGCCCGGCGACGCATCTCGTCGAAGAATTCGGCTGAGGTGAGTCGGCCGGTCTCGAGCGAAAGAAACGGCTCCTCCTGGCGGTAAAGTCCTAAAAGTTGATCAACGCCCTTGATGCCGAGGGCCGTCAGAGCGGCCACCGCATTCTCTCTTTTGAGATCGATCACGACTCCGCCGAGATCGAATATCAAATTTTTCACTTTTTTCATACTGCAAATTTAATAATAATTGCTTACTTTTGTAAAATTAACTTCAATATTAGGATCATGAATAAAATCAAGTCAGTAGGCATCCTCACTTCAGGAGGCGACGCACCGGGAATGAACGCCGCGATTCGCGCGGTGACGAGAGCGGCTATATTCGCCGGCTTCAAGGTTTACGGAATCTATCGTGGCTACAAAGGTCTGATATACGATGAGATCGAGGAATTCTCCACTCAGAACGTATCGAACATCATCCAGCGCGGAGGAACGATCCTCAAGACAGCGCGCTGCAAGGAATTCCAGACCCCCGAGGGGCGTCAGTGCGCCTACGACGTGATGAAACGCCATGAGATCGACTCGCTCGTGGTGATCGGCGGCGACGGCTCGCTCACGGGAGCGCGCCTCTTCGGCAACGAGTTCTCGCTGCCTATCGTCGGTCTCCCCGGCACCATCGACAACGACCTCTACGGCACCGACACAACCATCGGCTACGACACAGCCCTGAACACCATCATGGAATGCGTCGACAAGATCCGCGACACCGCCACCTCCCACGAGCGTCTCTTCTTCATCGAGGTGATGGGACGCGACGCCGGCTTCCTCGCCCTCAACGGAGCGATAGCCTCCGGAGCCGAGGCCGCCATCATCCCCGAGATCTCCACGCAGGTAGACCAGCTTTCGGAGCTCATCAAGAACGGGTTCCGCAAGTCGAAGAACTCATCGATCGTGCTTGTGGCCGAATCGCCGATCACCGGCGGCGCGATGGGCCTCGCCCAGCGCGTGAAGGAGGAATATCCCGGCTACGACGTCAGGGTCTCGATCCTCGGTCACCTCCAGCGCGGCGGCTCCCCGACGGCACACGACCGTATCCTCGCCTCACGCATGGGCGCCGCTGCCGTCGACGCGCTGCTCGACGACCAGCGCAACGTGATGATCGGCGTCAAGAACGACGAGATATGCTACGTTCCCTTCACCAAGGCAATCAAGAACGACAAACCGATCAACCAGGAGCTCATGTCGACGCTCCGCCGCCTCAGCATCTGATCAGTTCGAAAACGGCATAACAAAAAAGGTGTGGCCTCCCGGTCACACCTTTTTTTAATTCATCTGATGAGAAAGATTTTCGTTAACAAATCATTTGTCTATTAAATTATCCGTGGGTGGAGATGGATTCGAACCACCGAAGGTATAAACCAGCAGATTTACAGTCT
>CAJTYD010000009.1 GCA_910583775.1 uncultured Muribaculaceae bacterium | reverse complement strand
GTTCCCTTATACTCTCTCAACATACCGAATTACTTCGGTTACGCTGCTTGTCTTGTGACAAAATTTCATTGTTCTTTTGCATCCGGATCAACCTTTCAGGCTTGTGAGCCCCGGGGTTGTTTTCCCGTTTGCGGTTGCAAAGTTATAGCAAAAATTCACGCTGTGCAAATATTTTCATAACAATTTTGCAAAATAATTGTTCAAATCATTTTAATCTCTTGAAAATCATTCTTATCAACAAATGTTAAAATTCCTTTCAATTTCTTAACACAGAAACCGCATCCATGAACTTAGGGAGGAAAATTATGAGGCCGACGGCTACGGCGGCTATGACAAAAAGGAGGACTGCCCCTGCGGCGACATCTTTCGCCGCCCCGATCAACGGATTTTTTTCAGGCGAGACCTTGTCGCAAACCTTCTCCAACGCCGTGTTGAAACCCTCGGCCATAAAAACCCCGCCGATGCAGATAATGATCGCGCACCATTCCGCAGGCGAAAGCCGCAACAGAAATCCAGCGATCACAACGAGCAGAGCGGCGCCCAGATGCACCTTGGCATTCGCCTCCGAACCGAACAGCGTCCTTATCCCCTTCCACGCATAAACAAAAGATTTAGCCCTCTTCTTCCAGAATCCTCCCATAAAACCTTACTCTAAAAAATACCTTAAAGCCCCTAACGCCCTTAAAGACCTTAAAGCCCTTAACTCCCTTAACGCCCTTATTAAAATACTAACCCCATCTAAAATGCCATCGAGCAATAAACACCCACATTTCTTCCATCAGAAACCGGCGCTATCTGCAGATCGTGCTTTTTGGCAAACGGCCGCGTAAAGATATACGCGCTCCCCGCACCGATGGCCGCTCCGGCCACCACATCCCACCAATGATGTTTCTTAGAGAAGACACGTCCCCAGCCCACGTAAGTGGCCAGCGCATATGCCGGTGCTCCGAATTTCCAGCCATATCGACGCTGAATAAAAGCTGCCGACGCGAAACTCATCGACGTGTGACCCGAAGGGAAAGAATGAGTGTCATGGCGGTCAGGGCGCCATTCCTTGATGGAATATTTCAGAATCAGCGTCGCCGCGGCAGTCGCCCCGGCGGTCTCAATTCCCTGAATAAGTCCCTTCCAGTCCTGCTGAATCAACACCGCGGCCAGGGCAGCCGTCGGCAATACGATATTTATGACATCGGTAGACGTCTCGACGGCCTTCTGATCGCGCGACCGCACGAACGGCTGTTCCTCCAGCTGCGTCTGCGCCAAGGAGCTCGCCGGAGCGAAAACGCCCGTAACGGCGACCATCACCGTCGCAATTATTCCTCTCATCCTCAACATACTTTTCATAATTTTGTTATCCTGTACTCCTGTCTAAACATTAATCTGCCGGCGATCAGGCGGACGCACGAACCGTGCGTCCCTACAACGCCGCCAACATTTGAAACCTCCCAAAGGGATGTCCCTACAATCGACACCCTGCGCGTCAGCCCAATTCAAAATTCAACATTCAACATTCAAAATTATTCGAGGTCCCAGCCTAACGAGAACTGGTCGACCCAGAGAACCGCGCCGTTGCCGCCCGTGAAGTAGTCGCCATATTTCGAAGTCGAGCACGTGATCTGTATATATGAAGGAACGCGCGACGTGTCACGATATTTTATCGGTATGTCGAAACTCTGGTATGCATCCATCGTTCCGCTATACTGCATCTGGCCGTAACCTATAACGTATGAGGCATTCGGGTCAAAGAGATTGCGGTTACGCGGGTTCGTGCGCACTTCGTAAGGCGTCGTCCAGTCGGTCAGGGCGATATATACGATACACGTGTCCGGGCGCCCTCTGAGCGAGGCGAACTCCGTCGACACATAATCTATCGGCTTTGTCTGATACTGGAAATAGCCGCGCAGCCTGGTCGGGCGCAGCGTCCACGGGCGACCGAAGTCGAGGATACCGTTCGTGCCGTCGACCTTCGCGAACTTCCCGGTAAAGATCGAGCCGGCGCCGAGCTTGCCGATTCCCGCGATACCTACGAACTTCGTGTTGCACTCCGCGGCACGACCGCTTCCGGTCGGTGTATGATCGGAGGGCACGGTATTGTTCTGACCGAGTGTCGAAGTACCCGTATTGCCCGTATCCCAGAACTGTTCGCCGCCCTCGGCATAGGGGAAGATGATCTTGCCGATCTGGCACCAGTTCTCGAAATCGCCGTTCGGGAGGTCGGCCGTTCCCTGCGTGGTCACGGTAACCTCATTACCTATATCACTGCCCGAGACAGTGCGGACAACATACTCCGTCAGAGGTTTCAGATGCGGGATCGAGCATGAGAAAGCACCTTGCGTCTGTTCCACTCTGTCGGCAGGTACATCTGTCCATTCAGTGGCTCCGGCCTCGCGATACTGGAAACCGTTCTTCACATCCGCCGGGCCGTTGCCATACGCCCAGATCACCTGCGACCAGGCGTCGACGCGCTCCGTGTTGACCACTAACTCCGAGAGCTGCACATAGATCGTCCAGTAGCTCGTGCGGCCGAAAGCCGTCACCGCCACCTTGAGAGGATAACGGAGGTCGAACACACCGGGTCCGAGCTGGGGATCCATCGTGGTCACCTCGCGCGGTCCGAGCTTGCAGCTCAGGATATGCACCTTCGAGAGATCCGTTCCCTCCGGCATGGTGATGATCACGCGGTGGCCGATTGGGTCGACAACGCTCTCCCCTATCTCCCCTTCGACCGAAAAATAACGCTCTATCTCCTGCTCGGCCGTGATCGTCCATTCGTAAGGATACCATTTGGTAAGGGTGACGGTAAGCGGGGAAGTGAGATTGTAGGTTCCGCTCATAAGGTCGGGATCCGACTCGGCGCCCTCCGAAAACTTATAATCGGAGAATCTCACATTCTCGATGTCGACGGTCTCGTCGAGATAGACGGTGGCCTCGAGGGCTATCGAATCGATCGACGCCGCGCGCGTCTCCCCCTCGGCGGCGAGCGCCGTGATGTTCTGCACTATATGCGGATAAGGGATGTCATTGCTTATACAGCCCGGCAACACGACGCAGAGCGCCGGGAGAAATATCTTGAAAAGCCTTCTCATATATGGATGCCTATGCCGAAATTGATGTTGAAAATATTGAAGCGGAAATTAGCTCCGGAAGTGGTGCGGTTGCCGAGGCTCTCGCCGTTTTCAATCTGCTTCTCGTTGCGGAGATAGAATCCGAAAACGCCGAACGACACGTTGAACGACACATTCTTCATGATAAACACGCAGACGCCGGGCGAGAAATTCAGCGCCGCCTCCATATAGTTGGTGTGAGTCTTGAGCGGTTCGCTGTTGTAGGGTCTGATGAAATCGGAATTACCCGACGAGAAAGCGAGTTCCATCTCGTTGAACACGCCGAAGCGCCCGCGCCGCGCGATGCCGATATACTGTCTGAAAAGCAGCGCCGCCGTATAGCTCTCGTTCCGGTAGCCGATGTCATGAAGGTCAAAGTTCATATCCTCGTCGATATCCACCTTGAACGAGCCGATGTCTCCCTTGGCCGAAGTATATCCGAAACGAAGGCCGACGGCAAGGTTATTCCTGATGAAATAGAGGAAATAAGGCTTGATCGAAAAGATATGCGCCTTGATATCGATGTCGCTCAGGAGGTTGAACACCTCGAGGTTATCTGTTGAAAACTCGCCGTAGCTGGCCGTCAGACCGAAGCCCCAGTCGCCTTTCGGAATAAAGAGGTAGTTCGAAAGCCCGCGGTCGAAGCGGCCGAGATTGCGGGTCTTGAGCTTCATCGGGATAGTGTCGCCCTTCCAGATAACCTTTTCGTTTGGGTCGTGCTTGCGTTCGTCGTCAACGACGCGTTTTCCGCCTTTGAGCAGCTGCAGGACGTCATCCTGGATCGAATCAGGGATGAAGATATACTTGCCGTCGGGGATTTTCCGCTTAACGCTATCCGTCTTCACCGGAACGGTGTCGGCGATCTCCGCGGCTGCTGCGGGAAACGCGGCAATCATGGCCGCAGCCATCAACAAAGTCTTGATATATTTCTTAACCATAACCGATCAGAGATAAAAGACGCACCCGAAGGTGATTGAAAAGAGATTGATACGGAAATTCGCCGATTTCGACTTGCGGTGGGCAACATAGATTCGGTCGGTGGTCGACTTGGTGTCGGTATAGCTGAAACCGAGAACACCCACATTCACCTCCACCGCCGAATAATTGCTGAGGAATACCGCAAGGCCGGGCACGAGACCGATGTCGAGCGAGAAATTGCGCTCGTAGGTACCGGTCAGGTTCTCGGCTACCCCCTTGGTGATCTTCGACTGGCCTCCGCCGAGCTGGCACTGGATCTCGTTGAAGAAGCCGAAGCGTTTCGAACGGCCGATCGAGAAATAATTGCGGAAGAACATCGTGGCATAGTAATTATGCCCTAATGAATAGATATGGTCAGTGTCGTAGCTTGTTTCCGAATCGAGCACGATGTCAGCCGCCTCGAGTTTGGTGAGGGCACGCTGGTATCCGAACTTAAGGCCTGCCGCCATGTCGTCGCGAAACGCATAGCCCACCATCGGCGTGATCTTGAAATTATATGTATCGCCGGAAATACCCTGCAGGATAAAAAACTGATATTTATTCTGCGACGACTGGGTATAGGATACCGACAGACCGGTTATCCACTGCCCTTTGGGGATAAAGACCACCGATTCGATCTCCCGTTCGAACTCCTCGGGTTGCTGCGATCGCTGCAGCTCGGCCACCATCTCCGGCGTGACATGGAGCGTGTCATGTCTGAGCTCCGTATTCACCCTCTTCGACAGCGAATCCTTAGCCAAAATATCCGATGATGCCAAAAACGAAGTTTGACTCTGCGCGCCAAGCGCGCACAGAGCCAAACCCATCAACATCATGAATAAACTATATTTTCTATTCATAAACCAATTCAAAATCATCAAGATACATTACCGAGCCGGGGCCTCCCGAGAAGTAATCGCCGAACTTCGACGCCGAAGCCACGATTACCAGGTATTTAGCCTTTGTCGTCTTCGCCCTCTCGTAATATTCCAGAGGTATCTCGACTTTCTCTAAAGCGCCGTCAGGACCGAAATTGGCCGTCCAGGTCACCTGCCCGTAAGCCAACACACAACTGTCATCCTTATCAAAAAGTTTTCGATCGTTTGATTTGGTCCTTATATCAACCTGCTCAGTTGTCAAGGCAACATATATCTGACCTTGATCAAGTGCACCGGATGCTATATAAGAATCGTTAGCACCCTTGCCGGAAGCGACTGCCGGTCGATAATTTGCATAAACCACAAGCTTCTTAGGATGAGATCCGTTATACGGGCGTCCGAATTTAAGGACACCATCAGTTCCATCCGTCTTTACATACTCGCCTGCAAAAACATTACCCGCCGCAAACTTATTGATACCCAACATTCCGCATTCTTTAGAGACAAGTTTTGCACTATAACTGCCGGATTTGAAGATATCAGTTGATTTATCTGTCAGTATGTCATTCGCCGCCGCTGCTCCCGGATTACCGGAATCCCAGAAAGAACGTGAGCCTGTTCCCGGGAATACAATATCTTTTCCATTTGCAAGACTCATATCAGAAGTTCCTTTGTAAGTTCCCCACTCCTCAAAAGATGCATTCGGAATCACAAAGGCGGATTCAGTAGTAAACTCATAGATATTGCAGTTGTCATAACCCTGTTCATACGCCTTATACTCGTATGTTGTCCCCGGTTCCAACCCGGTGAGGGTTACGGAGTAAATATCACCTACCGCACGTGTGCGGGAGCGCATCGAAGCAGCCGTTGCGGGTTCAGCGGGAACCGAGATCCAGTCTGGAGTGCCTTTCTTACGATACTTCACACCATACCCGGCGGCACTCTCACTACGTATCTTTCCGGAAATAACCGCCGTACTGTAAAGCACAGCCATCGGATTAGTCTCCTGATTGAGTGCCTCGGTCTGAACCGGCGCTTTCACAGTAACTGCAGCATCAGTCGTGGCGATATGCATCGTTGCTGTATTCTGCTTGGCATCAGTACCTCCTTCCTGGAAGTCCACAGCTGTTATGTGGAGTTTATATTCGGTCTCCTTGGGAGGAAGACTATCGAAGAACTTCTTCTCGAATTTAATTTCATATTGAAACCATATCTTGCCTTCATCAGGAGTAGATCCTCCATTAGGGCCATAGAAAGGACCTGTTTTAGTTAACCGTATTCCATCGGCATTCATCTGCGAAGTCGGATAAGATGCACTCGGTCTCAGCATATTGATAGAGGCAAACGGAAGGCCCTCTGAAGTGAAATTATCACCTCCGCGCAATTGCAAGGATGTTAGATCCTCGTAACCACGCACCCGAACGATAACATCAGTGAAAGGTCTCTGGTCTCCCGTAGGATCCTTCACACCGACTATCTGATCCTCAAGATTAAAAAGCTCATCATTAATGTATGCTGAGATGGTCGGCTTACCATATATATATACAAGTTCTGTCTTAACTTCTATATCCTCTATCGAAATCTTGAAAACTCCTCCTCCAAAAGGGATGTTGTCTGGATTAGCTGTAAGGTCAAGCCTATATTCATGGGCGCGCATTACATTATTTATCACGCCCTCCTGCCGGTATGAATCACCGTTCTCATAATTTCCCTCTATCAGGTATCTGATAGAAGTGTCGGCATTGGGAACCATGAAATAACCTTTACCTCCATCCTTTATACGAGACTCGTCAAACTCAAGAGAACCTTTGGAATGACTGAACGTGACCTTGACATTTCTTAATCCCTGATCGAGAGACTCAGGAGTGACCGAAACGAGTGTGTTTGCGATGTTACAGACAAGAGACATCTGATTCTCCTGGCCGGAAGCGATCGATACCCTTTCATATCCGCGATAGAATTTCTTATCGAAAGACGCCGATACACTGTCGCCGGTCCAACCCTCGACAACATATTCTCCCGGTTTGAGAGATATCGAGGATGGAACCTGATCAAGGCCCTTGTATTTACGGATAAGTCCCTTATTAGACTCTATATATATGACACAGTTTCTTACAAGACTCTCGTGATCATAATCCGCAAGATTGGCTCTTGTCTTAACCTCCTCGCATATCTGCGCCGAAAGCTTCAATATTCCATCCTCCCCCTCACTGAAAGGAGACTCCGAGACACAACTCTGACAAAGCAAAGAGATGCCTGCGAGAGCAGATATATAATATTTCATTCTTGATGCCATCTTACTTCGTTTTTAGTTTAAGCTCCTTGACAACCTCACCTGAAGAATCCGCTACTGTCAGTCTGAACGTGTGTTCCTTTCCACTTCCCAAGGCGCAAAGCATCTCCATGAAGCCCGAAACATCAAACTTCACATTCTTCTCGGCCCTGACTGTTGTCTTGCCATCCGGCAGAAGACCAAGTCCCTGAAGCAAACCCAGATTATCACCCGGCTCCACGAGATCGAGCACAGCAGGAACAAGTCCGGCAAGATCGTCGGATATAATGTTCACCTGGAATTTTGTAATACCGGTCTGACTCGCAATATTAAGCACTACATGAGAATCCTTATCCACAAGATTCACTGCCGAAAGATCAATCGGAGCCTCAGCCGTGATTTCAAGTCCTGAATCATCCGGCTCATCACCTCCCTCGCTCGGTCGTTCGTCATCTTGAAGAAGCTCATCCTCCTGAAGATCGACATTGCGCTCCACATCCGTCACCACAAGAGTTGCGTCTACTCCCATTTTAGGAGCAATCCCACCCTTGGGATCCTCCGGAATAACATGTAGCTTAAATGTTATCTTATAATGCTTTCCACCCTCAAGATTGGTGATTGAACTGATTTTCTGAGTAGGAGTCGGATCACCCTTTATGAGACCGTTGAATTCGGCTATAAGAGTAACTCCTTGCTCATAGCGGAAATACCCGCAACGGCTTTCATTTTTACCAAAAACAAGTCCCTCGATATTATCCTGATTGGCTGGAGCACAGACTTTGATTTCGACATTCGGGTTCTCCACCTGATCAAGCAGAATCGGCCCGTAGTCAACCGACACCTTAACATTCTGCAACTTACATTTTATATCGCCGATATCATCGGTAATCTCCCCACCCTTAATAAGAAAATTATCCGACTCTCCTTTGTAGTACGGTGCATCCCAGCCTTTATCCACATTTGAGCCATACTCTGCCACGACATAATACTCACCGCGCATCAAAGTGACAATTTCCGGCATCTCTCCGTATTTATATTTAAATTTCGGAGTATTGACACCTACTTGATATATCATGACATCAAAGTCATTAAGATTTACATCTGTTGTAGCCGCCTTAGTCGAACTTACAACCGAAGCGTCGAGTATATCTAAAGACAGCGCTGATTTCGAGAGCTGCCCCTCCTCGGCAGGTTCCGGATCAGGATTAAAAGGAGTCTCCTTCCCGCAAGATGCCAATGTCAATATCATCAGCATCAAAGTATATATACCTAATTTCTTCATCTTCTTGTTTTATTTAAAACCCTATGACTTTTTACTGCCTTAGTTTTTACAGAATGTTCTTGGGTGGTATATTTAAATTCGACATTTTTGACTTGCAAAACAGAACCAGATGCAAAAGCAGTATAGGCATTCGCAGCCATTTTCGGAGGATTTGTAAAATTACCCCACCCCACTCCTGCGGCATTTTTCTCCAAATCCTCTTTAGTAGGAAACTTTAATGAAGGATTTTTTGCTGTAGAGGAAATAAACATAACAACAATCTTTGTTATTTTAGGGCCTGATGTTCCGTCATCAAATGGACATGCATTGAATTCTATCCATTTTTCATCCACCCATCCCCCCGAAGTAGAAGCAAGTTTTGCTCTTGTCTCCGATATAAGTTCATACCCTTTATTCTTTTCACCCTTATACATCTTGACGACACATTCAGCTTCTTCTCCATTCAAGGGAGAATAATTATATGAAAATTTTAAAGACCGAGGCCTTGAGCCGAAATCGACTCCTTCTTCACGATGTTCACCAGTATTGTCACAAAGATATGACCCTAAAAACATTTCACCAGCCCTAACAGCCAATTTATCCTCCGAAGGAGAATTTTCACAATAATAATTAGTATTACCTTTACCTCCGGATGTGGCAATATTCTCACCATTATGATTAAACCCGACAGTACGAATAGTTGCAATACCATTCTCAACGTATGTGGAAGGTACCATAAACCAGGTATTCCTGTTTTTAGATCCGGGATAGCACGTAAAGCTATTGACAGATGCCCAATTATCTGCTTCTGAACGCACGATAGAGGATTTGCGGGCATAGGAACCGGATATGCCCAAAACCTTAACCTCATACTTACCTCCTATCTGCACATCTTGTTCATTAATTGTCTGATGTGTTTGCGCAAAATTTCCATTTGGTATCGGAAGTTCCTGCTCTGTCTTAAAATCTGGAACAGGTACAGAGAATGATGTTCTATTTATTCCATCACCTAGAGTGGAAGTAACATTAGTATACTCATGGTTACTTATCATCTCATGTACCTCGACGACATCCCCCCGCAAAGGGAAAAGTCTTCTGTCATTTGTCTCGGTATCACCATAGAAAAAAGTTATGCAAGACTTAATAGTACCAAGATCTTCCGGATTCTCAGGAATTATCCTTATCTTTACCTTCCTGGCCATAGCATCTGCCTGAAGAGTATACTTCGGGAATTCCAAAGCAAGAGGAGTGCTTGCCCTCGGTGTCGTTTCGTTTTTATAATAAATGCGCAACAGGCACTGGTCTTTCTGAACGCCGAAAGCTCCAACAAATGCGCTGTCGGGAATCTTAAAATGGCATTTATATCCGTATGCAAACTCGGCATATTCATTGCCGACTGTTGCAGGATCAACAGATATCGCTGCATCAGCATCCACAATCAAAGCGTCCTCTGTATTCTCCCGATTAAGACGACGGAAATTCGCAGCTCTGACAATTCCCTTGAAATTTGAAAATACATAGAAATCATGTTCGCGACTGTTGAATTTCATCTTCCCGACAGGGACAATCTCTACTTTCAGATCACTTATCAGAACCTTGAATCTCACAGGAGCATTGATATCGTTTGTTCTCGTCATGGCATCCTTGACTTCCATCAGCATTTCATATTCGCCATGAGGAAGTTGCTCAAGGAATTTGCGGAAGCCTACGACTGCCATCTTGTCGGGGTTGCGGAAAAGACCGGTAACCTCGACGCCGGCACCTGTTACCTGCGACTTCTGCGTCTCATCCGCTGCCACCAGTTCTATCTCCCGACCGAAAGCAGGTGTGTAATCTCCTGTCGAATTGATTATAAGACGAGCCTCCTTGAAACCGGCAAACGCAAATAGCTGGAATCTCGGATTCTCATCTTCATATGGCATACTCTCGATATGCTCCACCGGCTCGTCAGAAACAAAACCCTTGGCCTCAATAAAAGGTGGAGGAGCGTTGAAGAGTTCTTCTCCAAGCGGGACCTCTATGACTTCCGAGTCCACGTCCTCGGTAAACTGGATGTCAAGCGTCAGATTTCCGAGCGAAGCATCTCCGTTGACTCCAATGGTCACAATATAATGGTGTCTGGCCTCTGCGGTAAATCCGGCAGGCTGCACGGTGACCTCCTTGCCGTCGCGGTTGGTCATCGTCAGACTGAGTTCTATCTTTGACGGCGAGACATAGATGGGGCGCGTCTCCTCCTGGGCGAGAACAATATAATCGTGCCCCTCGGAACGAAGCGCGGTGCTGTAAGCCGAAAAATTCGATTTGAACTCATCCGTGAAACGGACGCTTACCATGGCGTTGGCCAAGGTAGCGATAAGATTTATCTGAGCATCCTCGCCGGCAACGACAGTCACATCCTGACCCACATAATAATAAGGTGAGTCAAACCCCTCTTTCTCCGGGTCGCCATACTCAGCCTCGATGACATACTCGCCCGTCTTGAATTGCGTTTCCTTATTGAACGATTCAAGATTATCCCATTTTTTTGAGAATGAGCCATCACTATTGTTTAAAGCTATGGAAAACTCCGAAGGGTCGGGCACCACTGTAGCCTGAGTGTCATCGGCACGCGTAGAACCTCTGACCGTTCCGTCTGTTTCAAGACTTAAAGAAATTTTACCTTCTGTATCAGATCCGCCCCATATACTTTCCTGGCTACACGAGGTAAAAATGCCGCCGCCGAAAAGAGCAAGGGCCGCCAATCCTATCGAAAATTGTTTCATATTCCGAATGTTAGAAACCGTTCAGGGACAGAATGAACCATACGTATTCAAAGCAATCCGGATAAAAAGCGTTCAAGAATGTGATTACTTCATAATACAATTCCTACCATCCCTTAATGCTGTTAATGCTGTTATTAGCCTCTTGGAAACTGTTTAAATTTCATCAGAAATCTATAACCAATTTCTCCGGCACGCAACAAAATTACATCAAATTTATAAAATTAGAGAATTTTAAAGTAATTTTGTACATAAATAAGCCATATAAACCAAAACGGATTTTATTGAAATGCGTCAAAATAGCCAATTTATTTGTCTGTTTTTCCGCACCGGGCTTTTCTAATTATCTAAATTATCTATTTTATTATGAGCAAATTCAGACTTATTATCTTCCTAATCGGAATTACCATCGCTGGTACTAATTTGACCAACGCCCAGTCGATTACAGATATTTTCAAGAAGGGAAGCGGTTCTTCGATCGGAGATATCCTCAGCGGCGTCCTCTCCTCCTCCGATCTCAAAGTGGCCGACCTTGCAGGCAACTGGACATCGACCGGTCCGGCGATTTCGTTCACGGGCGACAATTTCCTCAAAAAAGCGGGGGGCGTGGCCGCAGCTACTGCCATCGAGAAAAAGCTGCAGCCCTATTATACCAAATACGGCCTGACCGGGGCCAAGCTCGTGATTGACCAAACCGGCAACTTTGAACTGACCATCAAAAAGATGAAACTCAAAGGAACAATCGAAGAGGCCACCAACACGAAGGAGAAGGGAGTGTTCCTCTTCAAGTTCAAAGCGGCGGGCAAGGTGAACCTCGGTACGCTGACAACATACGTGCAGAAGACATCGAAAACGATGGACGTGATGTTCGACGCCACGAAGCTTATCGCGTTGGTCAACGCGGTAGCGAAATACTCCAACCTATCGACGGCGAAGACCCTCTCGTCGCTCCTCTCCTCCTACGACGGCCTCTGCGTCGGCTTCGCCCTCACGAAATAATTTTGAATTTTGAATCATTAGAGGTGCGTTAGATACGTTATTAGTATATTATTTATACTCAGTTGTTTAAAAATCATAAGTGGTGCGTTTAGTTTAAAATCTGATGCATATCTTTAATACTCAGATGTAGAACCATCCCGCAGAGGGGCAAGAGGACCCGCAGAGGTTTTCCCGCAAAGGCTTTTGTTTCCGGTTTGTCTCAATTCAGAGGGTGCGCCTTCGGCTTTTAGAGTGCGCCGAGGGCTGACGCGCGGAGGATTCAGCAATGTTTTTCGGCATCGTTTTAGCGGCAGGCTCTGCGAGCTCTAAAAGTCGAAGACGCAATCTCCTCATCTTAACCATCCCAAAGCGATGCGCCTACAATCTATAATGCTTTGCGGTAGAATCCTTTGCGGGCCCTCTTGCCCCTTTGCGGGAGGATTAGATACCGATAATTAGCAATATACATAAATAGTATTTTTAACGCACCACTAATGATTCAAAATTCAAAATTACTTAGCCTCGCTAAGTATTTGCCGAGGATGTCGAATTCGATGTTGACGGCCGTGCCTTTCTCGATGCGGCAGAAGTTGGTGTGCTCGTGCGTGTAGGGGATGATCGCTACCTTGAACGTGTTCTCCGTCGGCTCGCAGACCGTCAGACTCACGCCGTTTACCGTAACCGAACCTTTGTCGACCGTGAAATAGCCGCGCTTCGCCATCTCGCGGTCGAACGGATATTCGAACGTATAATACCAGCTGCCGTCGGCTTCGCGGACGTCGGTGCAGAGAGCGGTGCAGTCGACATGACCCTGCACGATGTGGCCGTCAAGGCGGCCGTTCATGATCATACTGCGCTCTAAGTTCACCAGGTCGCCGACCTTCAGACCACCGAGATTCGAGCGTTCGAGCGTCTCCTTGATGGCCGTCACCGTATACGTGCCGTCGCCCGGCAGCTCCACCACCGTGAGACACACGCCGTTATGCGCCACGCTCTGGTCGATGCGCAGTTCGTCGGCAAACGAGCAGCTCATCGTGATATGCAGATTATCCTTATCCTCTCTCAGCGCCACCACGCGGGCAGCCTCCTCAACTATTCCTGAAAACATAATTGCTTCAAATATTAAAGTGTACTATATTTATTTTTAAGTGTACTATATTTATTTTAAAGTCTACTTTATTTTGCAAAGTTAAGGATTTTTATTAAATTTACGATTCAAAGCAAAGGACAAGGTTTGCCATGAGACAGATAAAACTTCCATCATCGATCGGCAAGAATGCGGCTCCCGATCTATCGGGGGCGCGGCAGATCACGCTTATCGGCGCCAACGGCTCCGGCAAGACCCGTTTCATGGAGGAGATGACCGAACTGAACGGCGACCGCGCCTTCTGCCTCTCGGCGCTCGCCGCCGCCTTCCCCGAGCGCGAGGAATCGACTCGCCCCGGCTCTATCGACGACCTCTACCGCAAGGCGATAACGCGCCAGACATACATGCGCACCGACGCCGTCAGCGAGCTCGACAAGCTCACCTACATGATCTTCGCCGACGAACTCGAATCGCTGCTCGACATCAAGGAGAAAATGGCCGCCGGAAACCGGAATATCCGTTTCCAGTCCACAAAGCTCGACATCATACGCCGCCTCTGGGAAAAAATCTTCCCCGGCAACCGCATACGCCGTCACCACGGCTCCCTGATGTTCACCACAACCTCGGGCGACGACCTGATCGACGCCTCGAAGCTCAGCCAGGGGGAGAAGACGGTGCTTTACTATATAGCCGCGGTGCTTTACGCCCCCCATGAGGCCGTGATCTTCATCGACTCCCCCACCCTGTTCATTCACCATTCCATAATCTCCAACCTCTGGACTGCAATCGAGGAGCTACGCCCCGACTGCATTTTCGTCTACAACTCGGTGGATGTGGAATTCGTGGCCACGCGCCTTCGCAACGCCTGCATCTGGGTGAAGAGCTTCGACTCGGAGGGAAACCGCTGGGACTACGAGGTGATGAGCCACACGCCGATCTCCGAAGACCTCTTCGTCGAACTGGCCGGCAGCCGGCGCCCCGTGCTCTTCATCGAGGGCGACGCCCAACACAGCATCGACGCCAAGCTATACTCGCTCGTATTCTCCGACTGGACCGTCAGGCCGCTCGGATCATGCAACAAGGTGATCGAGACCACACGCACCTTCAACGACCTCAAATACATGCACCATCTGCGGAGCCGCGGAATCGTGGACCGCGACCGGCGCACCGAGATCGAGGTCGGCTACCTGCGCCGCAAGCAGATAATGGTGCCCGACGTGGCGGAGGTGGAGAATCTATTCCTCCTCGAGCCGGTGATTCGCGCCATGGCGCGCCGCCGGGGAAGGGACGCCGAGAAGATAGTGAGGAGAGTGAAGCGCGAGGTGTGCCATTCGTTCAAGCAACGCGCCGACGAACAGGCGCTCCAGCATGTGCGCCACAAGGTGAAGCGAGACGTCGAGACCAAGATCGACGCCCGGTTCTCCTGCATAACCGCACTGGAGACTCACCTGAAGACACTCATCTACAAGCTGGAGCCGCGCAAGAACTACAACCGGCTGCGCGAGGAATTCGCCGTCATGATCCGGGATTCCGACTACGAAGGCATCCTGCGTGTCTTCAACCACAAGCCGCTGATCGCCGACTGCGGGCTGCCTCAGCTCTTAGGATACAAGACCAAAGAGGACTATATCGCCGGAACGCTCGATTCCCTCCGCGGCAACACAAAGGAAGCCAAGCAGATACGCGAAACCATCAAACACTGCTTCCACGCCGGGGAATTTGACGACGCCAACCCTTAAGCCGAATGCTTTGTTATAACTCCGGGAGCCTTCCCGGACACACTGGAAGATTAGAATTAATTAAATATAGAAATTACATTATAACCCTAAATATGAAAAAGCAACTCTCTATCCTGCGCAATGACCCCTGGCTCGAGCCATACGCCGACGCAATCGAGGGACGTCATCAGGACGTGATCAGAAAAATGGAGGAACTCACCGCCAATACCGGCGGCTCTCTCGACAAATTCGCCAACGCATACAACTATTTCGGACTCCACCGCGAGAAAGACGGCACCTGGGTATTCCGCGAGTATGCCCCCCACGCGACAAAGATTCTGCTCTTCGGCACGTTCACAAACTGGCAGGACGACGAAAGATACAGCCTCACCCGTCTGGAAGGAGGCAACTGGGAAGGACGTTTCCCCGCCGATTTCATCCATAACGGCGATCTCTACAAAATGCGCGTCTTCTGGGACGGCGGAGAAGGAGAGCGCATCCCCGCATACGCCCGCCGTGTCGTGCAGGATCCCGACACGAAGATTTTCTCCGCAGAGGTCTACGCTCCCGAGCACCCGTATCAGTTCAAGGTAAAGAAATTCACGCCCGACACCAAGCCTCTGCTCATCTATGAGTGCCATATCGGTATGGCCCAGGAGGAGGAAGGCGTCGGCTCATACGAGGAATTCCGCACAAAGACGCTCCCCCGCATCGCCAGGGACGGTTATAACGCCATCCAGATAATGGCCATCCAGGAGCATCCCTACTACGGATCGTTCGGATACCACGTGAGCAGCTTCTACGCCGCCTCGTCACGCTTCGGCACCCCCGACGACCTGAAGCGCCTCATCGACGATGCCCACGAGCGCGGAATCGCCGTTATCATGGATATCGTCCACTCCCACGCCGTAAAGAACGAAGTGGAGGGTCTCGGCCGCCTCGACGGCTCCTACGACCTCTATTTCTACGGCGACCATCGCCGCGAGCATCCCGCCTGGGACTCCCTGCTCTTCGACTACGGCAAGAACTCAGTGCTCCACTTCCTCCTCTCCAACTGCAAGTTCTGGCTTGAGGAATACAAGTTCGACGGCTTCCGTTTCGACGGCGTGACCTCGATGCTCTATTACGACCACGGCTTAGGCAAGGCCTTCAGCAACTACGGCGACTATTACGACGGCAACCAGGACACCAACGCCATCGTCTATCTCACCCTCGCCAACATCCTCATCCACGAGGTCAATCCGAAGGCGATCACAATCGCCGAGGAGATGAGCGGAATGCCGGGGCTGGCGATCAAGTTCGAGGACGGCGGTCTCGGATTCGACTACCGTATGGCCATGGGTATCCCCGACTACTGGATCAAGATGATAAAGGAGAAGAAAGACGAGGACTGGCACCCGACGTCGATATTCTGGGAGCTTACCAACCGCCGCGCCGACGAAAAGACAATCTCCTACTGCGAGAGCCACGATCAGGCGCTCGTAGGCGACAAGACCATCATCTTCCGCCTCATCGACAAGGAGATGTACTGGCACATGATGGTGAACGACGACAACGGCGTCGTCACCCGCGGAATGGCGCTCCACAAGATGATCCGTCTCGTGACGCTCGCCACCATCAACGGAGGCTATCTCAACTTCATGGGTAACGAGTTCGGCCATCCCGAATGGATCGACTTCCCGCGCGAAGGAAACGGCTGGAGCTACAAGTACGCACGCCGCCAGTGGGATCTCGTAGACCGCGAGGATCTTAAATACAAGTTCCTCAACAGTTTCGACAACGCCATGATCGAACTCATCTCCAAAGACTACAACTTCCAGGCGCTCCCGGTCGACAAACTCTGGGAGAAGGACGACGACCAGGTTCTGGCGTTCCGCCGCGGCGACCTTATCTTCGTATTCAACTGGAACCCGATGAAGTCGTTTACCGACTACGGCTTCTTAGCTCCGGCCGGAGAATACGAAGACGTACTCGACAGCGACAGCCTGCAGTTTGGAGGATTCGGCAACATCAACGACCACGTGCATCATTTCACACAGCCTGATCCGCTCTACTCCCCCTCCGGCAAGGGATGGCTCAAGCTCTATCTGCCTGCGCGCACTGCCCAGGTGCTCAGAATGGTGAAACCAAAACCCGCGCCCAAGGCAAAGGTTGCAGCCGCGAAGAAGGCCGCCGAGCCTAAGAAGACGGCGGCCAAGAAACCGGCGACTAAAAAAACAACGACTAAGAAAGCTACAACCAAGAAAGCTACAACCAAGAAAGCAACCAAAGAATGAAGAAAATCATCATAGCCATAGATGGATATTCCTCTTCAGGGAAATCCACTATGGCACGCGATCTTGCAAAAAAGATCGGATATGTCTATGTGGATTCCGGCGCGATGTATCGCGCCGTAACCCTTTATGCCCTGCGTCACGGCATAATCTCCGAAAGCGGCATCGATACCGAAGCCCTTGTCAATGCGCTGCCCGACATCCGCATCTCGTTCGAGCCCGCGGGAGCCGACGGCATCCAGCACACGCTGCTCAACGGCGAGGATGTGGAGCGCGAGATCCGCGACATGCAGGTGAGCTCGAAAGTGAGCAGCGTCGCCGAGATTCCCGAAGTTAGGCAGCGCCTTACAGCCCTTCAGCAGGAATACGGCGAACACAAGGGAATCGTGATGGACGGCCGGGATATCGGCACTACCGTCTTTCCCCACGCCGAGATGAAGGTCTTCGTCGACGCCTCGCCTGAGGAAAGGGCGCGCCGCCGTGTCAGGGAACTCGAAGCGAAGGGGGAAAAAGTGACATACGGGGAGGTGCTCGAAAACATCAGGCACCGCGACTTCCTCGACACCACCCGCAAAGAATCCCCGCTCTGCAAGGCCGCCGACGCCGTGGTGCTCGACAACGACAGGATGACGATCGCCGAGCAGATGCAATGGCTGCTCGACCTTTACCATAAAACCGCAGACTGACAATCAGATATGCCAATAATAGAAATAGACGAGAATTCCGGTTTCTGCTTCGGAGTGGTGACCGCGATCCAGAAAGCTGAAGCGGAACTTGAGAAATCAGGTTCCCTTCATTGCTTAGGAGATATCGTGCATAATGCCTCGGAAGTGGAGAGACTGCGTCTCCGCGGCCTCAAGACCATCACGCACGCAGAGCTCGAGCGGCTCCACGATTCCACCGTTCTGCTGCGCGCCCACGGCGAGCCGCCGACAACCTACGCCACCGCCGAGCGCAACAATATCACGGTTATCGACGCCACCTGCCCGGTGGTGCTCCGTCTGCAGCTGCGCATCAAGCAGGCTTACGAAGACGCACGCCGGATGCTCGAGAGCAGAGAGATCAAGGAGATGCCCCTGTTCGTGATCTACGGCAAGGAGGGGCATGCCGAAGTCAACGGGCTTGTGGGACAGACCGACGGAACGGCCATCGTGATCCAGGGACCCGCCGATCTGGACGGGATTGACTTCAGCCGCGACATTCTGCTCTATTCGCAGACCACCAAATCGCTCGACGGGTTCCGCAACATCGTCGAGGAGATAAAGAAGCGCAAGACTTCCGGCAAGTTCGAATATTTCGACACGATATGCCGCCAGGTAGCCAACCGTCTCGACAAGATCCGCGACTTCGCCGCGACGCACGACGCGGTGGTGTTTGTCTGCGGGGCGAAGAGCTCCAACGGCAAGGTGCTTTTCGAAGAATGCCGCAAGGTGAATCCGCGCACCTACCTTGTGAGCGACGGATCGAACCTCGATATGTCGCTGCTCGAGGGCGCCGAAAAGATCGGCATCTGCGGCGCGACCTCCACGCCGCGCTGGCTGATGGCGGAGGTGGCGCAGGCCATTAAGTAATTTTGAATATTGAATGTTGAATTTTGAATTGGGCTGACGCGCGAGGTTTTAGACAGGAGTACAGGAGTACAGAAATTTTGTGCTTATGTGCTTATGTGCTTATGTATCAATTTACGCCTTCGGCGTGGTTGTAGTACAGGAGAGCGGCGTGGTAGGGACGCACGGCTCGTGCGTCCGCTGTTGAGGCGAGGTTGGGACATCTCTATGGGATGTTTCAAACGAAATATAGGATTTATAAGCATTAGATTATGAACGAGGAGGAGAGAGACGAGAGGATGATGCTGGCCGCCCTCGAGGAGGCGGAGCTTGCATTCGAGGAGAACGAGATTCCCATCGGCGCGGTGATCGCCGTCAACGGCCGCATCATCGCCCGCGCCCATAACCGCACCGAGGCGCTCAACGACGTCACGGCGCATGCCGAGATGCAGGCCATCACTTCGGCCTCCGAATATCTTGACGGCAAATACATGCCCGACTGCACCCTATACGTCACCGTGGAGCCTTGCCCGATGTGTGCCGGCGCATTAGGCTGGAGCCAGATCGGCCGTATCGTCTACGGCACCCCGGACCCCAAGAAGGGCTTTATCTCAGGCTGCCCGGTCGGACTCTGTCCCGACGGGAACGGCCCGGCGAAGAAGGCTCCCTACCCCTTGCATCCCAAGACCAAAGTGAAGGCCGGAGTGCTCGAAGACGACTGTAGAAAAATTATGCAAAACTTTTTCACCCGTCTTAGGAGATAACACAACTTTTTTTTTTATTTTTGCAACGTAAGGAACGCACAATCCTTCCTATGATTTATATTTTACTTAATGAACAGAACCGGCACATTCAGTGTTTGAATCTCATGACGACGCTTCAGCATTGTAATACCGGAAAAACCAATCTTACACTCTATGACTCTTAAGGAGAAAATCCGGGGTGCTCTATTCGGCTCGGCCTTAGGTGAAGCCCTCGGACTCGGAACCGAACTTATGACCAAATCGGAAGTAATGACCTATTATCCCGACGGGTTGCGTCACTTCGACCAGATAATCTGCGACGCCCACCGTTCGCAGTGGAATCGCGCGCAATGGACCAACGACACCGATCTTCTGCTTCTGCTGATCGACTCTGTGATGGAATGCAACGGCATAGACCATCTCGACTATACACGCAGGCTCAAGAAATGGTTCGATAACGATCCGACAGACGTCGTGAGCATCTACCGATGGGTGATAACCGCCGACGGCTGGGATGCTGATCCCATAGGATCAGCATCAGAGACCTGGAGGCGGCGCGGACTCCGCGACGCCTCAAACGAAGCGATCTACCGCGCCCTGATCACAGGCCTGGTCAGCGGCAAGAACCTGCTCCGCGACACCACAAACATCATCGGAATCACCCACGACGACCCGCGCTGCATCTCGTCGGCAATGCTTGTGGCCCGTATGGCCGAATCGCTCTTCAAAGAGGGCAAGGAGGCGGAATACTCCGAACTCGAATCGATCAGCAACAGCATCGACGACCGAACTACCCCCTATCTCCACAAGGTGCTACACGCCGGAATCGAAGACATGAGCCTCGACGACATGGAGACTTACTGGTATACCCGGAAGGCGATGTGCGTGTCGCTATGGGCACTATGGCACTGCGACTCCGCCGAAGAGATCCTATACAAGGTGATCGACGCCGGTGGCGACGCCGACACAAATGCTTCGATAGCCATGTTCCTCGCCGGGCTCAAATACGGTTACGACGCCCTTCCCGACGAGGTCGAGAAACTCATCGACTACAACCGCCTCGAAGAATATGTCGACAAATTCTCCGCTTTCCTCGAATCCAAAGAAAAGAAAAATTCAACTACCTTTGAATAAGAAAATTAAAGCCTGGATAGAGGCCATGCGCCTCCGGACGCTCCCCGTGTCGATCGCAGGGGTGATCGCGGCGGCTGGCTGCGCCGCGTATTATCATAAGTTTCAGACCGGAATCTTTCTGGTCTGTCTTCTCTTCGCAGTTATAGCGCAGATAGTATCCAATTTCGCCAACGAATATTTCGATTTCCGGAAGGGTCTCGACAAAAAAGGGAGGGAGGGATTCCGCCGAGGCGTCACAGAAGGCGACATCTCCCCTAAAAGCATGGCCGCGGCCACATTCACTCTTCTCGGCATCGACGCCCTCATCGGCCTCTCGATGCTGCAGTGGGGACCGTGGTGGCTGATATTCGTGGGAATCGCAATAGCCGTCTTCGCGATCGCATATTCCGCCGGACCATACCCGCTGTCGCACCACGGTCTGGGCGACATCGCCGTCATCATTTTCTTCGGCCTTGTTCCCGTAACCTTCACAACCTATCTCCAGACAGGTTCCTGGCAGATGATACCCGTCACCATCCCCGTCGCCCTCGCCATAGGCCTCATGGGAGCGAACGTGCTGATCGTGAACAACTATCGCGATGCCGACGACGACCGACAGGTAAACAAACGCACTTCGGTGGTGATCTTAGGGCGCAAGACGATGGCCACGGTATATTTCATCAACGGCATTCTCGCCCTGGCTCTCATAGAGGTGGCCACGATCGGGCGTATGCCAATAATCTGGCAGGCGGCAATGCTCCTCTATGCAAACCTGCACTATATGCTCTGGGTGAAGCTGCGCTATCTGAAAGGCGCCGAGCTCAACCCGGTGCTCGGCCAGACCGCCATGCTGATGCTCGGCGTAGCAGTCTGGCTCGTGATCGCTCTCTCCTGCAATGCCATCCCCGGTCTCTAAGCTCTCTCCCTCAATCAGAACATTTCGAACAACAATACCTCCATAATACAATATGGCCGACCAGCAATACACCAAGAAGAAACCCGCATTCCAGCCCATAGCGCGCGACGCTTCCGGCAAACTCCCGCCCCATGACCTGGAGCTCGAGGAGGTGGTGCTCGGCGCCCTCATGCTCGAGAAGGACGCATATATGAACGTGAGCGACATCCTTACGCCCGAATCCTTCTACGATCCGGTAAACTCCAAGATTTACGAGGCGATAAGCAACTTAGGATTCAACCAGCGCCCCATCGACATGATAACCGTCACCGAGCAGCTCCGCCAGAACGGCACTCTCGAAGAGGTGGGCGGCGCGGTGCATATCGCCGAGATCACGGCGCGAGTATTCTCCGCGGCCAACGTCGAGTTTCACGCCAAGATCATAGCCCAGAAATATCTTGCCCGTCGCCTCATAAACTTCGCCGCCAAGGTCGAGACCGACGCCTTCGACGAATCTAACGACGTCGACGATCTCCTCCAGGAAGCCGAGGGAAAGCTCTTCGAGATATCTCAGACACACCTCAAGCGCGAGGTGACGCAGATCGACCCCGTCCTTAACCTCGCGCTCGAACAGATACAGACGGCCGCGAACGCCGAATCGGGTCTGTCGGGTCTGCAGACAGGCTTCGACGACCTCGACAAGATGACCTCCGGCTGGCAGAACTCCGACCTGATAATCGTCGCGGCGCGCCCGGCGATGGGAAAGACGGCTTTCGTGCTATCGATGGCCAAGAACATGGCGATCGATTTCAACATCCCCACGGCGATTTTCACCCTGGAGATGGCGAACGTGCAGCTCGTGAAACGTCTTATAAGCAACGTGGCCGACATCACCGGCGACCAGATAAAGAACGGACAGCTGCAGCCCGAGGAATGGGACCGCCTCAACACGCGCCTGCGCGGCGTATATTCGGCTCCTCTATATCTCGACGAGACACCTGGCCTATCCATCACCGAGCTCCGCACCAAGGCGCGACGACTCGTCAGGGAGCACGGCGTGAAGATTATCATGATCGACTACCTCCAGCTTATGAACGCCACCGGAATGAAGTTCGGAAGCCGCGAGCAGGAGGTCTCCACGATCTCCCGTTCGCTCAAGGCCCTGGCCAAGGAACTCAACATCCCGATCATCGCCCTTTCGCAGCTTAACCGAAGCACCGAGACCCGCGAGGACAAGCGCCCCGTGCTCTCCGACCTCCGCGAATCAGGAGCCATCGAGCAGGACGCCGATATGGTCTGCTTCATCCACCGTCCGGAATATTACAACAGTTCGGGCGTGGACGAGAACAACAACAACATCAAGGGACTCGCCGAGGTGATCATCGCCAAGCACCGAAGCGGCGGCGTCGGCACGGTGAAGATGCGCTTCATCTCGCATTTCACGAAATTCCAGAACTGGAACGAGGGCTATGACATCGTGCAGGACACCATCCGCGAGGTCGGCACCAAGAAACTGGAGTCGAAGATGAACTCGATGGGCGACGACACGCCCCAGGGCGGTTTCACCTTCGCTTCGGGTGCGGACTCGCCGATGCCCGACATCATGCCCGGCCCCGGCGAGACGCAGGTGCCCTTCTGAGAATTTTGAATTTTGAATCGGGCTGACGCCGAGGCGGGAAACAAAGCCGGCGCAGGCGCTATTCCGATCATTCCCGATCAATCCCGATCATTCCCGCCCATTCCCGATTAATCAGGATTAATCTTGATTATTCAGGATTAATCCCGAAATTCTCGAGATTCTCAATTTTGCGCCTCCGATAACTCCGATAACACCGATAGCTCCGATAACCCCGATAACTCCGATAACTCCGATAACTCCGATAACTCCGATAACTCAAAAAAATAATCGGCGATCACGCCGATTATTTTCACATTTATTTGAACATAATAATGACCTGCCGTGTTTTATATACAAAATTACAAAAATATTAAGGTTATGGATACAAAGGAAAAACACATCAGAGAAAACGAATCCGTCGAGAAAAAAGAAGCTCGCATGGAAAAACACGATGAAGAGAACCTCGTTGCCGGATCGCTCAGAGCCGACGCACGCAACAAAAGCAATATGAGAACACGCAAGACAAACAGAATGTGGTTATGGTTCGGCGTATTGATCCTGATTTTCATCCTCTTGTGGTGGCTCTATTCGATCGGGACTTTCGAAGATCTGATCGGAGTCGCAAACGGATAAATTCAAACAGATAAACTCCCGGCCATTCATGGTTCTCATAAAGGGCGAAAATTGGAATTTGACCGGGACAAAGACCTCAAGGCACTTGAGGTCTTTTTTTATGCCCGCAATCCCGGAGCTCCGGGAACATTCAGGGTGTATAAAACAAAAATCCCCGCCGAAAGGGCGGGGGAATATCCTTGCGTCTCTACCGAGAGAACTCCGGACCCGGGCAATCACTTGCCGGCGATGTGGTCGGATACGGTGAGTGAGGCACGGCCTTTTGCACGACGACGGGCCAAAACCTTGCGGCCATCTTTAGTCGCCATTCTCTCGCGGAATCCATGCTTGTTGATTCTGCGACGATTCGAAGGTTGAAAAGTTCTCTTCATTGTATTGTATTATTATGATTTTTTACGTTTTTAGCGTCTACACGCATTCGGAGTGCAAAATTAAAAAATGATTTTTGAATAGCCAAATTTTCTCTCTCAAAAATTTTTATTAATTTTGCATCTGCATTGCAAAAGTGGCTGTTAGATCCCTTCTCATCCATAAAACCGACACAAGAAGGGAGAATTTCAGAGCCGCCTTGCATATCTCGAAACAATAAAACATAAATCATGGGGTGATTTTTCGCTTCGCCCCGCATAAAAAGACTTTTTCAATTATGATGAACGCTCAGGACATCAAAAACGGCTCTTGCATCCGCCTTGACGGCCGTCTTTACTTCTGCGTGGAGTTCCTCCATGTAAAGCCCGGTAAGGGAAACACATTCATGCGTACAAAACTCAAAGATGTGGTTGACGGCCGCGTGATCGAGCGCCGCTTCAATATCGGCGAGAAACTCGAGGACGTGCGCGTTGAGCGTCGCCCCTATCAGTATCTCTATGCCGACGGAGAGGACGACATCTTCATGAACAACGAGACTTTCGAGCAGATCCCCATCAGCAAGGAGCTCGTTACAGGCGTTGACTTCATGAAAGAGGGCGACACCGTGGAGGTTGTCAGCGACGCTTCTACAAACACCGTGCTTTACGCCGAGATGCCTATGAAGACTGTGCTCAAGATCACATACACAGAGCCCGGACTCAAAGGCGACACCGCCACCAACACCCTCAAGCCCGCAACTGTAGAGACCGGAGCAACAGTGAAAGTGCCTCTCTTCATCAACGAAGGCGAGCTCATCGAGGTCGACACCCGCGACGGCAGCTACGTAGGCCGCGTCAAAGCGTGACAATCATGAAAAAGGCTGACGAAATCCTCTTCTCCCTCATTGTTCCGGTCTACAACCGGCGTGATGAAGTTGCCGATCTGCTCAAAAGTCTTGAAAAGCAGACCGACAGAGGTTTCGAGGCCATTCTTGTGGAAGACGGTTCCACACAGCTGAGCCTCCCCGACGGCAAAGGCCCCGAGGGGCTGAGACTCAAATACTACATAAAGGACAACGAAGGGCGAAGCATCGCCCGAAACCACGGCATAGTCAGAGCCGACGGAGACTATTTCGTCTTTGTCGACTCTGACTGCGTTTTACCCCCCGACTATTTCAGGAATCTGCGTAAAAGTCTCGCCGACCACCCCGCCGACTGTTTCGGAGGCCCCGACGCGGCCCATGAATCATTCACCGATACCCAGAAAGCCATCAACTTCGCCATGACTTCCTTCCTGACGACAGGCGGAATACGCGGTGGAAAAGTGAGCATGGAGAAATTCACTCCGCGAACCTTCAACATGGGATTCTCGAGAGAGGTGTTCGAGAAATGCGGCGGATTCCGCGAGATGTTCAGCGAGGACATCGACATGTCGACGCGCATCAGGATGGCCGGATTCACGATCATGCTCTATCCCGAGGTATTCGTCTATCACAAACGCCGTGTCGACATGAAGAAATTCTGGAAACAGGTGCATGTGTTCGGGCAGTCGCGCATCACGCTCGAACTCCTTTACCCCGGCTCGATGAAACTCGTCCACTGGCTTCCCGCGGTCTTCACCATCGGAGCCGTGCTGCTGGTCATCGGCTCATTCTTCTGGAAATGGATGCTCATTCCGCTACTTGTCTACCTGCTTGCTCTCTGGTTTGCCGGAATGGCTGCAACCAAAAGCCTTAAGATCGCCACGATGGGCATCGGAGCTGCACTCGTGCAGCTCACCGGCTACGGAACGGGCTTCATCAAGGCTTATACCTCAAAAATAATTCTCGGCAAAGGCCGCGACATAGCGCGCGAGATCGAGATCAGAAAAGGAAAGAATGAAGGACTCTGAAGTTCTTACAGTAAAGGATTTCTCGCCTGAAGACCAGCCTCGCGAAAAGGCGATGGCCTTCGGAATCAGATCGCTGTCCACCCCCGACCTCTGGGCGATCATACTCCGCGTCGGAGTGCCCGGCAAGCCCATCACCGAACTCTGCCGCGACATTATGCGCAACTGCGGCGACAGTCTTCTCGCCCTCGAACGCCTTTCGCGGCGCGAGATCATGCAGACCAAAGGAATCGGAAGCGCGAAAGCCCTCCAGATAGAGGCGGTGATGGAACTGATCAGAAGATATTCTCTCGAACACGTGGGCAAACGAGTGAGAATAGGAACCTCACGCGACATCTACGGCGTTATGAAGCCGGAGATCGCCAATCTCGACCATGAGGAGATATGGGCGGTTTTCATGAACCGCAAGAACGATGTGATCGAGAAAAAATGCATCACCAAAGGGAGTGCGACAGCCTCCATATTCGATCTCAAGAGAATAATTAAAGACGCCCTTCTATGCGAGGCGCAGGCCATAGCCATGGCGCATAACCATCCATCGGGCAACCTGCTGCCAAGCCAGCAGGACATCGACATAACGAAACGGCTCAGGAAAGCCTGCGAGATGATGGACATAAAAATGGTTGACCATCTTATCATCACCCCCGACGGCTATTATTCCTTCAGCGATGAAGGAAACCTCTGAGAGTGTGTTTGAATTTAATAGTGCGTTTGATTTTAAACCGGTTTTAATACTCTTGCCGCAGCATTCTGCTGATTCTGCGGGCCTCCTCCGAATCGAGCGGAGATTCCTCTTCCGATTCATTCCCGAAATTCATCAGAAACTTATACAACAGGATTCTCCTTACGTGCGAATCGAGGTCTGCGACTTTGATCCTGCCCTCATTCACGGCATCCACAACCTGCCTTATTCCTTCTCTTGTGTTTACCGGAGCAAGAACTATGTCGGCCCCGGCCGCCACCGCCATATCCGCTCCATATCCTTCAGAGCCGGCCATATTGAGGGCGTCGGTGAATACAAGCCCGTTGAAACCCATGTCTTCCCTCAGCAGGTCGGTGATCACCGCCTTGGAGACTGCGGCCGGAAGCATCTCGGGATCTATCGCCGGAAATGCGAGATGGCCCACCATCACAGCGGGCAGTCCCTGGTCGACATATTCGCGGAAGGGGCGGAGGTCAAGGCTGTCGAGACTGTGAAGGCTCCGCTCGATCATCACCTTATGCTTATGGCTGTCGCCCGAAGCGGAGCCATGACCTGGAAAATGCTTGGCCACGCTCATCACGCTGCCGCTCACAAGCCCGCGGGCGTAAGCGAGCGAAAGACGCGAAACCCGCTCCGGATCGCTCCCGAGAGAGCGCTTGGAGATAAAGCCTCCGTCCGAGATATCGAGCACCGGACCAAGAACGACATTAATTCCGAGGCGACGGCACTCGCGCGCCATCTCTCGGCCATAGTCATACATCAGCGTGTCGGAGACCTCCCCGCCGATACCTGAATTCACAGGAAAGCGCGGAGCGTCGGTTAGGCGCATGGCAAGGCCCCATTCGGCGTCTATCGCCACAAACGGCGAAATCGCCGACATCTTCCGGATGGTATCGGCGATCACCGATGCTGATTCCGAATCGCCCTTCAGAAGCAGCACGCCTCCCACACCCGCCTCCGCATAATCCTCAAGCAGCGAGAATGCCTCCGCATCCGCACGAGCATACATAGCGGGAATGAAGATCTGAGCCGCCTTCTGCTCGAGCGACATCCCCGACAACAGGGAATCGGCCTGCCTCATGGCATAGTCCGTGAGGTCGCTGACCTCGACCGGCGCCATAGAATCAACCACGCCGACATTCCCCTTGCCGCCGCAGGCCGCCAGGAACACGAAAAGCCCTATCATCCAGAATGCAGAAACTCTCATCTCAATTTCGCAGATAATTCAACAACATCCATCCTTAAAGCCCCTAAAGACCTTAAAGACCTTAAAGCCCTTAATGCCCTTATCACCCTTATCGCCCTTCAGCCTGAACAGCCTCGACAAAGCGAGGTCTCGGATCGGAAGTGATGGCGAGTCCGAGCGCATTGAGCCGGCGTATATAGTCGAGCACCGGGCGGCTCATCTCGACCGTGTCGCGCCAGAGCTCGCGATGGTTGGCCAACGTCACCATATCGTCGTTTCCCTGGGCCACATAATCGATGGTAGAGACCACATATTCCTTTTCCGGATCCATCTCCTCGCCGTCGATGACGACGCGGATCACCTTACCTTCAGGATCGGTCACCACCCTCACGTTGCCGCTGACAGCCTCGCCGCCGCGCAGCGAAGCCGCCTGCATGGCCGCGATTATATCGGAACCCTTGAGCGAAATCAGCGTCATGCGGTTGGAGAAGGGGAATGTGGAAAGAATCTGGCCCTCGGTCACGTCTCCCCTCTGCATCGGCTGGCGGATGCCGCCGACGTTCATTATCGACATATCGACTCTCGGGAATTCCTTACCCGATGCCCTCAGGCTGTCGGCGAGATGACGACCGAACCAGAGGCCGAAATCCGCCGCCCAATTGGCGAAGGCTCCGTTGTGGTCACTGTTGCTCATGTCGATGTCAGAATGAGCAATTACCAGAGAATTCACCGAATCCACCTTAGCCTTGTAGGGAGCCAGGAATGCCTTCATCTCCGCGTTATAGGCCGAAGGGGAGAAACGGTCGGTGACGGGTATGTATTCATAGTCGTATTTCCTGCCCTTAAGGTCGTCGAGATCGATCTTTATATAGCCGACATTTCTGCCATATTTCCCGGTCTGGGCCACGAGAACGGGCTTTCCGACGGCGTTATCGATCCAGTAAGGGGTCTTTTCGGGATTCGAGGGGTCGACGAAGGTGTGCGAATGGCCGCCGATGATGATGTCGATGTCGCGGCTCATCCTTGCAAGCTCCACATCCGAATGTTTCCCCGGGTTCATGGCATATCCGATATGCGTCACGGCCACCACCAGGTCGCAGCCTTTCTTCTTCAGAAGCGATGCATAGCGGTTGGCCGTCTCCACGGCGTCGCTGTAGACCATCCCTTCGTAATTCTCCTTCGAGATAAGACTCTCGGGATTGATGTTGATGCCGACAAAGCCTATCTTCTTTTTGCCGACGCGCCTGATCACGTAAGGCTTGAAGATACCTTTTGCGGGAGTCTTCGAGAAATCGTAATTGGCACTGAGCCGGTCAGCCTTGACCTCGCGCCAGTGTCGGGCAAGGCTCTCGAGGCCGTTGTCGAACTCATGGTTGCCGAGGATGCGGATGTCGTAATCCATCATGTTGAAGAGCGGATATTCCACATCACCGCCGAAATATTTGAAATATAGTGATCCCTGCACCATGTCGCCGGCGTCGACGAGAAGCATGTTCTTCTCCATCTTCCTCACCGAGTCGATCACCGCCATACGAGGCAGTATTCCTCCGATACCCTTCTCGTCGGAATCGATGTTGGAATGCGTGTCGTTGGTATGCAGGATCACCAGGTGGTCGGCAAAGACTCCGAAGGCACTCAGCAGCAATGCGAGCAAAAAAACTGTCTTTTTCATAGAAGCAATATCCAGAAAGAGAATTTCCGGCAAATAAGCATATAGAATACCTATTTGCCGGAAATTACCAAAACATTATCACTAATTTTTTAATCAGAACGTGATGAGGTCCTCGCCGGTCATTTCGACAGGCTGGGGAAGTTCCATAAGCTTGAGCAGCGACGGAGCGACGTCGGCGAGACGGCCGTCGGCCGCTTTGGCATCCTTATGGCTGCCGATGTAGATGAATGGCACGGGATTGAGCGAATGGGCCGTGTTGGGCGTGCCGTCCTCATTGATGGCATGGTCGGCGTTGCCGTGGTCGGCGATGATGATCATCTCATAGCCGTGGGCCTTTCCGGCCTCGACAACCTTCTCGACGCAGTTGTCGAGAGTGGCGACAGCCTTCTGGATTGCTGAATATACACCTGTATGGCCCACCATGTCGCCGTTTGCGAAATTGACCACGATGAAGTCGTATTTCTCGGTATCGATGGCCTCTACGAGCTTCACGGTAACCTCCGGAGCGCTCATCTCGGGCTGCAGGTCGTAGGTGGCCACCTTCGGGCTCGGAACGAGCACGCGGTCCTCTCCGGGGAAGGGCGCCTCTTTGCCGCCGTTGAAGAAGAACGTCACGTGGGCGTATTTCTCGGTTTCGGCGATATGCAGCTGCTTCTTGCCCAGCTTCGAGAGATATTCGCCCAGAGTGTCGGGAACGTCCGATTTTGTGAAGAGGATATGCACGCCCTTGAACGAATCGTCATAGGGAGTCATGCAGTAATACTGAAGATCCGGGATGGGGTTCATACCGTCTTCGGAATGCTGTGTGAGCACTGTGGTGAGCTCTTTGGCGCGGTCGTTGCGGTAGTTGAAGAAGACAACCACGTGTCCGGCGCCGATGCGACCGTCGACACGGTCATTGACGATCGGCTTGATGAACTCGTCGGTGACGCCCTCGGCGTATGATTCCTCCACGGCCTTTACGACATCCTCGGTGTGACGGCCTTCGCCGTAGACAAGGAGATTATAAGCCTCTTTGACGCGCTCCCAGCGGTGGTCGCGGTCCATGGCGTAATAACGGCCTACGACAGAAGCGATCGTTCCGGCTGATTTTTTGCAGTGTTCCTGCACCTCGGTAAGGAAGCCGGCGCCGCTCTTGGGGTCGGTGTCACGACCGTCCATGAAACAATGGAGATAAACCTTGTCGAGACCGTACGCCTTGGCCGTGTCGCAGAGGGCATAGAGGTGACCGAGCGATGAATGCACACCGCCGGCCGATGTGAGGCCCATGAAATGGATAGGCACGTTATGGTCGCGGGCGTAGGAGAAGGCGCTCTTTATCTCGGGGTTTTCCGCGAAAGAGCCGTCGGCGATTGCGCGATTGATCTTCACCAGGTCCTGGTAAACCACGCGGCCTGCGCCGATGTTGAGGTGACCCACCTCCGAGTTTCCCATCTGGCCGTCGGGAAGACCGACGTTCTCGCCGCTCGCCTGAAGCTGCGAATGGGGATATTCGGCCACAAGCCTGTCCATATAGGGAGTGGGGGTGTTAAAGATGGCGTCATCCTTCTTGTGATCGCCGATTCCATATCCGTCAAGGATAATCAACATTGCTTTCTTTGACATATCTATAAATCTTTTACTTTTTTGACTACTGTGTCCGGTATGGGAAGCCAGTCAGACAATTAAGCCTCTTGAAAAGTCATAAACCGGACTGTGTTCCGGCCAAGCCGGACAGCTCCAAACCAACTGCAAAATTAACGTATTTTTTTCAAAAAAACAACCCGTTCCGACATTGGAACGGGTTGCTCTATCTCATCGAATTCAACAGGATTATTTATCCTTTTTGATGAAACGCTCCTTGATACGGGCTTTCTTACCGGTGAGGTTGCGAAGATAGTAAAGTTTCGCACGACGAACCTTACCATACTTGCTTACGGTGACCGACTCGATGAAAGGAGATTCCATAGGGAAGATACGCTCTACGCCGACGCCGTCGCTGATCTTGCGGACGGTGAAACGCTTTTTGTCACCCTGGCCGCTGATCTTGATCACAACGCCGCGATACTGCTGAATACGCTCTTTGTTTCCCTCTTTGATACGGTAAGCGACAGTCACTGTGTCACCGGGGCCGAAGGAATCGAATTCTTTCTTGGGAGTGGCAAATGCCTCCTCTGCAATTTTAATTAAATCCATTGTTTTGTTTTCTTTAAAGATTACTTGCAATATAAATAAGCTTCCTTAGGCCTTCAACACCCGGATCAAACCGGGACTTTACATGATTTTGCGGCCGTCTTACCAGAGATTGCAAAACCGTCTGCAAAATTACAACATTTTTCGCAATCAACAAAATCATTCACAACTTTTTCCGTTTTCCCGTGCATTACCATAGATACCGCGGCAGCGGCTTGCCCGACAAATGTCTTTCACGAAGAGAGGAGGCCATAGAAAAGGATTAACCTCACGGTCAATCCTCTCAAATGCTAAAAATCAAAACTATCTATTCTATAAATTTCCTATTGTCGAATGAATAAGCCGGGAGACGTCATTTCCTGAACGGAACCGACCAGACTACCCTCACCGGAACGGGATGGCCGTCATGACGGCCCGGTTTCCATTCGGGCATCTTGCTCATGATACGGATCGCCTCCTGGTTGAGCGACTGCTCCACGCCCCGAAGGATCGAGATATGGCTCACCGTCCCGTCGGCATTGACAACGAACGAGCAGGTAACCCTCCCCTGGATGCCTTTACGATAAGCCTCCTTCGGATACTGACGGGTCTTGTTGATAAACGATACAAGAAGAGCGTCGCCTCCGGGAAAACTCGGTTTTTCAGATACATAATCATATTCATACACTTCAAGATACTGGATAGATCCCGAGGCGTTGGTCCCCGTATTTACCCTGCAGCGCTGGGCCATGGCTGAGTTCTGGCCAATATCCAAAAGTCCGGAAATAAATATAAAAAGCAGTATCAGTTTCTTCATAAATCTTATCCTTTCAATAAGGGAAAAGGTCGAGCCTTGTTACTTTGTCGATCTTCCATTGCAAATTTACACTCTTGCTTTTAATTAAACAACGGACAAAAGTTAAAATATAGTTAATAAAAGTGAACAGCAATTTTTTGCTTTCATCCCCTCCAATCCTTATAAATATAAGAGTGTGTTTACTTTTAACATTGGTTCACATAAAGAGATATTTTTGAGGGATTTTATCAAGTTGAAGAAGGAGCATAGCGGGCTATGCGACTGATGAGACTTGGATAAAATCACCAAAAAGATCATTTATGTGGGCCAATAGAATTTGCAAATACACTCAAACTTTAAATTCGTGTTAAAAGTAAACACACTCGAAGGCTTCTGAAAATAAAGACCCATGGATATCCGTTTATATCGTAATGAAGGCTTTCATTCGAAGATATCGGCTCAGACAGCGGCTCGGCGTCGGGATCATCTACGCCGCCACAGCCCTTTTGTCTCCGCATCTCTGCGGAGAGGCGGTCGCTCAGTCTTCGTTCTCCTCATACGATTTTCTGAAAATCCCCTCGTCGGCCCATGCCTTCGCTTTGGGTGGCAACGGAGCCGCGATCATCGACGACGACATCTCGCTTGTAAACGCAAACCCTGCCCTCCTCGGCCCGGAGATCGACATGCAGGCCGGCGTGGCATACATGCACTACCTCGGATCGTCGAATTTCGCAAGCGCGAACTTCGGAATGGCCGCCTCCGAGCGGTCGGCCTGGGCTGCCGGAATCAGATATCTCAACTTCGGCTCTTTCAAGGGATACGAGGCGGACGGCTCATCATCGGGTACCTTCTCGGCCGCAGACATCGTGATCGACGGCTCATACTCCCACGACATCACCGACCGACTCCGCGGCGGCATCACAATGAAAATGATATACAGCCATTACGAATCCTATTCGGCATTCGCCATGGCCCTGGACCTGGGCGTGAACTATTATAATGAGGAGAAAGACCTTTCCCTTTCCCTGGTGCTCGCCAACATGGGAGGTCAGATCAAAAGATTCGAGACTGCTTACAACCGCCTCCCATTCGACATCCGTATCGCATACATGCAGACCGTAGCCTCCTCCCCCATCCAGATCTCCGTGGGAGCGGAAAACCTTACCAGATGGAAACTGCCGTATTACTCTCACAAAACCGATGACGGAGAGGTGGCCACGGAAATAAAATCCGGATTCTTCTCCAACCTTTTCCGCCATCTCACATTCGGAGTGCAGTATTCCCCATCCGAAAAGTTTTATGTAGCCTTAGGATATAATTATAAGACACGCACCGATATGTCGGCATACCGGCGCAATTTTCTTTCCGGATTCTCGATAGGAACCGGGATAAAGGTGAAATCCTTCGGCATCGGCGTAGCTTACGCCATGCCTCACCGTTCGGCCTCCTCGCTGATGGTAAACCTCAATCTCGCCATCGGCGATTACCTCTAAACCACAAAATACCGTTTATTCAAAATACCGTTTATAAAGGGAAAGGCTCTAAATCGCCGACGAGAGGATATGCTCCAGGTCGATCGTCGAGACATTCACCGTCAGCGCTCCCTCCCGGGCAACCGAGATCCTGCCGGTCTCCTCGCTTACAATCACGCAGATGGCATCCGTGACCTGACTCATGCCAAGCGCCGCACGATGCCGGAGACCGAGTCTTTTGGGAATATTCATGTCATGGCTCACCGGGAGAATACATCCCACCGATTTGATTCTGTGATTGTCGATAATCATGGCGCCGTCATGAAGAGGTGAATTCTTGAAAAAGATATTCTCGATAAGGCGCACGTTGATGTCGGCATCTATGATATCGCCTGTTTTCTCATAATCGGCGAGAGGCACCTTCCTTTGGAATACTATCAGGGCGCCCGTTTTGGATTTGGACATCGACATGCATGCATAGACAACATTCATAATTTCGGAATGATCCGAATCATCGTCTTTGGCGGAATGATGAAAGAGCCTGCGGAAATGTTTCCAGCGCCCCTGGCTTCCTATATCTATCAGGAAACGCTTTATCTGGTCCTGAAACAGGATCACGAGCACGATAAGACCGATACTCATGAACTTGTCGACGATCGTGCCTGTCAGCCGCATGTCGAAAATCTCGAACGCCACGACCCATATCACTATAAAGGCAAGCACTCCATAAAAAAGACTCAGAGTGCCGCTGTTCTTCATCAGACGATAAAGATAGAACAGCAGCAATGCCACTATCAGAATGTCGACGATATCCTTTATTCCGAAATCTATCATACAATCTCACTCAATGCCGAAATCAGTCTTACGGCCTGCACGGCGGGTTTTACATCGTGTACACGCAGGATATCCGCTCCGTTCATGAGCGCTACCGTGTGGAGCACCTGGGTTCCGTCGGCGCTCTCCTCGGGCGTGATGCCGAGGGTCTTCCATATCATCGTCTTGCGCGAGACGCCGGCAAGCACCGGCGCGCCGATCTCATGGAAGACATCGAGCTCGGCGAGCATCCTGAAATTCTGCTCCACGGTCTTTGCGAATCCGAATCCGGGGTCGATAATGACGTCGGCCACACCCGCCTCGCGAAGCCGGTCGGCCTTAAAAGCCAGATCCTCCAGCACCTCTGCCGTAACATCTTCGTAATCTGTAAGATTACGCATGGTAGCCGGTGTGCCGCGTGTATGCATGAGCACGTAGGCGACGCCGAGATCGGCCACGGCAGGGAACATTTCAGGGTCGAGCGTTCCTCCGCCGATATCGTTGATGATGTCAACCTTCCAGTCTTCGACGCAGCGGCGGGCAACCGCAGCTCGAAACGTATCGACCGAGACGATGGCTTCGGGCCACTCCTCGCGGATTGCGGCGAGTCCTTCGGCAAGACGCCGGTATTCCTCCTCGGGGCTCACATCCTGAGCCCCGGGGCGCGAAGAATAGCCGCCGATATCAAGAATATCGGCTCCTTCACTACGCATCTCGCGAACGCGGGCGCGCACCGCGGCCCTGTCGCCACACCGGCTGCCCGAATAGAAACTGTCGGGAGTGACGTTGATGATTCCCATCACTTTCGGTGTGTCAAGACTCATCAGGTCGCCTCCAACCCGGATTGAATAGCTCTTTTTCCTGCTCATTGCTGAAGTTGATAATAGGCGCTCCTCGTTTTGGGAGCAATAATATGCGAATTTAACAAAAAATCCGACACAAAAAAAGAGACATCCGTACGGAATGTCTCCTTTCTATAAGAAAAAGAATCGACTTTCGATCGATTCTGCGACGAAGTCTTAGAAACTGTTTAAATTTATTTTCAAAGGAATTTGAGAAGATTTTTGGGATGTTTTCGCAAGTTGAGAAAGGAGAAACCTTTCGGTTTCGACTGCCGAAACTTGGCGGAAACAGCCAAAAAGATTCTTAAAAGCCTTGAAAAAATACTATAATAAATTTTTCGAAAGAAATTTAAACAGTTTCTAAAAACTGTTTATATTTTCTAAACAGTTGATAAGCTTACACAAGGTTAACGACTATGTCGTCATCGTTTGTGGCGATAACGATCTTGCCCTCTCTGCCGAGCCAGCCGAGAGCTGCCATAATCTCATCTTTTTTAAGCTTTGTTGCCTTTTTGATCCCTTTAAGGCCAAGCATACGGGTATCGGACGATTCGAGGGCTTTATAAACCTCACCGGCCCAGGTTCCAATTGATTCGATGTTCATTTTTACTTAATTTTTTATTTAAATTAGGTGTTACTTTTTCTTATTCAAGTTATTTTACAATGCAAAGATCTGCAAAAATTATTGAATTTCAAAATTTATTGCAGATTTTCAACATTTTAGTACTATAATTCTATTATTTTAACAACGTCGGCAGCATTTTTGTTAATAAAATGCCCTATTTTTGTGTTAATTTTGTACTTATTTAAGTTAGAGAATGGCTAAGAAGAAAGAAAATACGGCTCCTGCGGAAACGCAGACTGGCGTGGTGATCCGCAACACCGGAAGCTCATATATCGTGCGTACCCCCGACGGAACGGAGGTTCCCTGCCGAATTAAGGGCAACTTCCGTATCAAGGGCATCCGAACGACGAATCCCGTGGCAGTAGGCGACATCGTGAACCTATCTAAATCCGCCGAGGACGCCGATTACATCACTGCCATCCATACCCGCAGGAACTATATAATCCGCAGAGCCTCCAATCTTTCGAAAGAATCCCACATTCTGGCCTCCAATCTTGACCTCGCCGTTCTTGTAGCCTCGATCAAGGATCCGGAAACTCCTCTCACTTTCATAGACCGTTTCCTCGCCACGGCCGAAGCCTATAACGTCGCGGCAATGATCGTAATAAACAAATCGGATATCTGGAGCGACGACGACCGCGACTATGCAGAAGCCGTCGAGATGATGTATGAAAGCATAGGATACAGCGTCATCCTGGTTTCGGCCGAAACCGGCGAGAACATAAAGGCACTTAAGGAGGCGCTGTGCGGAAAGACATCGCTCCTGGCCGGGAACAGCGGCGTCGGGAAATCCTCGCTCATCAATGCGCTCGTGCCCGGCGCGAGACTTAAGACAGGGAAGATTTCCGAAATATTCCATACCGGCACACACACCACCACATTTTCGGAAATGGTCGACCTCCCCTGCGGGGGCGCACTTATCGACATTCCGGGGGTGAAAGGATTCGGCACGATCGACTTCAAGCCCACGGAAGTGTCGCATTTCTTCCCTGAGATATTCCGCGTCGGGTCGAAATGCCGTTACAGCGACTGCAAGCATACCGGCGAGCCCGGGTGCGCCGTGGTGCCGGCGGTAGAGGCGAATGAGATTCCGCAAAGCCGCTATGCCTCCTACCTCTCCATCCTCGACGAGCTCACCGAAGACGACAAATACCGCAAACCCTTTTAATCAATTAGTAATTAGAAATCATTAGTGGTGCGTTAAGTTTATAGCCTGATGCATATCTTTAATACTCCGATGTATGACCATCCCGCAGGGGCAAGAGGGCCCGCAGAGGTTTCCCGCAAAGGCTTTTTTCCGGTTTGTCTCAATTCAGAGGGTGCGCCTTCGGCTTTTAGAGTGCGCCGAGGGCTGACGCGCGGAGGATTCCATAATGTTTTTCGGCATCGTTTTAGCGGCTGGCTCTGCGTGCTCTAAAAGTCGAAGACGCAATCTCCTCATCTTAAACATCCCAAAGCGATGCGCCTACAATCGATAATGCTTTGCGGTAGAATCCTTTGCGGGCCCTCTTGCCCCTTTGCGGGAGGATTAATTACTAATTGCTAATTAAAGCGGAGAGTATCCGTTGGCAATAAGGATACTCGACGCGACGAGCGCTGCTGCGAGAAGGAGGAACATGATGCGGTCGCCTCGGGCGAAGGAGGCCTTCCCGGCAAGACGGCGCTCGTTGCGCGACTTGAAATAGAAACCTATTCCCGCAAGATAAAAGAATGATGTGAAAAGAAACAGGCTGACGCCTCCCGCATATATCATCCAGAGGCAGAAAAGCGTGCAAAGAATGCCGGTGAATCTGTAACGCAGAAGTGCCTTGCGGTCGCGCTGCCTGATCTCCTCGGGATGGAAACTAAGCTTGCAGAGATAGACGCCTCCCGAAAGATAAGCCGGAAGAATCATCATTCCCGTGATCGTCAGCGCGGCCATGTAGACGTCGTCGGCCATCATAACGAGCACAAGGAAAAACTGCATCACCAGACTCGCCACAAAGAGTCCGAACGCCGGCATCCCCTGGCTGTTGAGACGCAGGAACGACTTAGGAAATATCTTCACCACGGCCGCCTCGTATGGCACCTGCGCGCAGACCAGAGTCCACGCCACCCAGCCCCCGAGCAGCGAGACGATAACCGAAAGAATCACGAAATAATAGGCCCAGTCGCCGCAGATGTCACGCAGCACGTATGCTACCGACGGATCGTCGAGCCCCGAAAGCCGTGCGCGGGTCATCACGCCGAACGATAGCAGCGATATAAGCACATACAGGCCCCATGAAATAAGGAAGCCGGTAACGCTCGCCCGTCCTACATCTTCGGGCCTTTTCGCACGCGCCGACATCATCACAGCCCCCTCGATGCCGATAAAGCACCAAAGCGTGACAAGCATCGTGCTTTTCACCTGCCCGAGCATCGTTTCTCCCGAACCGAACTCGGTAGAGAAATTGAAGTCGAAGATGCCCAGACGGATATTGATCGTCAGCAACACCGCCACCAGCAGGATCGCCACGACCTTAAGCACCGCAAGAAAAGTGTTGATGAATTTGGCGGTACGGATACCGGCGGCCACGATGAAGAACATCAGCCAGATAAGCGCGGAGCCGAAAACCAGCGTGGGCCATCGGTGACCAAGAAGAACCGGAAAAAAAGCACCGAAGGAGTCGTTGAGCATCACGGCGTAGGCCACGTTGGCGAACGAAGCGCAGAGCCAGTACCCCCAGGCGATGTTGAAGCCTGTGAAATTGCCGAAACACTCCTGGGCGTACTGATAGATGCCGGCATCAAGATCAGGACGGCGGTCGCAAAGGAGTTTGAAAGTGGCCACAAGCAGGAGCATACCGGCCCCTGTTACCACCCAGGCGACCCCCACCGACGCCGGGCCGGCCCCGGCGGCAAGATTCTGCGGGATGTTGTATAGTCCCGAGCCAACCATCATGCCGAACACTATGGCCACAAGCGACCAGAATCCCAATTTTTTACCTTTTTCGATCATTGTAGACTTGCAGATGCAAAAAAGACCGAGACAAAATCCGCTGTTTTGCCTCGGTCCTGATTATTTGTACTATTATATTACCCTCAGGGCAGCTTCGCGCGGCCGGAGAACATGTAATATATGTCTTTCTTTACATATATAACACTCCTGCACGTCAAAGAGTTCTGAGATCAATTATCGCGAGGCTCTCTTGCGTTCGTTTTCATCGAGGATGATCTTGCGCAGACGGATATGGTTGGGCGTCACCTCCACATACTCGTCCTCCTTTATATATTCGAGCGCCTCCTCGAGAGAAAACACCACAGGCGGCACGATCCTTGCCTTGTCGTCGGCGCCGGAAGCACGCATATTGGTGAGTTTCTTCGATTTTGTAACGTTGACCACGATATCGTTGTCCTTCGCGTTCTCGCCCACCACCTGGCCGGCATAGACCTCCTCCTGCGGGAAGATGAAGAAGCGTCCGCGGTCCTGGAGCTTGTCGATGGCGTAGGCGTAGGCGGTACCGGCCTCCATGGCTATAAGAGAGCCGTTGGTGCGTCGTTCGATATCGCCCTTCCAGGGCTGATACTCCAGGAAACGGTGGGCCATGATGGCCTCGCCCGCTGTTGCAGTCAGCACGTTGTTTCGCAGACCGATGATGCCTCTCGACGGGATGGTGAACTCGATGTCTATACGGTCGTTGCGCGTATCCATGGAGACGATCTCTCCCTTGCGGCGCGTAACCATATCAACCACCTTCGATGAATATTCCTCGGGCACATTTATCGTCAGGGCCTCCACAGGCTCGCATTTCTTGCCGTCGATTTCCTTGATGATCACCTGCGGCTGTCCGACCTGGAGTTCGTATCCCTCGCGGCGCATCGTCTCGATAAGGATCGAAAGATGCAGCACGCCGCGTCCGAACACTGTCCATTTGTCTTCTGTCGCACCTTTCTCCACGCGGAGGGCGAGGTTACGGTCGAGCTCACGCTCCAGACGGTCGTTGATATGGCGCGATGTCACATACTTGCCGTCCTTGCCAAAGAAGGGAGAGTCGTTGATGGTGAAGGTCATCGACATGGTCGGTTCGTCGATGGCGATGCGCGGCAAAGACTCCGGATTGTCGAAAAGAGTCAGAGTGTCGCCGATCTCGAAGCTCTCGAGGCCGACGATGGCGCAGATGTCGCCGCTCGATACCTCCTGCACCCTCTTGCGGCCCATACCCTCGAAGGTGTGTAACTCCTTGATGCGCTGGCGCGTCACGGTGCCGTCTTTCTTGCAGAGGCCGAGCTCCATGCCCTCGCGAAGCGTACCGCGGTGAACGCGGCCGATGGCGATACGGCCAACATAGTTGCTGAAGTCAAGGCTCGTGATGAGCATCTGAGGGTCTCCCTCAAGCTGTGTGGGAGCGGGAATGTTATCTATAATGGCGTCGAGCACGGCCGTGATGTCTTCGGTGGGCTTGCGCCAGTCGGTCGACATCCAGTTCTGCTTCGCAGAGCCGTAGATTGTCGGGAAATCGAGCTGGTCTTCTGTAGCGTCGAGGTTGAACATAAGGTCGAAAACCATCTCGTTCACTTCGTCGGGGCGACAGTTGGGTTTGTCAACCTTGTTGACGACTACAACGGGCTTGAGCCCCATCTGGATAGCTTTCTGAAGCACGAAACGCGTCTGAGGCATCGGCCCCTCGAAAGCGTCGACAAGCAGAAGACAGCCGTCGGCCATGTTGAGCACGCGCTCAACCTCGCCTCCGAAGTCGGCGTGCCCCGGAGTGTCGATGATATTTATCTTGGTCCCTTTATAGTTGATCGATACGTTTTTCGACAGGATCGTTATGCCGCGTTCGCGTTCCAGATCGTTGTTGTCGAGTATCAGTTCGCCGGTGCTCTGATTGTCTCTGAAGAGATGGCCGGCGAGAAGCATCTTGTCTACAAGTGTGGTTTTCCCATGATCGACATGGGCGATTATCGCGATATTTCTGATGTCTTGCATCTTTTGTTTATTTTTGCGTTGCAAAATTACAAAAAAATCCCGACATCATGTTATAAAACATCATTTTTGATATAATTTCACCCCTTGTAATGTTATTTTAATTAAAAATTCAAGCAGAGCTGAATGCTCTGAGAACTCCCACTTGGCGTCAGTCAACTGACAATTAGCTGTCGGCGACAGGAATGGTGTCGCCGAGAATGTCACGGTAAGGCACGGTGCGTTCTGAGGAAGTGCCCCTCTTTGAGCGTCTTCCCTTTTTCCTGCCTTTTTTCTTATATTTACCCTCCTCTTTTTTTATTTTTCTTCCTGCTTTTTCTGCGTTTTCGATCGAATCTCTTTTCCCGGCCAGCGAATCGACAACGATGACGTCGCTGTCATTGCCGCCAGCCGCGGTAGGGTCGGAAATCCGGCCTTCCGGGCCGTTGCCCCGTCTGTCGCCGTCTGAACCGCCGCTGCATCCTCGCGCGATAAACAGCGCCGCGATCACCACAACGATCACCCCGGCCAGCACAAGCAGCCCCGTCCTCTCCCTCGAATTATAACTCATGATCAGAAAGGATAGCCGATGGCGAGGTGGAAGGCGAAAGCCTTCTTGAACGCGATGTTGAAATAATGGGGAGTGCCGTTATAATACGGCGCATGAAGCCCGTAGCCGAGGTCGCCGCGGATCACCAGCATACCTATGTCGACGCGCAATCCCACGCCCGTGCCCAGAGCGATGTCCTTAAGGAAGGTCTTGCCGTTCAGCTTGCCTCCCGGGCGCTGCGGATCATCCTTAAGGAGCCAGATATTACCGGCATCCACAAAGACGGCGCCGTGAAGCACGCTCACTATCGGGAAACGGTATTCGCTGTTGAGCTCCAGCTTGAACGTACCCGTCTGGTCGAAATAGCCGTTCTTCAGCGCTTCCGGCGGACGGTAGCTTCCCGGACCGAGCGACCTGACGGTGAACGCCCTTATCGAGTTGGCGCCCCCGATATAGAACTGCTCTGAATACGGCACCTCGCTCGAATTGGCGTAGGCGTGCGCCGCTCCTATCAGCACACGGGACACGAGCCAGTGTTCCGACTTCGGGATGAGCCGCCGGCTATAGACAAGCTGGGCCTCCCCCTTTACGAACTGCGAGAACGGGGTGCCGAAAAGTTTCTTCTCCCCCTTCACGCCGCAAAGCCGGTAAATGCCGTCGAAAAGATTGCCTGCCTCCGTGAAGGTGGCCGAGAAATTGATGCCGTTGATCTTCTCGCGCTCCAGGAAGCGGTCGTAGGTATAGGTATAGCTGAGCTGCGGTATATACTGGCTGCGGAAACTCAGCGCCACCGCCGGATTGGCATCCATGATCGAATCGAACGTCTCGGTGGTTTTCATCAGCTTGGTGTAGGAAAGCTTGAAGAGAGTCAGCTGGTTGAGCACGTTCCGCGTGGGATGCCATTCGTAGGTAATTCCCGTATGGAACTCGCTGAGCTTGAAATAATGAGGCCGGTTCATGATGTCGGCGCCCAGACTGACAGTGGTCCAGTTGAGCTCACGCTCTGTGCGTTTCACGAACTTCGGAGCGAGAAGACGCGGGAAAGCGAGCGTGGCGTTCACTCCGAACTCATAGCTGTTGAAGACGCTGCCGCGGTTCTTGCCCGTCTGCCATTCATAGCTGGCGTTGAATTTCACCGATAGCTTCTCGCCGCCGCCGAAAGTATTGTTGTTGGTAACGCCGAAAATCAATCCCGGGCCGAGATATGAATTCGATTTCGACGTGACGTTAGCCTCCAGAGTGGCCTCCATCGGCCGGTCGAACTGGCAGCTTATATAGACGTCGAGCTCCGGCGTGGTGCCTGTAGTATCGGCAGGAACAGGCTGGATCATGATGTTGCCGAACATCCCCAGTCTTGCAAGCCGTGTCTGCGTTCTGTCCATATCTCTGACGGAAAAGACCTTACCCTTTCTGAACGTGATACACGACGGAATAACGTTTTTCCGCAGTCGCGAAGGCTTGAACACGATCACTTCTCCCCTGTCGGAATGAATTGTATCGGGTTTGCCGGGATTGCGCTGGCTGCGGCGTAACACGTAGGTATATACATTCCGGGTCTTATACTGAAGGGCTGCGAGTTTGGGCATATTGGCCGCGAGCGTGAGCCGCAGCGCCACGGCATGAGGCGTGATGAGACTGTCGGCCAGAAATTCTATATATTCCGGCCTGAAATAATAATAGCCCCTGTTTCGCAGGCCGTTGGCGATCCTCACCCGCTCCGCGCTCAGACTGTCGACGCAGAAACGCTCCCCTTTCACCAGATAATTGCTGCGGCGCGCGTAACGGTTGATGAGGCTGTCGAGAACGCCGTGCCCGTCGAGATACTGTATGCTGTCGATAAGATAGGGCTTAGTAACATCCACCGTATAAAGCACCTTCTCGATCTTCGGATTCTTATTGCTCTTAAGGGTGAAAGAGGCCGTAGAGCCGAAATATCCGTTGTTGTCGAGGATATCCTCAAGCATCTTCACCCGCATCTCCGGCTTGACGTCGCTCACAAGCACCGGCTGCTCGACGAGCTTGCGGTAAAGCCAGCCCTTCACCCCCTTCGCCGAATCGCTCCAGTGGTTATAGACCCAGAGGCCGAGCGGGAAAGGGTTGCGGGAATATGGAGAAAGAAGGGGCCACGGATTGTTGGGCCTGGCGTTGACGGCCTTGGTCAGATCGGCCACCATCTCGGAGGGAAGTTTCTCCTTGTCGGTGGGATTAAGCTTCAGTTTCATGCCGTTATAAAGCTTCTCTCCCTCGGCCAGACGCGATGTAGTCGAGCACGAAACCGTTATCGAAAGGATAACGGCAATTGCCGGGAGCAGAAACAATCCCGATATATGGCGTTTAATTCTTCTCATCCTCGTTTACTTCGTTTACTTCGTTTAATGCTTTCACGCTGTCGGTAACGGCAGCTCGCACGCTGTCGGCCTCCTGAATCTCCTGCAGTTCCCTCCTGCGGCTACTTTTCCGTATCCGGAAGAGGTGAAGCAGATTCTGCAGCTTACGCTTCATCACAAAACCGGCTCCCGTCTCGGTGATCTCGCCCTCGAGTATGCTCTCGTAGCCCGTATGGCGGAAGATCTTCACCGACATGTTGAGCGTCGGAGTCTGTTTGAGTATATATTCGAACGAGACGTCACTGATCAGGTTCTGGCTCAGGTTCTCGTCGGCGGAGGCATCTGTGGAATAATTGCCGCCGACCTGAATCTTGAACCGGTTGTTGAAAAGCGATTTCGACACCTGATAGCTGTAGCTTGTCTCGGTAGAGCTCGCTCCGTTGGTCATACGGTCATACTGATCGATGCCGAAAGAGAGGTTGACGCCGCGTATATTCTTTGCGGCCCATGAGTTGAGCTGCGACTCCAGGAAGCTGTAGAGCATATTGCCGCCGAGGTTCGCGTTCCCTTTGGCGTTCTGGCCCGTATACTGCCCGTAAAGCAGAAGGTTCATCGCCTGAGTCTGCCGCTGGTCGGCGCTCATCGACTGCAGCTCGTTCTGGATAGAGATGTCGTCGTCGGTAGAGAGATTGAGCGATACCTTCGGGTTGTCAAGGTTATTGGTAGCCCTCAGGGTGATCAGGAAGTTGACAAGCCTGGAGTTGCCGTCGGAAGTCACGTTGGCCTTGAGGTTGTCGGTGGCTGTGACATCAAGCGTCGGATTCATCAGATTGCCGTTCCAGGTCACGTTGCTGTTGGGGTCGAAAGTAAACATCTTCTCGCCCATCACCGGCACGTTATACCGCGCGAAGCCGTTGCCTATCGTCAGCGTTCCGTTCAGCCTCATGTCGCCCATATAGTTCTGGAAATAATTCAGCTGAGCCGTCGGATGGAGTTCCACCCGGTCGGTGCCGTTGGTCGAGAGGAGCACCGTCGCTTTCGTTCCCGGCGATATCGTCAGCCCGGCGCGTATGCGCATCGCCATCGTCTGGATCACGCTGTCGGCCTTAGACACCTGTGTAGTATCGTTGAAATTCACAAACTTGACCACATCGGTCTCCGTGCGCCCCGTCATCTCAGCCGGAGGGGTGCCTAAGTTGTAGGTAAGGTCGGTCTTGCCCAGGATGTTCAGGTTCGCCTTGACATCCATGCGGGTCAGCGAACCCTTGACCGTCCCGTCAAGATCGACAAAGAGCTTGCCGTAAATATCGCTTTTGGCCCGGCGGTCATTACCGATAAGCTGGCAGTTCTTCGCGTTCATCCCGAGGTTCATCCGTATGTCGGTAAGCGTCGAGAGGTCTATCGTGCCGTCGATGGTAAGCGGATTAGAATTCACTCCCGTGATATCGAATTTCTCGAACTTTATCAGGCTGTTTTCCACTTTCACGGGATCGTTGTCGAAAGTAAGCGTACTGGCGGCTATGGGAAGACGCGCCGTGACGGAATCGAAAGTTATGAAACCGTTCAACACAGGGCGGCTGAATGATTTTTCCAGAGTCATGTCGCCCGACAGGGCTCCTCCGAGAACGACCATATTGTTAAGGAACGGATTGGCGATCTTGAGAGGGAATTTAGTCAGGCTCAGGCCTATGCTGTCGGGAGTGATGCCGGCCGAATCAGTGCGGAGCCCGACAAATGCCGACAGCGCCGGAATGCCGTTGACCTTCATGTCGGCCATAACTCCGGTTGTGCCGTCAAATCTGACCCCGGCCTTCAGATTCATGTCGAAGTCTCCTAATCTCGACTTATCGTAGGTCAGGTCGCGGACTCCCAGATCTCCTTTGCCATAGAAAGCCTGCCCGTCATAGAAAACACGTATGTCTGAATTTACCGAACCGGCCACGGGCGGTGCAAGGGCCCACATGTTGAGAAAGTCGTGGATCCGGATATTGTCGAGCCTGAGATGAAGCTCATTCCGACCGTCCTTATAGGGTTCGGTGCGAACGAGGATCGAGCTTTCGGAGCTCGACGCCTGAAGGTCGGCCTGGATTATGCGCGTGTGGAAGTTATAGTCTATGAAGTTATCGTCATTGAGCTTCCAGGGCATATAGGCGATGGTGGATTTCAACGGCGTGAAATGCATGGTCAGAGTCGAGTCCTGCATGGCTGCTGTCAGACCAAGGCGGTAGCCGGTCTCCCCCTTTATGTTCTGCTGGCGGAGGAAGGCGCCGAAGCGGTTCTCGCCGAGATACCCGTTAAGGTTCACACTGGCGAATTCGTCGAGCGTGCCGGGACGGTTGCCGACATGGACGCGGTAGTCGAGCAGGTTTCGGCGTTCCTTAAGCGCGACGTTCACCGTGTCGATCTTGAGCGACTGCGAGACAAACCTCCTCACTCCCATGTCGCCGTGGAAGATCGAGTCTTTGTCGAAGTTCACGAAAAGGGTGTCGATGCTCATGCCCTGCGGAACGAGGAACTGGTTCACGAGTCCACGGCCGGAAGCCGTAAGGCCCAGATGGAACACGGGCATCCCCTTGCTCAGCTCGTCGAAGGCGAGATTGCGGGCCTCGATCTGTCTGGTCAGTTCGGCGGCGACCCCGGAGAAGGCATCGACTATAGGCTTCAGTCCGGACGGGCTGTTGAAGCTCAGCGTCGTCAGCCGGGAGTCTACTGTGGCGGCCGTGGCATTCTCTGTTGCCGTGAGATGCGCCGTCAGGCCGTCGGGCAGATGGATGTAAGAATTCTCGAGATTCCAGTCGAAGTCGGCAAGCCTGAGGTCGGCGTCATAGAGCCAGCGGGCCGGACTCGCCGTGCCGGCGAGATAGATGTTACCCTTTCCGCTGTTCATCGTCTTGCTCAGGCCGAGGGCCTTGAGGTCGAGGTCGCGGAGACGGGCGCTGATATCGAACGTATAGTCGTCGTGAAGTATGCGCCCGTTCCCCTCGATGTCGAAATCGAGTCCACGGTTGGCAGATACTGCATAAAGCTCGAGATTCCCGGCGTGATCCAGGTTTATGGTGGCACGGATGTCGCTAAGCGGAATCCTGTTGTATTCGATGCTTTTCACCAGAATCTCCGCGTAGGTCACGGCGTTGCCGCTCAGCGGATTGAATCCGGCTCCCTTCATTTTGACATCGGCGGAGACGCGTCCAATCCCCGCAGTCGGAGCGAAGCGGGCCACGTCAACTCCGGTGAGGCCGGCGTCTATGTTATAATTCTCGGAGTTAAGGCTCACATGCCCTTTTGCCGCTACGTCTCCGGCCTCACTGAGGAGCCTGAAATCAGCCGAATAGTTCTCCCTGTCGGCCCCGGCCTCTCCGCTGATTGTGAATGCCGGCACACTGATGCCCGACTGGCCGGTGAAACTGTCGATCACACGCGGGTCGGAAAGTTCGCCGTCAAAATCTACATGAGCCAGCATCTTCTTTATGTCGAGAGGATTTTCGGCATATCCATTGGCTTTCAGGGTGATGATATCGCGTAAGGCCACGTTCAACACCGGAATCTCAAGCCGCGCCAGCGAGCCGTTGGCCTCCAGTGCCAGGTCAAGAGGATTCCTCGCCGGCATTTTTGAAGTATATTCCTTCACCGCCGGCATGAAGGCCTCTATGTCGGGAAGACCGAGTAACGCTTTGGCGCTGACATTCATGGGCGACGAAGGCTTGAGCTCCATCATCGCGAACGGAACCCTGGCTGTGGCAGAAAGCCGTGAATAGACGGTGGTTATATTCAGGTTATCGAGGCCGAGACCCATCGAATCGACCGATACGAGACCTTTACCCTGCGTTATCTGCAGACCGCTGCGTTCCCGGGCCTCGATCTTTGTGAGGGGCAGTCTCACGGTCGAGGATTCGTTATAGAAATCCTTCATCGCCAGGGTCACGTCAGAGACGGATATATAAGAGGCGTCGAAACCGGGCAATGGCTTCGCTCCCTTCACGGCGTATAGCGCTTTGAATCCCTCAAGCGAGAGCGAATCTCCCTTTATCACCATCGGCGGTCCGGAAGAGGGTTCCGAAGGAGGCGCCGGATGGGCGGCTATATATTCAGGCGTAGGGGTGAGATAAGTGGCCTCGCCGTCGCTCATGGCGGCGAGCTTCCAGCCGATACTGTTCTTGCGCAAGTCGATGACTCCGCCCTTTAGCGCTACATTTTTCGACTTCAGCCTAAGCGTGTCGATCGTCGGAAGCATTGACATTCCGAAGGTGAAGTTCTCGAGACGGATATCGTTGGCGCGGATGAGGAAAGGCGTAGATTTCACGGTGTCCTCGGGAACCGGCTTTTTCTTCCAGACGTTCATGTAGAGCTGCACGTCACCGTCGCGAAGCAGCGCCCTGTTGAGCGCTATCTCGCTCTTTCCGATATCGGCATAGCTTTTGTCGTCGGCTTCGAGCAGCCCGGCGCGTATCTTCATCACCATCGACGAGTCGGCCGAGACCATCCGGTAATATCCCTGCCTGAGCAACAGCTTCTTGAGCCGGACATCGAGTTTCAGAAGTGGAAGAGGACGCACATCCACCAGGGCCTCGCGCGCGCGCACCATAGTATCGCCGTGCTGGTCGAGCACCGTGACACCCTCCAGACTTACCTTAACCGGGAATTTCAGACGGAACGCGTCGATGGAGACATCCATGCCGGTCGATTTCTTTACCACATTGCATGCGATGTTCTTGACAAACGTCTGAATCGGCGGAATGTAAAGCAGAACAGGCAACAGCAACACCGCTATTACCATCCACATCAGCGTCTTTAGCGTGCGCCTCAGCCAGACAGTCTTTATCAGGTGCTTTTTTGCCGGCTTCTCTTTTTTTGAAGACGGAGTCGACCCGGAAGAAGGAGTTCCCTCTTTCTTTCCCTTTATATCATCTATATTTATATTGTTTTTATCGTTTTCTGAAGCCATCAGATGAAAGTAAAATCCAAATCAAAGCAAATATTATGGAACCGCTTGAGTCGGCGATAATATCTCCCCCCTCAAACGATCGGCCCAACTCCATGTCTTTCTGAAGAAATTCTATCACCACTCCCAAGAGGCATACACCCGCTACCGCGATAATGATAAAACCCCATTTCAGTCTTTTCCATCCGATATACCTGCATCTGTCAAGCAGAACCATCAGGGTCAGGAATCCGAACATCATTGCATGAGCCACTTTGTCGAAGCCGGGGAAAAGCATAGGAGAGACATCTCCCAGAGGCTTCGGCGAGAGCGTAAGCCAGAGGATAACCGCCGTCGTGACCGCCGTGAGAATCCACGGAGGTAATTTCTCAAGTGTTTTTCTCCCTTTTTTCAACATATTTATTTTCTTAAACAGATTTTAACTCAATTCTGTTTAGAGTGTGTTTGAATTTAAATGGAATTAATACAGATAGAGACTTTTGAGGGGTTCAAGCAAGTTGAGAAAGGAGAAAACTCTCGTTTTCGACTGCCGGAACTTGGCTTAAATCACCGGAAAGATCATCTGTAGTGATTTCAAGATTTTCCATTACATTCTCTAAAAGTTAAAATCGGTTTAAATTCAAACATACTCTTAGCGCTTACTCCTAAATTCTTTCTGCAAAAGTAAAAAATACTCCCCTTAAATGCAAACTCCGTCAGGGATATAAAAAAAGCGCCGTGAAGGCGCTTCCTGATTTTTTCGAAAAGAAATTACTTTCTGATACCAAGTTCTTTCTTCGCGATGATCGCACGATAACGGTTGATATCTTTGCGGATCAGATAGTCGAGCAGGCTGCGGCGCTGTCCTACAAGCGACTTAAGCGCGCGGGCTGTTGTATAATCCTTGTGGTTCTTTTTCAGATGCTCTGTGAGGTGAGCGATACGCTTTGAGAAAAGAGCGATCTGGCTTTCGGGGCTACCTGTATCTGTGGGGCCCTGACCGTAGGTCTCGAAAATCTGTTTTTTTTCTTCTGCTGAAAGATGCATGTCTTGAGAGATTTAAATGATTAAAAATAAGACTTTTCTTCAAAAAGCCGTGTCCGCGGCTCTCTCCGCCGAGGGAGCTTTTCTTGAAAAGCGTTGCAAAATTAACATTTTATTCTCAAACAGCCAAATTCGCCGCATAATTATTTTGCAGTTATGACGATTTTTTGTAATTTTGCAGAGTTTTACCCGCCAAGGCTTGATTAAGTGAGGCAACGACACGCCTCCGCCCAACGGATTTATTTATAATTCAATAGTTTAAATGTACGCTATCGTAGAAATCAAAGGACAGCAGTTCAAGGCCGAAGAGGGCAAGTTCCTGTAT